>NZ_FMXF01000015.1:0-160629 GCF_900103435.1 Sinorhizobium sp. NFACC03
ATTCATCCGGAAAGCCTCCTTCGGTTGCGGAGGTTCCGGATGAATCGAAAAATGAATCAATTACTTGACGGGAAGACGCCAGCAGCACCCGGCTTCACCGAGAAGCAGGGCCAGTACCTCGCCTTCATCTGGGCCTACAGCCAGATCAACGGACGCGCGCCCGCCGAACGCGACCTGCAACGCTATTTCGGAGTCACCCCACCCTCCGTCCACCAGATGGTGCGCACCCTCGAGCACGCCGGCTTGATCCAAAGGCAGCCCGGTGTCGCCCGCAGTATCAAACTGCTCGTCGACCACAACAGCCTACCCACGCTGCAACCCAACCAACACGTCAAATCCTCTGTGCAGAGGTACTAGTTTCAAAGAAAAATTCAACATCACTAAGACTAACGCGAATAAACTACGCGTAATTCTGCTTTTTTACAGGTACTGGATGGAATCTCGTGGCAAGACACTTCAGGTTTTGCATGGGAGAACGCTCGGAAATCTTTCGGAAACACTGTTTTCGACGGAGAACGGGCTGCATACCACGCCAATGAAATACGCGAAGTCGGAAGAAAGGAAGGGGCGGAAGAAGCGTACCACCCCCAACGAGGACCAGGTTCTTGAAGTAATTGATACGGCTGCGCGTTTCGGGCAGTCGGAGACTGCGGAGAAGTACTATCTAATCGCAAGCCTCATGGCTTGGGGTGGATTTCGAGCGGGAGGGTGCTCGACCCTGAAAGTCGCCTCACTCTTTAACGGACTTAGAGATGAAGCCGTCTTCAGGAAGATTGCATCCTATAAAGAGGTTCTAAAAAAGCATCATTTTCCCGAGAACCGGAGGATCATCAAGCAAGCTCTGAAAGGAATGCAAAAGAGTGGCCGGAAACTGGTCTTTTGTGAAATAGAAGAAAAAACTGGGCTTCGACATGCGCCAATCCCGATAAAGCTATTCCTTGAGATTTTGGACTATGTCTGGACCACTCGTGCTGATTTTGTGCGTCGCCGGTTCAAAAAGCGGAAATCTCTTCCGGATAATGTCTTCCTATCAAACAAGAACAGGGCCCTATCTCAGGAAGCAATCTCGAACCGCCTCGGTCTAATTTTCGGCGAGGCGAGAGTCCCTGGCTCTGGCCATATGCTGCGTCATGCCTTCTGTCAGGAGATCGTGAGGAACCTGTACCTGAAGGATCGCGCGCTGCACGGACCATTCTGGCAGGCCAGTCTGGTTCTTGAGAACGCCCGGCAAATGATGGGTCATAAGAACGTCACCACCGTCCAACCTTACTTGGACAGGGTTGAAGGACAGGAACTTAACCTTGAGGGCGAGCCGATAGTCGTCGTAGACCCCCAAGACGCGGCGATGATGCGAAGCCTGAACGCTGCCCTCCAATCAGACAAAGCAGATTCCGTTAGAGCTAGTCTTCGTGCGGCTATGGAACAGGATAACCTCGAGGATTGGTATGAGCCGTGGCGCGAATACGCAGCCGCTTGATCGAGAGTGCGTATGGAGCAGCCCGTGCTAGTGGGCTTCTGGCTGCCTCACATGCCGGGCCAGGGTTAGGCGGGGTAAGGCCGACCAGCATTGTCGTGTTATCGACAGGCTGGGCGCTGCCGCCGTGACGATGCTATTGGTCATCACAAGGCGCTCCAGTTCTCCGCCCATGCGGGTGACGATCCTTCGCGCAAGACAAAGAGGGCTCGGGAGCCCACCATCAAAGCAGGCCGGTTCGTCCTTCGCTGGTTCCGCCGCCACCCCTTCGCTTCTGAGGGTGACGGAGGGCTCGAGCGAAGCAGAAATTCGTGAGAGGTGGGCTTTTACCTACGGTACTTCCACCAAGAAATCTTTGGGCGGCTGATACAGCAGCGACCGCATGACCTGGCGCTCCGACAGGCGTGTGAGTTCCATGACTTCTTTCTTGAATGGCAGAAACTCGTCGTACGTCACTCTGCCATCCACCATGATTTGATCGATGATATCACGTGGCTCGAGCGCGTACTTATAGAGCCCATCCGGATGCTTGGTGTCGCTTCGCTCAATGTAGATCAGGCGCACCTCGTTCTCGTGCCGATATGCTTTGCGTTTCGCCAGGAGCGAACGCGCGATCGCTTCTCCGCCAATGCCGCTTTTGAAAACTGTGCGGGAAAATTCGCGCAGCCCGTTGTCGGAAAGATAATCCACGCGCCCGATGAAGCAGGTCGCGGGGGCCCGTTCACCATGGTTGGCCGCCAGGCTGTGCAATAACTTTCCGACAGTCGTTCGGACCCGTATCGCGTCCTTCCCGCGAGAGTAGATTTGCCAGATCGCGTCCGAGGCCGTTTCCAATGTCCAGCATTGGCCATAAACATCGTTGTGGAAGCCAAATCTTCCTCGCTCCCCATTTCCCGTGACGGTCTCGGCCTTCAGAACGACGTTCTCGAACGGGTCCTCCCAAATGGCGGGGCGAGCCAGAGCGTTTCGGTTCTCCTTGAACAAAGACAGGAAGTGATGCCGTGGGAAGACCCGATAAAGTCTCGTGCTCTCTTTGATTTCTCCGATGATGTTCGAATGAAGCGTCAAATTTTCCCCCTGAGTGAATACAGCCATTAAGTGATTTTGGATCGAAATCGAACTCGAAGACTATATAGCGTGTCCAGTATTACAAAGCGGGGTGATTCAACCTTCGGCCTTTTCCGCCGTTGTCCTTACTTGGTGAGGCCCCACGCCGCGCGGGCCGAAGCGGATATCGACATTCCATAATCACTGACGGCGACGCCAAAATCTGTTCCGGATAGGTCCAAACAATACTTGCCCTCGCGCAGGCCATTGACGAATATGGCCAAAATGGCGATTTCTGGCGGCTGATTCTGTGAAGACATTGTCGGCCAAAGACGCCAATTACGGCTTCGGGATGATCGACACCGCCTGTGCGGAGCCGGTCACTGTCGAAAAACACGGCCGTCCGGTCGTGGTCGTCATCAGTGTCGAAGAATATGCGCGCTTGCTGGCGATCAAGGCCGGCATGGCCGGGGAAAAATCTTGAACGATCGAGGGGGAAATGCCACGCACGTCGAGCGCAGCCAAGAAGAAAACGAAGCGTAGCTCACGCGAGTGCGGCATCGCGGCGATCGATTTGTTTTGCGGAGTTGGCGGCCTTACCAAGGGACTGGAGAACGCCGGCATCGACGTCAATCTCGGCGTCGATATCGATCCGGCCTGTGCTTATCCGTACTCCGAGAACAACGAGGCCGCCTTCCTCCTGAAGTCTGTTGCGGACTTGAATGGCCGCGATCTCGTGCAAAAGGTGAAGGGCGCGGACTACACGCTACTGGCGGGCTGCGCGCCTTGCCAGCCGTTCTCCACCTATCAACAAAAACTGGGTCCGTCCGACGAGCGCTGGCATCTGCTCGGTCATTTCGGACGCCTCGCCGAAGAGCTCGATCCCGACTTCATCACCATGGAGAACGTGCCCAATCTCGCAAGGCAGGCGGTCTTCAAAAAGTTCGTATCGAAGCTCCAGTCCCTGGGGTTTCACGTCACCTATCAGGTGGTCGACTGTAGTGAATTCGGTGTGCCGCAGCAAAGGCAAAGGCTCGTGCTGCTCGCCTCCAAACTGGGCCCGATAGACCTCGTGCGGACCGAACTGAAACCCAAGACCGTTCGCCAAGCGATCGGCAAGCTGCCGCGCATAAAGGCCGGAGAGGCTTGCGCGTCCGATCCGCTCCATCAAGCGAGCGAACTTTCCGACCTCAATATGCGCCGCATGCGCGCCTCCGTTCCCGGGGGCACCTGGCGTGATTGGGACGAGGACCTCGTAGCGGACTGCCACAAGCGCACGACGGGTAAGACCTATCCGAGCGTCTACGGACGCATGGAGTGGGACCAGCCGGCACCGACGATGACGACGCAATATTTCGGGTTCGGCAACGGCCGGTTCGGGCATCCGGAGCAAGACCGGGCCATCTCGCTTCGCGAGGGCGCGATCCTACAGAGCTTTCCCAAGAGCTATAAATTCGTGCGCAAGGGCGATCCGATTTATTGCAAAACGATCGGACGCCTCATCGGAAACGCCGTCCCGGTGAAACTCGGCGAAGCGATCGGCAAGTCGATCGTGGCTCACGTCCAAGAGCACACCGGGCCCAAGAAACGAGCCGCTTGATGACAAGCGCGATAGAAGCGAGACCCGCGGGAGGGGTAACGATGGTTCGTGGCGTGCCGGAGCCAGGGCAACTCGTCGAAGTACGAAGACGTCATTGGATCGTCGCCGATGTCCAGGCCGGCAAGGCACCGGGTGAAACGGTCAAGCCGCAACACCGCGTGACGTTGTCGTCTGTCGACGAAGACAGTTTGGCCGAAGAACTCGACGTCATTTGGGAAATCGAGCCGGGAGCCCATATCGTCGAACGCGCGGGCCTTCCCGAGATCACGGGCCGCGACGACTCCGATCGTCTCGAATCCTTTCTTGACGCCGTGCGCTGGGGCGCGGCGACCAACGCCGACAGGAGTTTTCTGCAGGCACCGTTTCGTAGCGGCGTCAGCATCGAAGATTTTCAGCTCGATCCGCTCGTGCGCGCCATCGATATGGCGCGCGCCAATCTGCTGATCGCCGACGATGTCGGCTTGGGCAAGACCATCGAAGCGGGGCTGGTCATCCAGGAGCTTCTGCTGCGCCACCGCGCGCGTACCGTTCTCGTCGTCTGTCCCGCCTCGCTACAGGAAAAGTGGCGTGTCGAGATGCTCGAAAAGTTCGGCCTCGAGTTCAAAATCGTCGATACCGAATACGTCAAAGAGCTGCGCCGCGCGCGCGGCATCCACGCCAATCCCTGGGCCTCGTTTCCGCGTCTGATCGTGTCGGTCGACTGGGCGAAAGCCGGCGAGCCCATGAGGATGCTGCGGGATATCCTGCCGGTCAGGGCGACCTATCCGCGAAAATTCGACATTCTCGTCGTCGATGAGGCGCACAACGTCGCCCCGGCGGGCACCGCGCATTACATGCTCGAAAGCCAGCGAACCCGGTTCGTGCGGCAGATCGCGCCTCACTTTCAGCACCGTCTGTTTCTGACCGCGACCCCGCACAACGGCTATACCGAGTCTTTCACCTCGCTCCTCGAGCTCCTCGACGACCAACGGTTTTCGCGAAACATCCTGCCGGACGACAAGCAGCTCTCGCAGGTGATGATCCGCCGCCTGAAGACCGATCTCGTCGACAAAGATGGCAAGCCGCTCTACCCGAAGAGAAATCTGCAGGCGCTGTCGATCCCATTCACCGCCGACGAACGTGACATGCACAAGACGCTCGACGCCTATTGCACCAGTCGCCAAAAGACCGCGCGTGAAGCCGGCGCGGCGGGTACGATGTTCGTCAACACGATCCTGAAAAAGCGGCTGTTCTCTTCGCCGGCGGCGTTCGCCTCCACGCTGGAGCGGCATTTTGCGACTCTGACGACGGGCAAGCCGAAGATCGTCGACGACAGGATAGGAGATCGCATTCTGCGCAAAGCGATCCTCAAAGCCGAGGAAGATTACGCGGACGATAGCCAGGTCGAAACGGCACAGAGCGAAGCGGTCGAGGAAGCGAGCAAGCGCAGCGCCCCCCTGACCGACGAAGAAAATCGTCTTTTGTCGCGCATGCGCGACTGGGCACAGAAAGCCGCCAACCGCACCGACAGCAAAGCCAAGGCGATCGTCGATTGGATCGAAGAGAACCTGAAAACGGGCGGAGAGTGGAACGACCGGCGCGTCATCCTTTTCACCGAATATCGCACCACGCATCGGTGGCTACACGAGATACTCGCCGCGAGCGGGTATGGCGGCGATCGTCTATCCATCATCCATGGCGGCATGGATCAGGAAGAGCGCGAGAAGGTCAAAGCCGCGTTCCAAACAAATCCGAAAGACGCGGCGGTTCGCATATTGCTGGCGACCGATGCGGCGTCGGAAGGTATCGACCTCCAGAATTATTGTAACTGCCTCATCCACCTCGAAATCCCTTACAATCCCAATGTGATGGAACAGCGTAACGGCCGTATCGACCGTCACGGCCAGAAGTATGGAGAAGTTCTGATCTGGCATCCGGTCGACGGCGTTGTGGCAGGTAGAAATACACTCGGGGGACACCGGGACGATATCATCCGCGCGCTCACCAAGCTCGAAGCCATGCGCGAGGACATGGGCAGCGTGAATCCCGTGATCGCGCCACAGATGGCGGGTCTCATCGAAGGGACCCGGCGCGAACTGGATACGCGGGAAGCCGAAGCGCGCAGCGCCAAAGCGAAGCGCTTCGTGCGTGCCGAGCGCCAGTTGAAAGAGCGCATCGCCAAACTGCATGATCGACTTCACGAAACGTCGCGAGATTTTCATCTGACGCCGGAGCGCATTTGCGCGGCCGTCAAGACGGGCCTCGCCCTCGAAAAGAAACCGCCGCTGATACCGGTGGAACTGGCCGGTGCCCCCAGCGGTACGGTCTTCGAAATGCCGGCACTGACGGGATCGTGGGCGCGCTGCGTGGAAGGCCTGCGGCATCCCCATACCGGCAAGACACGGCCGATCACCTTCGACCATGACGTGGCCAAAGGGCGCGACGACGTCGTTCTCATCCACCTCAATCACCGCCTAGTGCAGATGTGCTTGCGATTCATGCGCGCACAAATCTGGGCGCAGAGCGACGTGAAGAAGATCAACCGTGTGGACGTCAGAGGACTCCCGAAGTCGGAAATCGACGACATCGCCGTCGTGGTGGTTTCGCGTCTGGTCGTCACCGGCGGCAATCATCACCGTCTTCATGAAGAACTGACGGTGGCGGGAGGCCTCCTCAAAGACGGATCGTTCGCCAGAGAGGCGCGCGTGACCCAGGTCGAATCCTGGCTCGAAAAAGCCAAGACAATCCCCTCCGACGACCGTCTGTTCGAGGGACTGCAGCGGCGTTTCGAAAAGCACAGAGAGCCGGTCCATCAAGCCGTGGAGGCGCGATCGCGTGACCGCTTGCGCAATCTCGAAAACACGCTGGAGAACCGGAAAAAACAAGAAGCGTACGACATCACCGCCGTTCTTGACGAATTGGCGCGCGCCATCAGGGACGAATTGAAGAAAGAAAAAGAGCCGCGGCAGCTTTCGTTCTGGTCCGAAGACGACCGAACGCAACTGAGGCGCGATATCGAAGCTCTCAAACTGCGACTCGCTCGCATCCCCGAGGAAAAGAAACAAGAGATCGAAGCGATCGAGCAGCGCTTCGCCGGCTTTCAGGTCAAGACGTTCCCCGCGGCGGTAATCTTTCTAGTCCCCGAAGGCCATCCGTGGAGGACGGCAGCATGAGCTACACGTCGCAGCATTCCGAATG
The DNA here is from genome assembly GCF_900103435.1 of Sinorhizobium sp. NFACC03. Lineage (NCBI taxonomy): Bacteria > Pseudomonadati > Pseudomonadota > Alphaproteobacteria > Hyphomicrobiales > Rhizobiaceae > Sinorhizobium > Sinorhizobium sp. NFACC03. The sequence goes on from NZ_FMXF01000015.1 coordinate 7,299, forward strand.
GCTTTCGTTGATCGAAGTCTCCGGCCCGTTCCTCGCGGAGCCGGTTCTCAAAGAGGCGTTTCCCCAGGGGTTGGAAGGCCTGGACGGCACCAAGAAAAAGACGATCCGTCAGGCTTACGACGAGTGGCGCGAAGCCATTGATCTCGACGATCCGGACGCCCTGCGTATCCACGACGCCTGGATCACATTTGTTCTGCGCCAGGGGTTGGAGCTCGACGAAGACGGCTCCGCCGACGTTCTGAAATCTGGCACCGATCTGCCTTCCATCGGATGCGAGCTGCCGGAGCACGTGGTCACATTGATGCCGGATTTCGTCGTCGTCGACGGGCAAAGCGCGACGCCTTTGATGCTGATCGCGGCCTACGAGCCGCAAGTTGTCCTGAGTGAAGCGTTCAAGCAAGGCACGTGGTCGGCGAGCCCCGGCGAGCGTATGGTCGAACTGTGCCGTGCGGCGGGTGTCCGGCTCGGTCTCGTGACCAACGGCGAGCAGTGGATGCTCGTCGACGCCCCAGTGGGTGCCGTGACGACGTTCGCGAGCTGGTATGGACGCTTGTGGGCGCAGGAGCCGATCACGCTGCAAGCCTTCGTCAGCTTGCTGGGTATCCGGCGCTTCTTTGTCGATCGCAGCGAGCAGCTACCGGCCTTGCTCGACAATTCGCTCAAATATCAGGATGAGGTGACCGACGCACTGGGCGAGCAGGTCAGGCGCGCCGTCGAAGTGTTGATCCAAGCGCTCGATCGCGCGCATGTGGACAGCAATCGCACCCTGCTGGAGGGGGTGGAGCCGACCGATCTCTACGAAGCCGGCCTGACCGTGATGATGCGGATCGTGTTCTTGCTCTCGGCGGAAGAGCGCGGCCTTCTGCTGATGGGCGACGAGCTTTACGAGGCCAACTATGCGGTCTCGACACTGCGATCGCAGCTTTTGACCGAGTCCCCGGAAGTCCTCGAAAAGCGGTGGGATGCCTGGTCGCGGCTGCTCTCGCTCTTCCGCGCGGTTTATGGCGGCATCGACCATGAAGCGCTGCGCTTGCCGGCAATGGGCGGGTCACTGTTCGATCCCGACCGGTTCCCGTTCTTGGAGGGGCGGCCACGCGGCTCGAACTGGAAAGCCGATCTGGCGCGGCCACTGCCGATCGACAATCGTACGGTGCTGCTGCTGCTCGAAGCGGTTCAGCTCTTCAGGGGACGGACGCTTTCTTACATGGCGCTCGATGTCGAGCAGATCGGGTACGTGTATGAAGGTCTTCTGGAGCGTACGGTCAAGCGTGCGAACGAAGTCACGCTTGATCTCGATGCGACGAAGGATGCACTGAATCCGTGGGCTACGCTTCCAGAAGTAGAGAATGCGTCAGCCAGGGGGCCGGACGCGCTTGAACAGCTGTTCAAGGAGCGCACGGAAAGTTCAGCGAGTCGCATACGGAGTGATCTGCATGCCGTCGTAGACGATGATGCGGTCGAAAAGTTGTTGGCGGCATGTCATGCCGATCGGGCACTTAGGGATCGGGTGAAGCCATATTTTCACCTGCTCCGCACTGACCCATGGGGGTATCCGCTCGTTTATCCAAAGGGCACCTTCATGGTGGCGAGCGGGTCCGATCGGAGGGAGACGGGGACGCACTACACACCGAAATCGTTCACCGAAGCTATTGTCCGAGATACCTTAGAGCCGCTGGTCTACTCAGGACCGTCGACTGGTGCCACCCGTGATGAATGGCAGCTTAAATCTCCATCCGAACTGTTGAACCTGAAGGTTTGTGACCCGGCGATGGGTTCGGGCGCATTCCTCGTACAGGTGTGTAGATTTTTGTCCGAGCGTTTGACGGAGGCATGGTCGGAAGCCGAGACCGCCGGAAAGACTGTGACGTCAAAAGGCGAAGTCGTTGACGATTCAGGGGCGTGCGAGCCGCTGCCGCGAAACAGCGAGGAAAGACTCGTCGTTGCGCGGAGACTGATCGCAGAACGCTGCCTGTACGGTGTCGATATGAACCCGTTGGCAGTCGAGCTCGCCAAGCTATCGATTTGGCTCGTAACCCTGGCAAAAGGTCGGCCGTTTGGCTTCTTGGATCACAACCTGAGATGTGGTGATAGCCTTCTTGGAATAACAGATATCACGCAGCTAATTGCTTTCGATTTGAAATCGGAGAGCCAAACCACCAGAAAGCTGTTCGCGGCTAGAATCGACACCTCCGTAAACGAAGCAATCGAACTGCGCTCGTCCCTCCGAGAAACACCGATACGCGATATTCGCGACATAGAGGCCATGGCTAGCCTCGACATGGAGGTGCGTCGCAAACTTCAGATCGCTGAAGCGGCCGCGGATGCTCTGGTTGCGGAAGCGTTTAAGGCGCAAGGACATAAGCTAGACACGACGGCTCTATCGATTGAGGTCGGTTTAGCTCTCGAAGGAAACCCGGGCACTGTCGAGCTGTTGCAGCAGCGTGCAATGGAAGGGCTCAACGCTGATTCTCGTGAAGGGAAGAAACCAAGACGCCCGTTTCACTGGCCACTGGAATTCCCGGAGGTGTTTGTCGCGTCCAAACGTGGATTTGACGCGCTTGTAGGCAACCCCCCGTTCTTGGGAGACACGAGGATGAAAAAAGCCCTCGGTTCCAGCTACAGGAAGTACATTACCAACTACATTTCATGCAACAAAAAAGGGAAGGCTGATTTAGTCGTCTTTTTCTACCTGCGTGGATTTGAAATGCTGGCCCCTGGCGGTTTCCTTGGCTTGCTTGGGACGGACACTATTTCACATGGAGACTCACGCGTTATAGGATTTGATCAGATCGCAAGCTCCGGAGGCACTATTTACAATGCCCGCACGAGTCTCAAGTGGCCCGGGAAAGCCTCTATAGTGGTTCATCAGGTCTTCATAACAAGGCAAACGTGGGCCGGCAGCTTCAATCTCAACAATACGATTGTTGATACTATATCCACACAGCTCCATGCGACGGACGATAGTTGGCTTCCTAAAACACTAGCATCGAATCTAAATTTGGTATTTGAAGGAACTGCGCCCAACGGTGAAGGATTTCTCGTCTCAGCAGAATGGGCAGCTGCCACTCTGCGCGAACGGCCAGAGTATGCAGATATTCTGTACCCATATATCATTGCGAAGCAGGTAAATCAGAATCCAGATCATTCGACAGATCGTTGGATTATTAATTTTTGGGATTGGAGTGAAGAGCGGAGCGCAGCCTACAATGTTGCGTTCTCGGTGATTGAGGACACAGTTAAGCCCGTTCGCCAGCGGCGTGACGAAAACGGGGAATTCGTACTCAGGGCACCAATTCCACAAAAATGGTGGCAGCACAAAGAACGACGGCCGGCGCTATATCATGCTATTGGCCGGGGCCGCTTATTCGAAAGTCACCCAAGACACTGGCTTCGCGGCGACCCAATGCCGCAGGTGATCGTGATGGCGAGAGGGGCGACAAAGTATCCTTGTTTCACTTTGCTCCCCAATCACCTGATTTTCGGGGACTCGCTGTGTGTTATTGCGAAATCCAACTATTCCACCTTCGCAGTTCTGTCGTCAGACATACATGCGATCTGGGCGTGGCGGCACGGCGGACGCAAGGAGTCTCGCCTACGGTACACTCAGGAGTCGATCTTTGAGACTTTTCCGTTCCCTTCAAGAGCGTTGGTGGAAGACCCACCCCAGCTGGCAGAGATTGGAAGGAGGTTTTTCGAAGCGCGTCAAAAGTATATGATCACAGAATCTAAGGGGATGACTGATTTCTATAATGATCTTCACGATGTGAGGATGCACTCAGAAGCCGTTGAAGCTCTCCGAAAACTTCAGATTGAGCTAAATGATGCAGTTATTGTCGCGTACGGATTTGGCGACGTTGATCTCGAGTACGGTTTCCATGAAGTTAATTACCTTCCCATAGGAGAAAATTTGCGGTTCACCGTAAGTGAACGCGCAAGGGCCGTTCTTCTGGTCCGACTGAATGAATTAAACCGAATCCAGTATCAGCTGCAGTTGCCACCAACTTCGGTCAGAGGCGACGAGATAGATGAGGTCGGCCTCTTCGCACTTGGAGGCAGCGCTTGAGAGCTAGATGGCGCATTGTTGGGAGCCCGTTCAAGGCCGTTGAGGCCCTTTCGACTAAGCTTGAACGAGATGTCGTCATCGACGAGATCACGCGCGGTTCGATCGACGGCGGGCGGGATGCCGTCGGCCGATACAGGATCGGGCTGATCGACGATCCGGTCTACGCGGCGTTCTCGCTGGAAGCCAAATGTTACCGGCTTGGGAATGGCGTCGATAACGCCAATACGGTCGGGGTGAAGGAAGTGGCGCGCTTGATTTCCAGAATAAGGCCTCGTGGAGTCGGAGTTCCTCGTCACGACTTCGGCAGTAGCGCGCCAAGCCTATGAAGAAGTGAGGGAAGACCAGCACCCGATAATATTCCTGTGTGGAAAGGATATTGTCGATATATTGTCGGTCAACAGATTCAAAACACCACAGCATGTTTCCGATTTACTGGGAAACGATTTCGCGGTTGCGGGAGGGGTACAATGAGCGACGAAGCGGCCGAGGGACGCGCGATCAATGCTTGGTTGGTGGTCGGCAACGACCTGCAGGCCACGACATTTCAGTATCCGGAGTTTGTCGTCGAACTTGATGGAGAGCGTACGCGGTTTAGTGCGATCGACGAAGGTGACTGGGTATTGATCGTCGGCACCTCCGGAAAGGTCGAACGTGTAGCCAGGATAATGCGTGTCCGCTCGGACTTGCATCGGACGACGTTATATTTCGACAAGTTGGCGAAGGTCGGTACCGCGGCGTCTCTCGCAGACCTCTCGATATCGCCACCGGCCAGCGGTGCGGTGTCGCGCTTGCCTTGGGCGAGCTTCACCGCGGCGCTACCTAAGCTCGGGATTTCTACCGTCCACGACGTTCCGCTTCTTCAGCATGAAGCCTACATTCGCGAACTCCTTCAACTCGCCGTCATCGACGACCTTCTCGGGCCCGCGAACGGACCTCACGAGCGCATTCTCGATATGGGCGTTCGCGATCGGTATCTGGTCGGGAAGCTGGCACCGCAGGAAAGAGCCGATGGCGGTGTCGAGGGGTTGGATGGCCCCCTCGCCGAGGAAGACGCCGACGACGAGCCGGACGATCTCGAGGTGCACACCGGACGGCACGTTCCCGGCGAAGAGTTCGACGGGACGACGGGACGCGTCGATGCGGAAGCCGAGGCATCCGACGAAATCGACGCCACTAACAATCAATCGCTCGTGCCCTCGAGCCTGGGGATGACGTTCTGCGTGGACGGCGACGTCAAATCGATCGTCGTCGAGGCCCGTTGGGGCCGGTATGTTCGCAGCTATGATCACGGTTTGACCAAGACGATTAATAGAAAGGTGCGGGACGAGGACGGCAATGTCACCCGCACCGAGCAAACCGAGGTGGCGCTCAAAGTATGGCAGCGCGAGCCGCGGGGCGGAACATTGACCATCGACCTCGTCACGGGTGTCGTGACCCACAGGGCCCCCGATTCCGAACAGCCGGAGGTGCGCGTCCAAGGCGCGGTCAGAGCGAAAAGCGCGAACGGCGATCGCCTCGTCACGCTCTTCCTCGTCAACGCACAGATCGACCCACCCGACAACAAGGATTCGGCCTGGTTGTTTCAACCGGAACTCATCGTGCGTGCCGTGCAGGGCGGTGAGGAAAGCGCGATCTTCAGACGCCGCGCGCCAGTGTCGGCGAAGGAGGACGAGGAACGCCGCGCTCTCGAAATGATCTACAGGCAGCAGGTCGAGTTCGCCGTCGGCCATGGCGTTTCCGTCCATGCCGAGGTCGCGCCCGAAAACCCGGAAAAAGCGACGGAAGTCAGGACGTCCGTCGTTCCGCGCTACGAAGTGCCTGTCACCGAAACGCCAGGGGCTCGTCCCGACGATCGCCCCGCCATGCGGGCCATGGTCGATCAGGGCCATCTCGATATGGACGTACTGGCGACGATGCCGCGAGAAGACCTCGTGAAGGCCTTGTCGGTTTTGGCGGGAGATTATGGCGACTGGATCGCAGAACAACAGGCGCGTATCCCCAAGGAGCTGAACGGCCACGAAGATCAGGCGAAGGCCGCTCTCGCGCGCTGCACTCTCATCAAAGAGAGACTAGAAGAGGGTATTGCGGTCCTGGCGAATACGGGAGACGACAAGCCCCTCGCCGCGTTTCGCTTCGCTAACCGCGCTATGGCCCAGCAGCGCGTCCACAGCATGTACGCGCTGTCCCGGCGACGCGGTGAGAGCCGTGACCTCGCTTCCTTCGAGCAAAGGAAGAACCGGTCATGGCGACCCTTCCAGCTCGCTTTCATGTTGCTTTCCATCCCGGCGCTCGCGAACCCGGCGCACAAGCATCGGACGGAGTCCGTCGAAGCAATCGCCGATCTTTTGTGGTTCCCCACGGGTGGCGGTAAAACCGAGGCCTATTTGGGTGTCGCCGCCTTCGCGATGGCCATCCGGAGAATGCAAGGTAATCTGGGTGGCTATGACGGCACACGCGGCTTGACCGTCATCATGCGCTACACCTTGCGGCTTCTGACCTTGCAGCAGTTCCAGCGCGGATCGACCTTGATCTGCGCGATGGAATTGATGCGCCAGGAGGCTGAAGCCGCCGGTGATCATTCACTCGGAAAAGAGCCCTTCACCATAGGGCTGTGGGTCGGCAACAAAGTCACGCCAGGAACGACGGCGGACAGTCACAAGGCGATCCAAGACATTCGCGATCCCGACAAGTACGATGCTGGTGGCACCTCCCCGGCACAATTGACGAGCTGCCCTTGGTGTGGGTGCGGGATATCAGCCAAGCACGACGTCGAAGTGGATACGTTCGGCAAACGCACGGCCATCTACTGCGGGGACAAGAAGGGTCAGTGCTCGTTCTCCAAAGGCAAATCCTCGAAAAAGCCGCATCCTGGCATACCGGTGTTGGTCGTCGACGAGGAAATCTACCATCGTCCGCCGACGATGATGATCGCCACCGTCGACAAATTCGCCTTGATGGCATGGCGCGGCGAAGTCAGAACTCTGTTCGGGAAAGCGACTACCGAATGCCCCCGGCACGGACTGCTGTGGCCGGATGCCGATTGCACCGGCAACCATCCCGCCGGCAAGGGTCTTCCGAAGACGACCGCCAAAACGATAAGCCGGATCAGGCCTCCCGATCTGATCATTCAGGACGAGTTCCATCTGATCAGTGGACCGCTCGGCACGATGGTCGGGCTATACGAGACCGCGATCGACGATCTTTGCAGTTGGAAACTCGACGGACTATCGGTGAAGCCAAAGATCGTCGCTTCCACGGCGACCGTTCGCAAGGCTGCGGAGCAGGTCAACAACGTCTTCATGCGCCGCGTCGCCGTCTTTCCGCCGCACGGCCTCGACGTGTCGGACAACTTCTTTTCGATCCAGCGCCCGATATCGATGCTGGCCGGCAGGCGCTATATCGGCGTATGTTCACCGGGCAGTTCGCGGCCCGCGATGCTCATCCGCGTCTATACGGCGTTTCTCACGGCGTCGCAGGGGCTGTTCAATCGTTTCGGTCAGGCGGCCGATCCGTACCTGACCACCGTGGGCTATTTCAATTCGCTGCGCGAACTCGGTGGCATGCGTCGCCTCGCCGAGGATGACGTCCAAACCCGCGCTTACCGGGTGAAAATGAGTGAGGTCGACAGACCCGGCCTCGAGCAGCGAAGCGTGAAGAACATTCGGGAGCTCACATCGCGTGTCTCCAGCCGCGACATTCCGGACTATCTCGATCAGCTGGAAATCAAATTCAAAGCGGCGTTCGATCCCGCGGAAGGCCGCTACGTCACACGCTGGGAGGACGGCGAAACGCACGCGATCGACGTCGTCCTAGCGACGAACATGCTGTCCGTCGGCGTCGACGTGAACCGGCTCGGCTTGATGGTGGTGAACGGGCAGCCGAAGGGTACGGCCGAGTACATCCAGGCGACGAGCCGTGTCGGACGTTCCTCGCCTGGTATCGTTTGCACCGTGTTGACGTGGGCACGCCCGCGCGATCTTTCGCACTACGAGACCTTCGAGCACTATCACGCGACGTTCTACAAGCACGTCGAAGCGCAGTCGGTGACACCTTTCTCGCCTCGCGCCATGGACCGCGGGCTCACCGGCACGCTCCTCAGCGTCATGCGCCTCGACAACGCACCGTTCAATCCCAATCCGGGAGCGGGCGCTCTCGACAAACCCGACCGCACGGAAGCCGTGGCGGCGCGTGATTTGCTCGTCGATCGCGCCTGGAACATCTCTCAGGAGGCGACGATACGCGATCTCGCCATGGCCGAACTGAAAGAACGCCTCGACGAATGGGCGACCGAGGCGGGCAAGGGCGGCCGCACGCTCGCTTATGAAAAGAAGGGGCCGGACAAGGCCACGACGTACCCCCTGCTGAGGCGACCTGGCATACAGGCTTGGGACAATTTCACCGTTCCCATGTCGATGCGGGAAGTCGAACCCGGTGTGCGCCTGATCATGAGTACGGCGAGGTTTGGGGGGGCGGACCCCGGATGGCATCCTCAGGTTGCCGATGACGAAAACGGGGGTGCACCATGATCGGAGAGAAAACGCCAGTCGGGGAGGTTCGCCCCAGTCAGTTGCTTTGGACCTACGGCCCGGGAGCGCTCGTCGATTTGCCGAGTCTGTCGGTGGTCACACTCGGGATCGACCGATGGGAGCCCGATCGCTGCACGCCGATCGAAGAGGCGCGCTTGCTCGCCGCCGTCCGCAGAGAGTTGGGCCCCCAGGTGGAGAGCCTGCGAAGACCGCCGTTTCAAAAAGACGACAACGTCGATCGTTTCTCGGCGGAAGCGTTCGTGGGCGTGCCCGTGCGGCCGTTTCCGCGTTGGCTGCGCTGCGTCAAGTGCGGGCTTCTTTCGCCCTATGATCTTGGATTGTTCGAATGTAACGAGAACAGGTTCAGGCCGGAGCGCACGCGATTCGTTCATAAGGATTGCAAAGGATCGAAGAACGACCAGCCGGCCAAAGATGCCGACGCGGTCCCCGCACGCTTTCTTTTGGCATGCCGCGGCGGTCATCTCGACGATTTCCCGTGGCACTATTTCGTCCACAACGGTACTTCGCCGTGCAAAGGAAAGCTGCGCTTCTATGAAAGCGGCGCGTCTTTGCAGACCGAAAATCTATGGGTAAAATGCGATGAATGCTCTGCGTCGCGGAATCTCGCGCAGGCATTCGGCAAAGCGGGACAGGAAAATCTTCCGAGTTGCCGAGGTCGCCATCCGCACCTCGATCACTTCGACACCAAATGCAAAGAACAGGCGCGGGCCGTCCTTCTCGGGGCGACGAACAGCTGGTTCCCGATCACCTTGTCGGCATTGGCGATACCTCTGACCAGAGACCCCATACGTCAACTGGTTCAGGATGGCTGGGATTATTTCGCCGATCTCGATTCCGAAGGCGAAGTCGCCGTTACGATCAAAACCCTGAAGAAGACCGGCGCGCTCCCGGGGATAGACAAGCATGATCCCAAAGCGATTTGGGATGTGATCCAAGCGATCAAAAGCGGCGGCGGCGAGGAAGGAGTGACGGAATCTGACATGAAGGGTCCGGAATGGGGCGTTCTGACCCATCCGAATCCTCCGACTGATTGGCCGCATTTTCTCAGCAAGCCGGCAGCCTCGCCGAAGGGCTTCGAAAAAAAGATCGCCGGCGTCCTGCTGCTGGAGCGCTTGCGGGAGGTCAATGCCCTCCTTGGCTTCACGCGTGTGGAAGCGCCCGAAGAAAACGCCAATGCCGGCGAGGCGGCACCCCGCGCAGCTCTGTGCAAAGGCGCGCCGACCTGGGTGCCGGCGACGGAAGTGCATGGGGAAGGAATCTTTATCCGCTTCGGCGAGGACGAGGTTACGCGTTGGGAAAGCTTGCCAGCCGTACAAGCCCGAAACGGCATGCTGCTCGAAGGCCACCGCGGATGGCGTCATGCCCGAAAGCTCGACCCCAACGAAGGTTATCCCGGTATCAGATACGCCTTGCTTCACAGCTTATCGCATTTGCTCATTAGAGAGCTCGCGCTCGAATGCGGGTACAATGCCGCCAGCATTCGCGAGCGAATCTATGCCGACACCGAAAATGGCGAGCGCCAAGCGGGCATACTGATCTACACGGCTGCCGCGGATTCGGACGGAACGCTCGGGGGGCTCGTCGACCTCGGCAAGCCGGAAAGCCTCGGGCGGTTGCTCAGGCAGGCACTCGACCGGGCGTCCGTTTGTTCTTCGGACCCTCTATGCGCCGAGCACAGTCCCAAGAACGATCGGTCGTTGCATGCCGCGGCGTGCCACGCTTGCTCGTTCGTATCCGAAACGTCGTGTGAAAAGGGAAATCGCTACCTCGATCGCACGCTCCTCGTACCGACTCTCGAAGTCTCGGACGCGGCGTTCTTCGACTGAGGATAGGCGTAAGTGCAAGTGTTTCTCGATGCGATCATAGACATCGTCGCCAATAGTCCGCCCGGCAAAGTGAGCCAGTTGGCTTCTCAGGTCCGGCATCTGCAATCAGCCTCCGAAAGCGTTTCCCTGACGGGGTGGGCTTCCAATCCCGCCGCACAAATGCGGTTATCGGCACTGCTCGGCGCATGGAAGGTGACGGACATTCCTCCTGCCGAGTTGGCCGGCATGCTCACAGGCGCTGCCGCCGGCTATAACCAAGCGCGCGGAGAGCAGGAGATCGAGCTCGTATGGACGGGCCCTTCGAGCAAATTGATCGCCACGCGTAAGACCGAGCAAGCACTGCTCCAGGTTATCGACGCGGCCGAGAAGCACCTGTTCATGACGAGCTTCGTCGCCTACGATATAGCTTCGGTCATGTCAGCGCTTACGCGTGCCAAGGATCGGGGCGTGAGTATTTCGATGCTGCTCGAGGCGAGCGAAAAACATGGCGGCACGGTCTCGATCGACGCCATGAGCAAGATGAAAGGGGCTCTGCCAGGAGCCCGCATCTTCTCCTGGACCGAGAAAGAGGCGAATTTCTCCGGCGGCAAGGTTCATGCGAAAGTCGCCGTCGTCGATGAACGGCTTTGCTTTATCTCGAGCGCCAACCTCACGGGCCACGCCATGGAAAAGAACATGGAGATGGGGGTATTGATCAGGGGCGGCGCTACACCGCGCGATCTTCATCGACATCTGGAGGCGCTCGTCACCACGCAGGTCGTTATGAGAGTTTGAATGGACACGGTCGATACAGCGACGCGATCCAAGATCATGGCGAGCGTTGGGCAGAAAAATACCGGTGCCGAACTGGTTTTGCGGCGAGCGTTGCACAGAACCGGATTGAGATTTCGACTACACGACCGAGCCCTTCCCGGCAGCCCGGATATCGTGTTCCCCAAATACAATGCGGTCGTTTTCGTTCATGGCTGCTATTGGCACTCACACGGATGCAAGCGATCGACTGTCCCGAGCACGCGTCGCGAATTCTGGCTCGCCAAGTTTCAAGCGAATCGACTTCGAGACAAGAGAAATGTCGAACTGCTGCGATCGGCAGGGTGGCGTGTGTGCACGGTTTGGGAATGTGCGCTGCTTGGAAAATCTGCGAACGGCGTGGGACAAGCGGCGACCGATGTAAAAGCTTGGCTGGAGTCCACCGCGCCTGTCGGTGAGATAGGTTAGTTGGGCGCTCGATAGGCAAACGCCAGAATCGTCCCGTTCGGGTCGTCGCTCCGCTATTATCTCTTCCCGCTCCAGCCGCGTGCATCTTCATCGCTGAGCATAGCTTCATCTTTTATAACCAGAAGCGTGAGGATCGAGCCGTCGGGCGCGCGTCTCGTCTGTTCGGTGATTTCGTAACGGTCTGCACCATAACGATCGAACCACGTATCGGCCTCGATCTTGCGAACCATTTTGCTCTCGGGGGCCTTGCCGTAGAGAACGTCGAATGACGGACTATCCCTATGGACCTCGTCGCGCGGAAACCAGCGTTCGGGAACACTTTTAGACCGGGCAAACCATTTACGCCCTTTCGGTCCGTAGGAGACGAGCAATGCGGGTGTGTGATCCATATCGATCAGCCGGATTGCGGTCGCAGTCAGGCTGGTTTCGAATGCCGTCGCCACTTGGGTGACGGTATCAAAGTTCAAGCTCTTGAATTGTTTGGCGACGGGCTTGAAGACCTTCCAGGGCATCAGCAAATTTGAGGCGTAGGTATCGGCGACTTTCTCTTCGGTTCTCCTGGCGGTTGGTTTGCCCGCGCCCAGTGAACCTATATCTTCTGGCTTACAATAAAGAGCGCGCCGCCTGTGATGGCACCAATGACCAAGTTCGTGCCCGATAGAGAACCTCTGCCGTTGCCTGCGAACTTTATCGGACACCCTTATGATCGCCTTGTCAGTGCCACCGAGAATGCAGGCTTCACATCCGTCGACCTGACAGTACTTGACCTTGGCACCGAGGTGCCATGCTATCGCCTCGATGTCGATCTCATGCGGCTCCGTGATACCCAACTCGTCGATAACTCTATCTGTGACCAGCATCGTCAATCTTTATCTTCGATATCGATACCAAGCTCGATCATGTCTGCAATCAGATTCAGCTCATCATTTGTCGACATATGGGTACCGTTTCGCGCCGCGAGTGTGAGCCCATCTCCAGATCGGATTGCCTTTCTATATCGTTCGATGTCCTTGCTCTCGAGCCTGACCACGCTGGCTCGTTGACGGTCTTCATCGACGGCAGCCCTCGCGGCCTTGAGCTTGGCTTTCGATAGGCTCGCTTCGGCTGCCTTGAACCGTCCCTTGACGCGGGCGATCGCGGCGTCTGCCGAAATGCCATCTTCGGCGGCTTCGGCGAGAATTTCGTCGTCCGACATATTGAGGATGTCCTCGACAAGGATATCGGCGAGAGCCAGCTTGTGAGCGGCGTTATCTCTGTCAGGCATTGTGCACATCCTTTAGGGAGCGCTTCTCGAGCCTCCGCTTAATCCGCCTGGTGACAGTGTCATAACCGTTGGCGTCAAGATCGCAAAGCTCCATGATCTCCGACCGACGGAACCCCGCGACGATCGCGTCGATGTAGGTCGTGGCTATGTCGTCGTCGGCGAATAGTTCCTTGGCAGCCGCCAATTCGTCCCACTCCCCGACGATCTCTTCAGGCGTGCTCTTCGGATCGGCAACAGTATCGAACGTCAGCTGTTCGCCATGCTGGGGTACGACACGAAGTTCCGGACGCCGATCGGCTTTGCGTCGGTCGGTCGATGCGATGCTGCGCATGACCTGAACCATGAAGGGCAAGAACTCGAGATCGGCCGGCCAGTTCCTGGTCCCTTCGATAATCCGCGAGAACGCCTCCTGCACGAGGTCTCCTGCATCGCAGGGGGCGACGAAGCGCCTCGCTATCTGCTCAAGCTTCAGGGCTTCCACGCCCGTCAGCCCTTCGATCCGCTCCCTGACCTCGTCGAGGTCGCGGACGTCTTTCGGTATGGCTTTCGTCACGCTATCGGCCGCTCCCGTTGATCACTCACGTATGCGCGCGAAAGGCCCCGATCCGGACATCGATAAAATTTTATTTTCCGATGTCCGGCTCCCCCGTTCCAGGCGCACATAGTGTCAGGAAGGGTCGATGTCTTGAATTATGACCCGCGAACATCAGGAGTCCAAGACGTGATTTACGCCATCAACTACGATCTCAAGAAGAAGGGCCAAGATTACTCCGGCCTGCACGAAGCTATCAAGCAGATTGGGGACTGGTTCAAGTGTCTCGAGTCCTGCTGGCTTGTCGATACGGCTATCGGTGCTGATGCGATCGTGGATCGCATCAAAAAGCACTTCGACAGCAACGACCGACTTCTGGTGACTAAGGTTACGAGGGACTACCAGGGCCTTTTGACCAAAGAGGACTGGAGGTGGATCGACGCACGCCTCTAGGCGCTTCGATTCACGAGTACGACGGAGGGGAGGGCGTCGGAAACCGATCTGGGAGGCGGGAAGCCTCGATTTAGGAGAAGTAGCAATGAACGTTATGAGGCCCACCGGGATCAACCCGTTCTTCGACCCTACGGACCGCTATCTTGCTGAGATCGCGTTCTCTGTGCAACTGCCGCCGTCGCTTCATGCCAAGGCGGACAGCCGCTATGCAGCGACGCGACGTCATCTGGAGGCATCGGTGTTCTTCGCCGACGGCATCGAACACTTCTACCCTCAGGGATCGATGGCCATCGACGCGACGATTTCCACTCGCGGCACCGACGACGAGTACGACATCGATATCATCGCTCAGCTTTCCGCACGCTATCGGGGTCTTGGCCCGCTCGGAGTCTTGAAGGCGCTCGAAGATGCGCTCTCCGACTACCCCGTTCAGGAAGTGATCAGGCAGACCCGATGCGTCACCCTAGTCTACAACGACCGCATGCACCTGGACATCAGCCCCGGTTTCCGTGACGTTGGCATGATTGAACGGTGCAGCCACATCATGCACGCGAAGGGGCCTAGCCCTTCCTCCGAGGATCAGGAGGTTCCGACGAACGCATACGGTTTCGCGGAGTGGTACAAGGAGCGAACCCCCGTCGAAATTGCAGTGCAGGAAGCCTTTCGCAAGAAATGGCAGGACCATCTTCGCGTCAAGGCGGACGCCGATGTCGATGACGTCCCTGATCAAACGCCCTTCGTCGTTAAAAACATGGCGACGCTGGCTCTGCAGCTCCTGAAGCGCTTCCGCAACATCCGCTACGATCAGATGGGCAGGAAAGGCCGCATGGCACCCTCTGTATTGCTCGCGTACTTCGCGGCAAGGTCCGCGACCCCCGGCCAGACTTTGACCGACGCCTTGCTCAGCCTTTGCGCCCTGATCATCCGGGAGATTGACACAGCAAGTATGCTTGATCGGAAGCTGTGCGTGCGCAATCCGACCCACTACGATGATGTCTTCACGGATCGGTGGCCCGAGTCCGTACAGCAACAGAACGAGTTCGCTTCCGACCTCCGCACACTTGTCGAGTCTATCAAGACGCTGCGGTCCGAGCGCACCGACCCGATCGAAATCCCCGGCATCCTAAAGCAGCTGTTCGGGGAGTACGTGGTAACGGAGACAATTCGGCGCATGGCCAAGGCCACGGGGTCTTCGATCCAGAGCGCGACGCAGTCCTACACCAAGAAGGGCGGACTTCTGGTACCGGCGGCGGTTGCCGCCACTCCGGCGGTTGCCGCGCCGAAGATTATCTCTCCGGTAGCCGCGACCCGTCACGGCTTCTACGGAGACCCGGTCGAATGAGTTTCATGCCATATACCATTGACGAACAGGCGGAAGCTATGCGTGCGGATTGGCCCGCCTTCGGATATCGCTTCGACGCGAAAAGGGATCAGGCCTTGTGGCTTGGCCGTATTACACCACAAAACCGCACTTACTTGATCGAGATTGCCTACGGCGTCGATCAGGTCCTGGAGGGGCCGAGCGTGCGGATCGTGTCACCTCGGCTGACCCGCCTTCCCGGAAACGCTGAAGGATCGCTCCCTCACGTCTACAATCGCGACCGCGACCCGATCCTTTGCCTCTTCGACCCTGCTGGCGTGCAGTGGACCGGCTGGCGGCTGATATCGAAGACGACCGTCCCCTGGGCGATCGACTGGCTTACTTGTTACGAATTCTGGCTGATGACGGGTGTTTGGGATGGCGGCGGCCGCCACCCTCCTGCGTCCGGCCGTCGATTTTCCGCGGAGAACCCGACATGAACTACATCCCTCCCAGGCGTTCTGACGGAACCTACCGTGACTTCAGGGAAAAGCTCCCTTGGCCGACGGACAAGCCTTTTCGCATTCTATCGCTCGATGGCGGTGGCATTCGAGGGCTGTTCGGGGCGTCCTATCTTGCCGAGATCGAGCGTCGATACCTCAAGGGTGCTTCGATCGGGGGATACTTTGACATGGTCGCAGGAACATCGACTGGCGGCATCATTGCTCTCGGGCTGGCCACTGGAATGTCGGCGGCCGAAGTCTCTAAAATCTACACGGAACGGGGCGAATTCATCTTTCCACCTCCGAAGCGACTGACGGGATGGTGGCGGTTTCTGAAGTCCATCCGCGCACCGAAGCATCGTTCCGAAGCCCTCAGGGACGAACTCCTGCGGGTTTTTAACCAGAAGGTCCTCAACGACACGACGTGCCGGACTCTCGTTCCGTGTTACGAGGCCGAGCACGGTGAGCCTTTCATCTACAAGACGCCGCACCATCCGGTCTACCAGCGGGATAGACACGCATCGATCGTCGATATCGCGCTTCATACGGCGGCGGCCCCGTCCTATATGGCCGCGGTCGAAAACCACGGCTACAAGATGGTAGATGGCGGTATATGGGCGAACAACCCGGTCATGCTCGCCGTCGTAGACGTGCTGGCCAGCTACGACATCGCGCCGGACAACATCCGCATCTTGTCGATCGGGACCGGAGACGAAACCGTTAGACTCGCAGAGCGCCATCTTACCGGAGGGTTGTTCGACTGGGGCTTCTCGCTAAAAGCCCCGCTGCTATTCAGGATGGCGGCTTCGGCGCAGTCCAAGAACGTCATCGGGCAAGCAGGACTGCTCGTTGGAAGGCCCAACCTGGTGCGCGTCGATCTTGGTGAGAAAGAACAGCAGATCGCGCTCGACGACGTGAAGCTCGCGAAAGCGGAACTGCCAAATGCCGCTCGATCCCATGCGGAAAGCAGCGGCCGCTTGGTGCGTGACATGTTCCTACACGAGCCGGCGGAGATGTATCAGAAGCACTAAAGGGAGAATTCTACCCTTGGATGGCACCACCGAAATCGATCCATAATGGATGGCTTCGATTTGCTCGCACTCTCAGATTGGTGTTTTCGGTAGCTAGATGCGTCGAGTCCGAGGGTTATTTGCCCGGCTCCTCGGCAACAGCTGACGTCCAAGAGCGAAATAAGGTCCGAAAATAGTGAAGGCCCCCGAAGGGGCCTCAGTGGTGCTAGTTCGCTTTATACTCCGAGGCCGCCCTGCACCAGGTAGTGGATCAAGACTTGTTCCTCAACTTCAGAGTGGCATTACGTTATCGCTTACATTAAACCCAGTCAACCGGATTTTGTTCAATTGTTTTTTGATCGCGGATCGCGATGCTCTGGCGCGGGTGACTATATGGTGGACTATTTGGCGATGACAAGGGGGCTGCTTCCGGCGAACCCGCCGCAGGACGTTGTATCGAAGATAGCGAATTTTATCCCAATCGCTAATCACTCTCTCATGCTGGACAGTCTGAGGGACGCCATTGGCGCTTCTCGACTGAATAAGGTCAAGAAAGGTGAGCTTCCTAAATGGCCGGACAATTTCATCGAACGTGTCCACAAGGCTTACAACAGACGAATAGCCGAGATGTCCAGGCTGTATCCGTTGTTCAACCTGTTTGAAAGCTCCTACCGCTCTTTCGTTGTTCAGGCGTTCGACGGACTCTATAATTCTGACCGCTGGTGGAAAGAAGCCTACGACATCGAGGTCCTACGCTCTGATCCCCACCATCACAGCGATCCTTGCATCGCTGCAATTGGCACCAAGCAGCTGAGTTTGGATGTCATCAACGCGGTACACGACTTTTCCAGATCAATTGCGACCAACAAGGAAGCCAGGGCCCTAGTGGCGAACGGGGCAGCTACCCGGGATGTTGTCGAATATACCAAACTTAGCGATCTGGAGAACCTTCTCGTTGCCGATTGGGCCAATATTAAAGGAGCCTTCGCAGTTGACTCCGCTTTCGGCGCGGCGAACTTCAAGGAGAAGTTTAGTATCGTACGCGGCGCGAGGAACACGGTTTTTCACCACCGAGATGTCCCGGACAAGGCCGATTTGTTTTCACTCGCCGAAGAACTGCTCGACTTGGTCGGCGTGCACCTCAAGACCGCTTACGACGATGCTGCGCTCTTTTCGGTTAGCCCTAACAAGTATTCTAAGAGTGAACGAGCCGACCATCACCGCTATCTTCAGATCGACCGAAAAGGCTTCACCGTAACTGCCCGGTTCGGAGAAAAAGAGACGAAGACGGAATGCGACGGCACCTGTAGCGGTGAAGCCTTGGTTCGCTATATCGGCTCACAAAAGGCGTCCAGACTCGTCGATCTTCAATGGTTGCATGTGGAAAACTTGAAGGCCGAGGTGGTAGTTAGTCCTTGAGCGGCCTTTGCACGGCAAGTCCGAACTAAACACGCGGGACGTCAACCAAAAAAGCCGGATCGAAGCCAGTCCTCTCACCTGGATAACCACGCGGGTTCGAAACGACCCGGGTTTTGCCAACTCTGTAGTCGGACCTGCTGTGAACATGGCCATGCACCCATAGGTCTGGCTGCGTTTCGAGCAGCATACCTTCGAGGTCCGAGGCGTAGCAACCCGACAACGGATCGTCTCGAAATTCTTGAGGAATCGATCGGCTAGAAGGCGCATGATGGCTGACAACAACCATCTTTCGCCCGCCGCTGTCACGGAGAGCGGACGCGATAAAGTCTTTGGATTCCTGATGCCTGCGAAACGCATGAATCGGGCGGAATTTCTGATACGGCTGCTTTGAAAATTTTATCCGCTTGAAGTCATTCATTCCGTGTCGAGCACTCTCCATTGCGAGGGCAGGATCGCGGCCGAATAGGCGAAAGTCCGTCCATAGCGTTGCCCCGACGAACGTAACGCCGTCGATTTCGACCGCGTCGTTGTCTAGGAAATAGATATTGCGGTGGCTGCCTGCCGCCTCTCGGGCATCACGGATGCTTTCCCGCATGGAAGCTCCGTAGAACTCGTGATTTCCTGCGACCAGGATGATTGGCAGTGTTTGGCCTATGGTCCTTGCGAGCCATTCGACACTTGGCACAATCCCCTTGGTGAGGACATCGCCCGCGCAAACGAGGACGTCGGTACCAGGCGGCGGCGTTGCGGCGAAAGGAATTCCAAACTCGATATGGAGGTCGGAAACTATCCATATTTTCATGATACGCGCCCTGCGTTCGCGCGTTTGCCGAATAGTATGGTCACCTTCCACTCAATCCCGAAGTTTCCAGCGACGTAGCGCAGCACTGACTTCCTTTGAGACCAAATCTCTATCATCGCCAGACAGTACATGCTTCGCCACTTTCAGCGCAAAGTCAGGATCATCGGGATCGTACCCCAACGGAGCGTCCGGTGGCGTCACATAGACTGGCGTCTGCGTTTCTCCGTTGTCGGGAGCGCAATTGCCATCTCTGTTTCCTCGAACAGTCCCCCTGCCAACGATTATTCGGCGGCCCAGTGGCTTAAAACCGACTTCGTCGAGGGCCGCGCCAACAGATTTTCCTGCCTCGCTGGCGGCTACAGATTCCGCCGGTGGTACCCGTCGAGGACCCGAAGTCTTTCGGCGTCGGTGTTTTTTGACCATCACATCCCCGCTCGCCGGGGCATTTTTGCAAGGCTGACCCAAGATGTCCGATGCCTCTGCACGATATACGTTACCTCTTCCCCCGACAGTTCCTTGGCGAGCATCAACTGCTCAACGAGCTGGTCCAATACGGCGCGCTGTCTTCGAACGATGGACCGTGCTCTCTCGAATTGCTGCTCAATGACATCATGAATTCTTTTCCGAAGTTCCGGATTTGAATCGCGCAGCTGTTCAAGCCGTCGCGGTCGACAATCTTCAACCGCCAGCGTGTGTCCCATTCCAAGGCCGCTTTCGAGGATGGTCGCCAACCTCGTGACTATACTTAGATCAGCGGCCTCGGGACCGGCCGCGCCGCAATCGAAAGAATCGAAGACCTCGGTCTCCGCCGCGACTCCGCCGAGAAGCACAGCAATCTCATCCAGGAATTCCGAACGCGTTCTTCGTCTCACCGACGGAAATGCGTAGCGAGTGTACCCGAGTTGAGATTGGCCATCGAAGACCCCGTGAGTCGTGACGGAAACCTTAACCAATTCCCCGAACTTCAATTCCGCTGCGACGAGCGCATGCCCTGCCTCGTGGACCGCCGTCGCATAGATATGCTCCTCCGGCAGCGCGATCACAGGGCGCAGATGCTCCATTATGTGTGACGCGGCTAAATTTACGCGTTGTCGCCGCGCCGTCCTCTCCGCGTCATTTACGAGCAGTTTGATGTCGGCTCCTGCAAACCCTTCCGTGGCGAGATCGAACACAATCGCCTGTTCCGCGTTGAGTTCGACGCCGCTGTAATATCGGACGATTGATCGCCTAGCCCCGCCGTCGGGAAGCGGAATCTCGAGGTGCCTATTAAGTCGTCCCGCGCGACGTATGGCAGGGTCGACGCGGTCAGGATAATTGCATGCCCCCAGCACGACCACTCCGACACGCCGTTCGAAACCGTCAAGCAATTGCAGGAGACCGGTGATGACACCCGTCATGTAACTCTGGTGGTGATCCCCCGTGTTCCGATCGCCGAACGCATCGAGTTCGTCCAAGAACAGGATCGACGGTGCCTTGGAAGCGGCATCGTCAAACGCTTTACGCATCTCTTTCAAGAGCGCATCCATGGAGCCTTTCTCCTGCCATGAGGCAAAGGAGCCATAAATAATTGGTACATCGCAAGTTTTTGCCAGAGCGCGCGCGAATAGCGTCTTGCCGGTGCCCGGCGGTCCTGACAGCAAAGCGCCGCTGTCGACGCGATCCCAAGCGATATTGCCCGCGTTGTAGTCGGCGAGATCGGTTGCCAATTCCGTCCCCCACGCGACCGCGGGACCGAGACCGTGCAAATCCGAAAGCTGGGGCCCGGCCGCATCGGGCGCGGGAGCGTCAGCCGATGTCGATATCGTCGAAACACGCTGCAGTCTATCGAACGCGATCAACGGCGATCGACGCGATTGGAACGCTCTCTCTAGTCGCGTCCACGGCTCAGTGAGCAGCAGATCGACGTACCTGTTATCGAGCGGCACGTTGAAGCGGCGAAGCGCCGCCTCCGCATGCCTTCGGGTCCTGATCGGCACGTCCAAGATGGCATCGGCGGAAAGCTTTTCCTCATCGCTCGCCTTGTACCCAACCGGTTTGAAATAAACGACGCGCTCGCGTTCGGACACCAGTCCTTGTTCTCGTTGCCAGCGTTTCGATAGCTCGTACACCCAGGGGCGATCCTCGTCGCCGAGACGTCCGACAAAAATTCGGCCCGCCGTTTGAAAGACCTCAAAGTCGTAGTCTTCTTGCGGGCACAGCACGACGTTGAAACCCGCACCGTTCCTATTCCATGGCCGGAGGGCGGCCGCAATCGCGCAGTACGCCATATAGACGGGAATGGTGATTTCCGAGGGGTCGGTCCATGGCACGCGATACGATTTTCCGGAGCGTCTTGTCATCTCTCATTCCAGTGTGGCAACGCCGAGAAGCCCAGCAACATTGTTCGATCAGTGACCAATGATCGCTGGCGCTAATTCGCTTTCACTGAACCTCCGGAGCTCATCGCCCCGTGCGTCCCAAGGCGGTACCAGCGCGACCTAGTGCGCGCGAACTCACCACGCTCATCGATGTAGAAAAGCTCGCTCGTTTGAATCAGGCTATGATCATCAAGGATCGGGTGGCCGAGAACTCTTCCAACTAGGCACGGCACTTCCCGTGTGGTGCGCATCCATGAATTTATCATGACAGCGGATGAGCTCGCCGCTGGGGCAGGGGCGGCATTTTCGAGGTCGTCCGCGAGACGCCGGAGGTCTGCCGCGAGCGTTAGACGGGACATTACCCGCCATGCCGAATCATCGTAGCTCATTGATCCTCCGAATCATTTTGGATCATTTTTAATCCATTACGGTATCTATAGAGGCCTCCTTGGATTTTGGAAGACCCCACAGGGTAAATCGTTGACATTTTTTTCGGTGACCGGCTTGTCGGACCGATGAGAATTCCGGCCCCAGCTGACGCACTACGAGCTGCCCGCGCACTCCTGAACCTGACGCAGGAATCCGCGGCTGACCGCGCTGGCGTTTTGCGACGGTCACTTTCGACGGTCGAGACTTCCGAGCGGATGCCGGAAACGAACCTCAAAATGGTTGATTTCTACGTTGCGCAAGGAATCGAGTTCCTCGGAGATGCAAAGATCGGGGGGGAGATTACCCGATCGGGCGCGAAGTGGTCTGCTCCGAACACGACCGACTTGTCAGGCAGAGCCATCACTGGCGATTTCCATATAGAGGCAATTCCCGTTTCCTTGAAAGCAGCTCGCGCCCTTTGCAACAAAGAGCAGGCCGAGATTGCTGAACAGGCGAAAATGGCTCGGGAAACAGTGAAAGCGGCGGAGAAAGGGAATTGGTGGACCCCATCTCATCGAGCGCTCCAAGATTACTACGAAAGCTTGGGTATTGAATTTACCGGTTGGGGGGAAACAGCCACTGGGAAGTTCTATGGGGTTGGCGTGCGGTGGAAATCGGCCGGGTCAAGTCCCGAAAACGAGCATGCTGCCATACCGTCAGACCCCGGCCTACGTCGCCCTTAGCTCTGGTTTGCGATTCACGATAGCAGCCCACGTTTCTAGGTCATCTCGGAATTCGACACTCCAACCGCGGTTCCTCTCGCTGTTTTCCAAGAGCTGATAAGCCCGCGCGTCGTCTAGCCTGTCCACGGGTTCGCGCCCCTTTGGCCCATTGGCCCATCTCAAGAAGCTACTTAAATCGTCGCGGGATCGAAGCACCGGCTCATAACGAGCATAGGATATCGGATACTCGTGCTTCATTTGATCTAGGCCTGATCGGACACAAGCCCAGACATCATCAGCTGTCAGCGGGTCTCCACAACGCTCACGCTCGTCCAAATGCACGTAAACGTAGCCATGCTCAGAGCCCCCGTTCTCGGCACGTACAATCATTGCCATTGGGCGCGTTATGTTTTGGTAATGCAGCATCCGCAGTACCAAGAAATCGATCACTTGCGAACCACCACCGACCGGCCACGGCCCAGCCTCATCCGGGTCACCGCGACTGGATAGGCCAGAACATCTCCTCTCTAACTTTCGAAATAGCTCAAGCTGACGGTAGTCGCGTGGCGGAGCGCCCAAGTTGAGAAGGAAATTTAGAGGAGCCGAATTGAACAACATCGCGGCCACGACGAGCCAGATGCCGTCGTAGCCGCGCCAATGCGTTGGAAGCGCCTCAGAGAGTAGCCTCACCGCGAACTCCAACCGCGTGATAGGAGTGCCTGTCTCTCCCTCGATAGCCAACCGCTGATGTGACATGCTGCCTCCTCCAAACGGAGTGCCTGGAAGCCGGTCTTACGACCGTCTTCCAGGCACACTTTTGTTTGTTTTCCGCCCGGTGGTTCCATGGTGCCATGAACGGGATCGCTGTCAACAAGTGACCCGAGACGAGCTCGGATCACCTGTCCTTCGCATTCGCTACGGCCTCCGGTGACAACGATCCCTTATCATGGCTAGCCGGAAGCATCGGGACGGGGAACATCGCCCCGTGCGGATGTTCGATCCTCCAGAAGGATCGAACAGGGAACTGAGGGGTATGGGTCGACAATTGCATCCCGATGACGAATGCTCGTTTAAAGGTACTCTGAATAAGATTCTGGGAATGTGGCAGAAGCAGCCATTTCGATCTCGCGATCGCGCTCGGCCTGATGGCGGCGCTCGGCGCCATTCCCGGCGATGCGCTCTCACCCTATGTCGTGATCGGCGAGCTCAATCTCGACGGCACCATTACCGCCGTTGCCGGCGCCCTTCCCGCCGCGATCGGCGCCAATGCGCTCGGCAAGGGGCTGATCTGCCCGGCCGAAAGCGGGGCGGAGGCTGCCTGGGCAGGTGCGGAGATCGACATTCTCGCACCGCGCAGCCTGATCGCGATCGCCAACCATTTCCGCGGCACGCAGGTGCTTTCGCGGCCTCAAGCCGCGATCCGCTCGGGTGCTGCCAACCTGCCCGATCTCGCCGACATCAAGGGACAGGAAAGCGCCAAGCGGGCGCTCGAAGTGGCGGCCGCTGGCAACCACAATTTGCTGATGGTGGGGCCGCCGGGATCAGGGAAATCGATGCTCGCCGCGCGGCTGCCGTCGATCCTGCCGCCGCTCAATCCGGCCGAGCTGCTCGAAGTGTCGATGATCCACTCGATCGCCGGTCAGTTGCCGGGCGGCAAACTCTCGGATCGGCGGCCGTTCCGTACGCCGCATCACTCTGCAACCATGGCTGCCATGGTCGGTGGCGGCTTGCGCGCCAAGCCCGGCGAGGCCTCGCTCGCCCATCATGGCGTCTTGTTCCTGGACGAGTTTCCGGAATTCACGCCGCAGGTGCTCGACGCACTGCGCCAGCCGCTCGAAACCGCAGAATGCATTATCGCCCGCGCCAATCACCGGGTGAGCTATCCTGCCGCCATCCAGCTCGTCGCCGCCATGAACCCCTGCCGCTGCGGCATGGCGGGTGAACCCGGGCGCAGCTGCGCCCGCGGCCCGCGCTGCATGACCGATTACCAGGCGCGCATCTCCGGTCCGCTGATGGATCGCATCGATATCCGCATCGACGTTCCGGCCGTCAGTGCCGCCGATCTGTTGAAGCCGGCCGCAGCCGAAAGCAGCGAGGTGGTGGCGCGCCGGGTCGCCCGCGCCCGCGCCTTGCAGGTCGACCGCTTCGTCGCCCTCGGCCATCCGGAACTGACCAGCAACGCCCGCTGCTCGACCGCGATGATCGAAAAGATCGGCGAGCCCGATCCATCAGGCCTGCAGCTTCTCCGGGACGCCGCCGAAAAGATGAAGTTCTCCGCCCGCGGCTATCACCGTGTGCTGAAGGTTGCGCGCACACTTGCGGACCTCGACGGCGCGCCGACCGTCGGGCGTATTCATCTGGCCGAAGCGATCTCCTACCGCATTGCCGGCGAGAGGCTGCAGGCGGCGGCGTAGAGGTCCGTTCGAAAGAAAAAGGGCGCCCACGGGCGCCCTTTCCGATCGCAGGAAAGCCATTGGCTTAAGCGCCGAGGCCTTCGAACAGCGCGGTCGAGAGATAGCGTTCGGCAAACGACGGGATGATGACGACGATGGTCTTGCCGGCGTTTTCTTCGCGCTGGCCAATCTCGATCGCTGCGGTGAGCGCCGCGCCGGCGGAAATGCCGACCGGCACGCCTTCGAGCCTGGCGACAAGGCGGGCAGCCTCGATCGCTTCGGCGCTGTTGACCGTAACGATCTCGTCATAGATCGAGGTGTCGAGGATCGCCGGCGCAAAGCCCGCGCCGATGCCCTGGATCTTGTGCGGGCCGGGTGCGCCACCGGAAAGCACGGGGGATTCTTCCGGCTCGACCGCGATCACCTTGATCGAGGGTTTGCGCGCCTTCAGCACCTGGCCGGCGCCGGTGATCGTGCCGCCGGTGCCGATGCCGGACACGAAAATGTCGACAGCACCTTCGGTGTCGTTCCAGATTTCCTCGGCGGTCGTCTTGCGGTGGATTTCCGGGTTGGCCGGATTTTCGAACTGCTGCGGAATGACGGCGTCGGGCAGCGTCTCGACCAGTTCCTGCGCCTTGGCGATCGCGCCCTTCATGCCCTTGGCACCTTCCGTCAGCACCAGCTCGGCGCCGAACAGCGCCAGCATCTTGCGGCGCTCGACCGACATCGTTTCCGGCATGGTGAGGATCAGCTTGTAGCCCTTGGCGGCGGCGACGAAGGCGAGCGCGATGCCGGTGTTGCCCGAAGTCGGCTCGATCAGGGTCGTACGGCCGGGAGTAATCTTGCCCTGGGCTTCCAGGCTCTCGATCATCGCCACGCCGATGCGGTCCTTGACCGAGGCGATCGGGTTGAAGAATTCGAGCTTGGCGAGCAGGTTCGCCATGACGCCCTTCTCCTTGGCAAGCTTGTCCAGCCGCACGATGGGCGTATCGCCGATCGTCTCCGTGATCGAGGAATAGACGCGGCCGCGGCCGGGCTTGCGTGTGTCGGACATGGGTTTCTCCCTTGGGCGTGAACTGTCACTTATGAGAATAGGAACAATGACTGCTCAATTCCAGAACGACAAACACGCAGCGACGATTCGCCGGAGGAAAAAGCACCGGCGAAGTTGTTGTTCAGGAAAAGTTTTTTCAGCTCGCGCGGACGGCGATATAGGCGGCCGTTCCCGCCAACACGCTGGCTGCGACCCGGTTCAGTGTTCGCAGCGCCTTTGGCTGCTTGAGCAGCACGTGCGCGCGCCGCGAGCAGCATATAGGGAACCAGCACCGCCAACAGCACCAGGAAGGTTGCCGTCAGCAAAAGGCCGTAGTCGCGGGGGCCGATGTCAGCGATGTCGATCAGCGTCGGCACCAGCGCCACATAGAACAGCATCGTCTTCGGGTTGCCGAGGGTGACGAGCAGACCTGAGAGGAAGGACATCACCGGACTCGTCGACGGCTTCGCCTTGATATCCTCGGGCAGCAGCCCCGCGGTCCAGAGCTTCCAGGCAATGTAGCCGAGATAGAGGACGCCTGCGAATTTCACCACAAAGAAGACCGTGGTGAAGGTCTGGGCGATCAGCGCCAGCCCGAGCACGACAGCCGTCAGGTAGATCATGTCGCCGAGCACCATGAAGAAGGTTTCGCGGAAACCGGAGCCGAGCGCACGGGCGACGAGCGCGGTCACGCCGGGACCCGGAATGGCCGCAGCGATGAAGAGTGCGCCGCTATAGGCAATGAGAGCCGCGAGCGTCATGGGCATTCCTTCCGATGGTGATGCCGATTTCTAGCGCAGACGGACAAAAAAGGGAAATCAAGGAACGACGACCGCTGGGCGCCTGACGACAAAATTGATCGGGTGACAAGTCTGGCGTTGTCCGCCGACGCGGGATCGGTAGAGCTTGCAGAAAACGAGCGAAAGGCGCCTCTCCATGCCCGAGTTGAAAGATATGATCGGCTTTGCCCTCCTTGCACTCGGTATGGTGCTGACGCCGGGGCCGAACATGATCTACCTGATCTCGCGTTCGATCAGCCAGGGGCCGGGCGCCGGATTGATCTCGCTCGGCGGCGTGGCGCTCGGTTTCGTCGTCTACATGATTTCGGCCGCACTCGGCATCACCGCGCTGCTTCTCGCCGTTCCCTTTGCCTATGATGCGCTGAGAATTGCCGGCGCCGGTTATCTTCTTTATCTCGCCTGGCAGGCTGTGCGGCCCGGAGGGCGTTCGCCGTTTCAGGTCCGCCATCTGCCGAAGGATGGGCCGAAGAAGCTGTTCGTCATGGGGTTTCTGACGAGCCTGCTCAATCCCAAGGTGGCGGTGCTCTATCTCTCGTTGCTGCCGCAGTTCATCCGGCCGGAACTCGGCAATGTGCTCGGCCAGTCGCTGGTCTTCGGGTCGATTCAGATCATGACCAGCGTTACCGTCAATGCGATGATCGCGCTTGCCGCCAGCGGCATCGCGGCCTTCCTCGCCGGGCGACCGCTGTTCATGGTGGTGCAGCGCTGGGCCATGGGCACCGCGCTTTTCGGCTTTGCGCTGAGCATGGCATCGGAGGCGCGGCGTTAATCCGCGCTTTATCGACCAGGGACTATTCGAAGACCGGCCGCATGAAGCTGCGCTCATAGCTGACGATGCAGCGCGTCTTCTCGGCATAGGCGAAGGCTTCCTGGCATTCCGGATCCGCGGCCATTTCCTGGCGGTAGCTTTCATAGGCCGCAAGGCTCGGAAAGCTGAAGAGCGCGAGCGCGATGTTGTTTGCCCCTTCATGCGGCATGAAATAGCCGTGATGCGTGCCGCCGAGACGGTTGACGAGCGGAATCCAGAGCTTGGCATAGTGCTCGAACTCGGCGGCCTTGTAGGGGTCGATGACGTATTTCAGGTAGCAGGTGATCATGCGGTTCTCCCTTCGCGCTCCCGCTTGATAGAAGAGGGCAGGCGAAGTTTCCAGCCGAGATTCATGCCGGCGGCGGCAATGAGGATGGCGATCGAGCCGAGGATCTGGATCGGTTGCAACTGATGGCCGAAGGCGATGCGATCGACGACGATGGCGGCGATCGGGTAGACGAAGGAGAGCGCGCCGGTCATATGCGTCGGCAGTCGCTGGATCGCGCCATAGAGCAGCACATACATCAGCCCTGTGTGGACGATGCCGACCGTGACCAGGATCGACCATTGCGCGGCACCAGACGGGGCGGGCGCCGCGAGCGCCATCGGCGCCAGCATCAAGGTGCCTGTGATCACCTGGATCAGCGCGATCAGATGCGGCGGCGTACCCTTGAGCAGCTTCGTCGCGATCGCTGCGATCGCGTAGAAGAAGGCCGCGCCGATCGCCAGCGCAACACCCGTCAGATAGCTTTCCGGCGCGAAGCCGTGGCCGGGTTTGGCCGAAATGATCGCCAGCATGCCGGCAAACGAGACCGACAGCCAGAAGATCTTGGTGGCCGTGATCTTCTCGCCGAGGAAGAGCGCACCGAGCCCCAAGAGCATGAAGGGCTGGGTGTTGTAGACCATCGTCGCGATCGAGATCGAGGCGTGGGAATAGGCGGCGAAGAGCAGCAGCCAGTTGACGACGATCGCGACGCCGCCGACGATCGAAAGCAGCAGCATCCGTCGGCTGAAGTGGCGGCGATCGAACAGACCGAGAAACCAGGCAATGCCGACGAGTGTCACGGCGCCGAAGACACAGCGCCAGAAGACGACGCTCGTCACCGGCTGCCCCGACTTCAGCACGAACCAGCCGATGGTTCCGGAAATCAGCATCGCGGCTGTCATCTCGATGCTGCCGCGTTTGAGTTCGGTATTCATGTTCGCCACTCCATGTTGGTGATCGGAGAATAGCCGGTGCTTGCAGCCTTTCCCATGGATGAACGAAGGCAATTGTGTTATATTGCCTAATTATCGAAGTTCTGTTCGTTACTTTGACTTATGGTGCCGTGATGCTGGACGAGATTGACCGACGGATCCTAGACATTCTGGCAGCCAATGCCCGGGTATCGCTGAAGGAGCTGGCGCAGGAGGCAGGCCTTTCCTCGCCGAGTGCTGCGGATCGTCTGCGCAAGCTGGAAGAGCGCGGCGTTCTCGATGGCTTCACCATCGCCCTCAATCCCCAGAAGGTCGGCTATCCCCTGCAGGCGGTCATCCGCGTGCGGCCGATGCCGGGCATGCTGCACATCGTTGAGCGGCTGATCCAGGACACGCCCGAAATCGTAGAATGCGACAAGGTCACCGGCGACGATTGCTTCATCGCCAAGCTCTTCGTGCGCGACATGGCGCAGCTCGACACGATCCTCGACCGGATCGCCGAGAAGGCGCAGACCAACACTTCGATCGTCAAGTCGTCGCCGGTCAAGCGCCGCTTGCCGCCGTTAATTTAAGAGAGCAATTCCAGGAAAAGTGTGAAGCGGTTTTCCGTTGCGTAGATTAAACCCCGGTCGAGCCGAAGCCGCCGGCGCCGCGCGTCGTCTCGCTGGCATTGTCGCTCTCGCGAACGGTGACCTGCGTGACCGGCGCGATCACCATCTGGGCAATGCGCATGCCGCGCTCGATGAGGAAGTCTTCGTCACCGAGATTGATGAGCAGCACCTTCACCTCGCCGCGATAGTCGCTGTCGATGGTGCCGGGGGTGTTGAGGCAGGTGATGCCGTGCTTGAAGGCAAGGCCCGAGCGCGGGCGGATCTGCGCTTCATAGCCCACGGGGACCTCGAAGATGAAGCCGGTCGGAACGAGGGCGCGTTTGCCCGGGGTGAGCCTGAGCGGCCGATCGCCGGGAACGGCTGCGCGCAAATCCATGCCGGCGGCGCCTGCCGTCTCATAGGCGGGCAGCTCGAGGCCTTCGCCATGCGGCAGGCGAACGAGGTTGAGGGTCGGGCGGGAAACGGAGGGGTGCGTGCTCATGACCGCATAAGCCGGGCGGCGGGCGCCTCGGTCAATTGCATAATCGGGGCCGAGCCTGTAAAGGACGCGGCAACTCACAGGATTCTACGACATGGCTGAAACTCTCGCCGAGGCGGTCTCCCGCCGCCGCACATTTGCGATTATCGCCCACCCGGACGCCGGTAAGACCACTCTCACCGAAAAGCTGCTGCTGTTCGGCGGCGCCATCCAGCTCGCCGGCGAGGTCAAGGCCAAGAAGGATCGCATCCAGACCCGTTCGGACTGGATGAAGATCGAGCGCGAGCGCGGCATCTCGGTCGTCACCTCGGTGATGACCTTCGAATATGGCGGCAACGTCTTCAACATTCTCGACACACCCGGTCACGAAGACTTCGCTGACGACACCTACCGCACGCTGACGGCGGTCGATGCCGCTGTCATGGTCATCGACGCCGCCAAGGGTATCGAGCCGCGCACGCTGAAGCTCTTCGAAGTCTGCCGCATGCGCGACATCCCGATCATCACCTTCGTCAACAAGATGGACCGCGAAAGCCGCGATCCCTTCGAGATCCTGGACGAGGTCGAGGAAAAGCTGGCGCTCGACTGCGCGCCGGTGACCTGGCCGATCGGCCGCTCGAAGACCTTCTGCGGCTCCTACAATCTCGCCCACGACACCGTGCGCGGCTCCGACACGCAGGAAATCCCGACCAAGGTCAACGGTCCGGAAATGGCTTCCCACCGGCTGCCTGAGAACGAGCGCGACGCCTTCACCGACGAGCTGACGCTGGCGATCGAGGCCTGCAAGCCCTTCGACAAGAAGGCTTTCCTCGAAGGCCACCTGACGCCGGTCTTCTTCGGTTCGGCGCTGCGCAACTTCGGTGTGCGCGATCTCATCAACGCGCTCGGCGACATCGCGCCGCCGCCGCGTGACCAGGTGGCGGATATCCGCACGGTGCACGCCACCGACGACAAGATGACGGCCTTCGTCTTCAAGATCCAGGCGAACATGGACCCGAACCATCGCGACCGCATCGCCTTTGCCCGCGTCTGCTCCGGCAAGCTGGAGCGCGGCATGAAGGCGCGGCTGTCGCGCACCGGCAAGCAGCTGGGCCTCAGTGCCCCGCAGTTCTTCTTCGCGTCGCAGCGCCAGCTCGCCGACACCGCCTATGCCGGCGACGTCGTCGGTATCCCCAACCACGGCACGCTCCGGATCGGCGACACGCTGACCGAGGGCGAGTCGCTGGTGTTCCAGGGCGTGCCGAATTTTTCGCCGGAAATCCTGCGCCGCGTGCGTCTGGAAGATGCAATGAAGGCCAAGAAGCTGAAGGAAGCGCTGCAGCAGATGGCGGAAGAGGGCGTCGTGCAGCTCTTCTCGCCCGAAGACGGCTCGCCGGCAATCGTCGGCGTCGTCGGCGCGCTGCAGCTCGACGTGTTGAAGGAGCGCCTCAGCGCCGAATACGGCCTGCCGGTTTCCTTCGAAATGTCGCGCTTCTCGGTCTGCCGCTGGATCTCGGCTGATCAGCCTGCCGAACTCGACAAGTTCGTCACGGCCCGTCGCGGCGACATCGCCCGCGACCTCGATGGCGACCCGGTGTTCCTGGCGCAGGACAGCTTCTCGCTGCGCTACGAGGCGGAACGCTATCCGGCGATTAAGATGGTCGCGATCAAGGAGTATCACGTCGCCAAGGCGGCGTGATCGATTTCTCGTCCGGCCGGTGCCTGAGGCATCGGCCGGTTTTCCGGCGCCTGCCGCGCCGTGTCGGAACGACTTCCCTAAATCGAAAAATCGAAACGCGGTGACGAGCGATCCAGCATGGCCATGCTCGGGCGAGTGCTCCAAGCTGCAGAGATCGCTTCCGAAAGCGCAGTCATCAAACGCGCGACGTCCTCTCGCGCCGTTTCGTGCATGGCTTCGGCAACGATCAGCGCATGCGCCGTCTGCGGCCGGATCGCCGAATGGCCGCTCTGCCGGTTGGTCCAGCGCCGGGCATGGGCCCGTCCTTCGGCATCCGCGAAGATCACTTCGCCGGGTTCCGGGTTTTCCGTTTCGTCTGCGAAGGTCAGATAGGTCTCGTTGCCGACCGCGCGGCGGACGTGCAGAAAATCGCTGACGTTCGAAAGGTCGAAGACCGCGATGGGAATCGCGGAGGCGAGCGAGGCGGCGTTGCACAGATCGATCAGCGGATGGATCGCCGGCAGGCTGCCTTCTTTCCGGAAGCGCCGGAGCAGCGCCTCGGAGGCGGAGCGATACTGTGTCGGCTTCAGCCCCATCCTGGCAAAGGTTCGGCGCCATGCCTGGATTTCCGGCAGATCGCTTTCCGATCCGGCGCCGAGGCGGTCCTCTGCGATCGCCTGGAAGCGGCGAACATGGTCCTCGACCGAAACTTCGCTGCGTACGTTGTCGATGAAGAGTGCGCCGACGTTGAGCTCCGGGAAGTCGCGCCAGATATCGTCTGCGTGTTGGAAGTGCATGGAGGCCCTCGGATTAGATGCGTTCATTCTGGCTCAAGCCTTCCCTGCCTGAAAGGCGCGCGCTGTCCTTCGGCTGGCGCGGATCTGGGGCACGGTCAGGCCAAGTACGGCGGCGAGCACGCAGCCGATCCCAAGCAACTGATGGGTGCCGACCGGTTCGCCGAGCAGAAGAAAGGCAAAGAGCACGGCAGAGACAGGCGCCAGCGCCGTGAAGACGGAAGCCTCGGTGCCGCTCACCCTTGCGGAGCCGGCATACCAGAGCACGAAGCCCACCACCGTCGGAATGAGCGCATAGTAGAGAACCGCAACGATCGCGCCCTTGTCGATCCGTGCGGCCGAAGGTGCCTCGAAGAGCGCGGGGATGAGGGCGACGGCGAGGCCGAGACCTGCCATCAGCGTCGAAAGGGCAAGCGGAGAGATCTCGGCCCTGACGCGCTTGTTGATGAGGATGAACAGGCCCTCGCAGATGACGGCGCCGAAGATGAGGGCGATGCCGAACGGGGAGTGCGCGGCGCCTTCGCCGGGCTTGAAGACGATGGTAAGCACGCCGGCAGCGGCGAGCACGATCGCCGCAAGCATCCGGCGGTCGGGGCGCTCGCCGAGAAGCAGGATGGCGATTGCGGCGGAAACGATCGGCAGGGTCCCGATCATCACGCCTGCGTCGGTTGCGGACGTCAGGCTCAGGCCGGCGATCAGCAGGGTGGTGTAGCCGACGCTACCGGCACCCGCCTGGGCGATGAGGATCAGCCAGTCGCGCCACCCGAGTTTCGGCCAGGGCGTCTTGGTCAGTCGCATCAAGAGCAGGAACAGCGGGAAGGCGATGGCGAAGCGCAGAGCTGTCGCGGTGAAGGGCGCAAGCCCGGCGGCAATGATCTTGCTGGCGATCACCGTGCTGCCGACGAGGATCATCGCCAGCGACAGATAGAGATAGCCCTGAAATTTTTCCGACATGTCCGTTCTCCGTTGCAGTGCCGCGCTGTCGATGCGCAGGTTGAGCAATGCGCCGGAGGGGGAGACGGGTCTTGAACGGAATTGCGGGTGTTACTTCCTGGCCTCGGCATAGGTGCCGGGCGAGAGGCCGTATTTGCTGACGAAGACGCGCGTCATGTGGCTCTGGTCGGCAAAGCCGGCCGCGAATGCGGCCTCTGCCAGCGGTGTGCCTGCGCCGATCAGTCGGCGGGCGAGATCGATGCGGCGCTGGACGATATAGGCATGCGGCGTCAGGCCGACCGCTTTCGCGAAGTTGCGCACCAGCTGGAAGCGGCTGAGCCTCGCCTCGGCGGCGAGGTCGGTAAGCGTGATCGTCGCCGTCGGATCGTCGTCGATCATCGTTTTTGCAGCGGTGACGGTTGCCGGCCTTTCGTGATGCTGGGGTTTCCCGGTGCCAAGAACGTTCGCAAGCAGCAGCAGAAGCTGCTCCTCGCGCCGGATCGTCTCATCCTCTGCTTCGGGACCGGTGATCGCCGTGAACAGTGCCCGGAACTGGTTTGCCGCTTCGGCGTCCTTAAAAGCCGGTGAGGCAAATTCTCCAGCGTCCGAGCGGCCCTGGCTGATATCCGCGGCGGCGGTGGCAATGACGGAAGGATCGAAATAGAGCATGCGCCAGGAACGGCCGGCGTCACCGATCGGTGCGCCGTCGTGCACCTCGCCGGGGTTGACGGTGATCATGTCGCCGGCGCCGGCCTCGACCATGCCGCGGCCGCTGAGCGATTTCTGTGCGCCCTGGTAGATGAGGCCGATGCCGAACTGGTCGTGGGTATGGCGGGCGAAGGAATGGCGCGTTTCCGCCTCCACCGCGTCAATGCCCGCGGTAGCGCTGCGCAGCATCCTGAACTGACCCTTTGCCATCCGCGCGCCGCTCCTTTTACTACGACGTCTTTTACATCGTCCGACCGCATCCCGCTATCGTCCTCAACCTCGCCCAATCGATTGGCGTTTCGCCTAAATTTTATGCATCTAATACAAATGTCAAAACATTAGGCAAATCCTGTTGCGAAAAATGCTGCGCTGCATCATGATCGAGCGATGACGCACCGGGACCTCACCATTCTCGTGATTGACGAGAACGCCATCCGCGCCTCGATCATCGAGGAAGGCTTGCATGAGGCCGGTCATCGCAAGGTCACAGTCATTCACGAGGTCCAGGGCGTCGCGCGCACCATCGACACGCTCAGGCCCGATGTCATCGTCATCGATATCGAAAACCCCAACCGCGACATGATGGAGCATCTGTTCCAGCTCACCCGCACCGTCGGGCGGCCGATCGCCATGTTCGTCGACCGCTCCGATACGGCGTCGATAGAGGCGGCGGTGGAGGCGGGCGTCTCCGCCTATGTGGTCGACGGGCTGAAGAAGGAACGCGTCAAACCGATCCTCGACATGGCCGTCAGCCGCTTTAATGCCTTCAGCCGGCTGCAGCGCGAGCTCGCCGATGCGAAATCGGCGCTGGAAGAGCGAAAGGTGATCGAGCGCGCCAAGGGCATCCTGATGAAGATGCGCGGGCTTTCAGAGGACGAGGCCTTCGCACTGCTGCGCCAGACGGCGATGAACGAAAAGAAGAAGATGTCGGAGATCGCGCAGAGCGTGGTGACGGCCGCGGGCCTGCTGATGTGAGAGCGCGGTTTCCGATGCTGTCGGAAGGAGACACCGGAGTGAACATCATGACGACCATCGACAGTTCGCGACTCGGAGCGGCGATGGGTGACGGGCTGCCGGCGCCGGTGAGACTGAGCGGCGAGGGGGCACGGACGATCCGCGCCGGCTTCATTCCGCTGGTCGATGCCGCCGTGCTGATCGTGGCGGCGGAACTTGGCTTCGCGCGCAAGGAGGGGCTGACGCTTGATCTCGTCAAGGATGTCTCCTGGGCCAATGTACGCGACCGCCTCGCCTTTCGTCAGTTCGATATCGCCCATATGCTCTCGCCGATGCCGGTCGCCGCCATGCTCGGCCTCGGCTCCAATCCTTCGCCGACGATCGCCCCTTTCTCGCTCGGGCGCGGCGGCAATGCGATCACGCTTTCCAACCGGCTCTTCGCCCGCATGCAGGAGGAAGGCGCCCTTGGCGAAGTAGAGGATGCGCTCGCCCATGCGCGTGCGCTCGCCGCGGTGCTTGCCCGCATGCGCCAAAGCGGCGAGGCGGCGCCAAGGCTCGGCGTCACCTATCCCTTCTCCTCACACAATTACGAGGTCCGCTACTGGCTTGCCGCAGGCGGCATCGATCCGGACCGCGACGTCAAGCTTGTGGTGGTACCGCCGCCGTTGACCTCGGATGCCCTTGCCGCCGGCGCCATCGATGGTTTCTGCGTCGGCGCGCCCTGGAACATGGTGGCCTCCGAGCGTGGACTCGGGCGCATCGTCGCCGCCAAGCAGGACATTTGGCCATTGGCGCCGGAAAAGGTGATCGGCATGCGGCCCGAATGGGCGGAGAGCAACGCCGAGACCGTATCGCGCCTGCTTCTAGCCCTCGACCAGGCGGCGCGCTGGTGTGATGAGCCGGACAATCGCGGCACGCTTGCCGAACTGCTTGCCGCCCCCCGTTACATCGGTGCCCCGATCGAAATCATCCGCCGGGTTCTCGCCGGAGAGTTCGCCATCGATGCGGCCGGCAACAGGCGAGTGATCGACGACTACTTCGTTTTTCATCGCGACCACGCCAACTACCCCCGTCCCGGCCAGGCGCTCTGGATCTATAGCCAGATGGCGCGCTGGGGACAGGTGCGGCTATCGCCCGAGATGCAGGCGCTGGCGGCTGCCGCCTATCGCCCCGACCTCTATCGCCACGCGCTCGGCGAGGCCGCCGCTCCCGCCGCTCCCGCTATTCGTGTCGAAGGCGAGAGGCCGGGCGAAACCTTCATGGATGGGCACGTTTTCGATCCCGCAGATATCGGGGCCTATGTTCGCACTTTCCCCGTTCGCGCTTTGGCGGAGAGCGTTTCGGTCGAGCAGGAGGGTTGAGGATGGCGCACCATGTTTGTGCAGAATCCCGATGCGGAATGTGTGCACCGCACAATAATTCAGCAGAGTCTACAATAGGCGCATTTATGGGCGCCGCATCTGCATCCGGAAATTACGATTTGAATTCAAACCACTAAGGGGCGTGGCGGCGAACTGGCACGGCCCTTGCTTTTCTAGAAATGCTTCGGTCAACGGCGATTGAAGCTATCTCAAACGCCAGATCGCGTTTGCCAACGACACCGACGTCGCAAGGTTTTTGTTTTCCGAGGGTTCCTCCCGATCCCGGACGCAAGCACCGAGCGGCGTTTTTTTATGTCCGTTATCCGGCCAGCAGAGGAACCTGCGCATGACCAAGTTTTCGACCGGCGGTCTGACCCGCCGAAGCCTGCTGAAGACCACCGCGACCGTTGCGCTCTTCGGCGCGGTCAAGTCGGCCTTCCCATCCGGTGCCTTTGCGCAAGGCTCCGGGCCGGAAACCACCAAGGCCGTGCTCGGCTTCATCGCGCTCACCGACTCGGCACCGCTGATCATCGCCAAGGAGAAGGGCCTCTTCGACAAATACGGCATGACCGAAGTCGAGGTGGTCAAGCAGGCCTCCTGGGGCACGACCCGCGACAACCTGGTGCTCGGCTCCTCCGGCGCCGGCATCGACGGCGCCCATATCCTGACGCCGATGCCCTATCTGATCTCGACCGGCAAGGTCACTCAGAACAACCAGCCGCTGCCGATGGCGATCCTTGCGCGCCTCAACCTCGATGCCCAGGCAATCTCGGTCGGCCAGGCCTATGCCGACCTCAAGGTCGGCCTCGATGCATCCGCGCTCAAGGAAGCTTTCGCCAAAAAGAAGGCCGAAGGTGCCGCCGCCAAGGTGGCTATGACCTTCCCCGGCGGCACCCACGATCTCTGGATCCGCTACTGGCTCGCCGCCAGTGGCATTGATCCCGATAGCGATGTCGAAACCATCGTCGTGCCGCCGCCGCAGATGGTCGCCAACATGAAGGTCGGCACCATGGACTGTTTCTGCGTCGGCGAGCCCTGGAACGAGCAGCTCGTCAACCAGAAGATCGGCTACACCGCCGTCAACACCGCCGAAATCTGGAACGAGCATCCGGAAAAGTCCTTCGCCATGCGCGCCGACTGGGTGGAGAAGAATCCGCGTGCTGCCAGGGCGCTTACCATGGCGATCCAGGAGGCGGCGCAATGGTGCGACGACATGGCGAACAAGGACGAACTGGCGAAGATCGTCGGCAAGCGTAGCTGGTTCAACGTGCCGCCGAAGGACATCGTTGATCGCCTCAAGGGCGAGTACGACTACGGCAATGGCAAGGTCGTCGAACAGAGCCCGCATTTCATGAAGTTCTGGCGCGATCACGCCTCCTATCCCTTCCAGAGCCACGATACCTGGTTCCTCACCGAGAATATCCGCTGGGGCAAGTTTGCGCCCGATACCGACGTCAAGGCGCTCGTCGCCAAGGTCAACCGCGAGGACATCTGGCGTGAGGCCGCCAAGGATCTGGGCGTCACCGACGTGCCGGCTTCCACCTCGCGTGGCGTCGAAAAATTCTTTGACGGCAAGATCTTCGATCCCGCGGATCCGCAAGCCTACCTCAAGAGCCTTTCGATCTCGCGCGTCGCCTGAGCCATCGCCGATGCTGGCCGGCATGGCCCGCCAGCATCCGCTTTCGAATACCAAGGAGAACGGCATGACCGTCACCAACCTCAAACTCAAGGGCCAGTCGGCGCCGCGACCTGCCGCGCGCGTGATCGCCTTTACCCGCTCGGCGAAACCCGGAAGCAGCCGTCCGCTGCTCGAAAGGCTCGCCGCCGGTGCCGCGAACATCGCGCCGCTCATCGTCACGCTGTCGCTGATCCTCATCACCTGGCAGGTTGTCTGTTCGGCGCCCGATTCCAGCCTGCCGTCGCCGACGCGGGTGCTGGAGGAAAGCTGGGAGCTCATCGCCCATCCCTTCTATATCGGCCAGGGCGTCGACCAGGGGCTCTTCTGGCACATCGCGGCGAGCCTTCAGCGCGTCGCGGTCGGCTATGCGCTCGCGGCCGTCGTCGGCATCGCGCTCGGCGCACTGGTTGGCCAGAGCCAGCTTGCCATGCGCGGGCTCGATCCGATCTTCCAGGTGTTGCGCACTGTGCCGCCGCTTGCGTGGCTGCCTTTGTCGCTGGCTGCTTTCCAAGACGGCAACCCCTCGGCGATCTTCGTGATCTTCATCACCGCCATCTGGCCGATCATCATCAATACCGCTGTCGGCATCCGCAACATCCCGCAGGATTATCAGAACGTCGCCAGGGTGCTGCGCCTCAACGCCTTTGAATATTTTGCCAAGATCATGTTGCCGGCCGCCGCCCCCTACATCTTCACGGGGCTGCGCATCGGCATCGGTCTCTCCTGGCTGGCGATCGTTGCTGCTGAAATGCTGATCGGCGGCGTCGGCATCGGCTTCTTCATCTGGGACGCTTGGAACTCCTCGCTGATCAGCGACATCATCGTCGCGCTGATCTATGTCGGCATCGTCGGCTTCCTGCTCGATCGCCTCATCGCCCTCGTCGGCCGCGTCGTCACCCGCGGCACCGCAACCGCTTGAGAGAGGGGAAAGCCATGACCAAGAGCTATCTTTCGCTGGAACTGATCGACAAGAGTTTTGAACGCGGCGGCGTGCGCACCGAAGTGCTGAAACAGGTGTCGCTCTCTGTAGACAGGGGCGAGTTCATCTCGATCATCGGCCATTCAGGTTGCGGCAAGTCGACTTTGCTCAACATCGTTGCCGGCCTGACGCTGGCGACGACCGGCGTCGTGCTGCTCGACGGCCGCGTTGCCGACGAGCCGGGGCCGGATCGCGCCGTCGTCTTCCAGAACCACTCGTTGCTGCCCTGGCTGACCGTCTACGAGAACGTCCGCCTCGGCGTCGACAAGGTCTTCTCGCGCACCAAGAGCAAGGCCGAGCGCCACGACTGGACGATGCGCAATCTTGAACTCGTGCAGATGGCGCATGCGACGGACAAGCGCCCGTCCGAAATCTCCGGCGGCATGAAGCAGCGCGTCGGCATCGCCCGCGCGCTTGCCATGGAGCCGAAGGTGCTGCTGCTCGACGAGCCGTTCGGTGCGCTCGACGCGCTGACCCGCGCGCATCTGCAGGACCAGGTGATGCAGATCCATGCCGAGCTCGGCAACACGGTGCTGATGATCACCCATGACGTGGATGAGGCGGTGCTGCTTTCCGATCGCATCGTGATGATGACCAATGGCCCATCAGCCCGCATCGGCGAAATCCTCGACGTGCCGCTCGCCCGACCGCGCCGCCGCATCGAGCTTGCCGGCGACCGAACCTACCTCAAATGCCGCGAAGCCGTGCTCAAGTTCCTCTACGAGCGCCACCGCTTCGTCGAAGCTGCGGAGTGATCCCATGGCTGAACACACCACTGAAAAGCTCGTGATCATCGGCAACGGCATGGCGCCGGGCCGCATGCTGGAAGAACTCTTCGAGAAGGCCTCGGGCCGATACGCGGTGACGATCTTCAACGCCGAGCCGCGCGTCAACTACGACCGCATCATGCTGTCGCCGGTGCTTTCGGGCGAGAAGGACTACGAGCAGATCATCATCCACGGCGACGGATGGTACATCAAGCACGAGATCACGCTCTACAAGGGCCACAAGATCATCGCCATCGACCGTGACGCCAAGACCGTCACCTCCGACCATGGCGTCACCGAGAGTTACGACAAGCTGGTGATCGCGACCGGTTCGGTGCCCTTCATCATTCCGGTACCGGGCAAGGACCTGCGCGGTGTCATCACCTATCGCGATCTCGACGATGTGCAGGCGATGCTGCTTGCGGCCCAGTCGCGCGAAAAGGCTGTCGTCATCGGTGGCGGTCTTCTCGGCCTCGAAGCGGCAGCCGGTCTCAATGCACGCGGCATGGACGTCACCGTCCTGCACGTCATGCCGACTCTGATGGAGCGGCAGCTCGACCCGTCCGCCGGCTACCTGCTGCAGAGGGCGGTCGAAGAGCGTGGCATCAAGGTCATCACCAAAGCGAATACCAAGCGGATCGTCGGCGAGGAGAAGGTCGAGGGCATTGAACTCGACGACGGCCGGATCATCCCGGCGACACTGGTCGTGATGGCGGTCGGCATCCGACCGAATGTCGGCCTTGCCAAGGAGGCGGGGCTTGCCACCAACCGCGGCATCGTCGTCGACGCCGGTATGCAGACGTCCGACGGCCACATCATGGCGCTCGGCGAATGCGCCGAGGTCGGCGGCATGGTCTATGGCCTGGTGGCACCGCTGTATGAGATGGCGCGGGTTGCCGCGCGTCACCTGGCCGGCGATCGCAGCGCCGCCTTTGTCCATTCCGATACGCCGACAAAACTGAAGGTGACCGGCATCAACCTCTATTCGGTCGGCGATTTCGCCGACGGCGACGGACGCGAGGAGATCGTCCTTCGCGATGCTACCGCCGGCATCTACAAGCGGCTGGTGCTCAAGGAGAACCGCATCATCGGCACGGTGCTCTACGGCGAGACCGGCGACGGCGCCTGGTTCAACGATCTGATGAAGCGTGGCACCGACATTACCGAAATGCGCGACACGCTGATCTTTGGCCAGGCCTATCAGGGAGGGTCGCCGCTGGACCCTATGGCGGCCGTTGCAGCCTTGCCGGATGATGCGGAAATCTGCGGCTGCAACGGCGTCTGCAAGGGCAAGATTATCAAGACGATCGGGACCAAGAGCCTGACCTCGCTCGACGACGTGCGCGCCCATACCAAGGCGTCCGCCTCCTGCGGCTCCTGCACCGGCCTTGTCGAGCAACTGATGACGCTGACGCTCGGCGACAGCTACAATCCGGCCGCCGTGCAGCCGATGTGCACCTGCACCGAGCTCGGCCATGATGACGTGCGCCGGCTGATCAAGGCCAAGGGGCTGA
This sequence comes from Sinorhizobium sp. NFACC03, assembly GCF_900103435.1. Lineage (NCBI taxonomy): Bacteria > Pseudomonadati > Pseudomonadota > Alphaproteobacteria > Hyphomicrobiales > Rhizobiaceae > Sinorhizobium > Sinorhizobium sp. NFACC03. The sequence goes on from NZ_FMXF01000015.1 coordinate 48,349, forward strand.
AGACCATTCCGGCCGTCATGCAGGAGCTGGAGTGGAAGACCTCCTGCGGCTGCGCCAAGTGCCGTCCGGCGCTCAACTACTACCTCGTCTGCGACTGGCCGGACGAATATGCCGACGATTACCAGTCTCGTTTCATCAACGAGCGCGTCCACGCCAATATCCAGAAGGACGGCACCTACTCGGTCGTCCCGCGCATGTGGGGCGGCGTCACAAACGCGCAGGAACTGCGGGCGATCGCCGACGTCGTCGACAAGTTCGAGATCCCTCTGGTCAAAGTGACTGGCGGCCAGCGCATCGACCTGCTCGGCATCGAGAAGGAAGACCTGCCGGCTGTCTGGGCGGATCTCGGCAAGGCCGGCTTCGTCTCCGGCCAGGCCTATGCCAAGGGCCTGCGCACGGTGAAGACCTGCGTCGGCTCCGACTGGTGCCGCTTCGGTACCCAGGATTCGACGGGGCTCGGCATTCGCATCGAGAAGTTCATGTGGGGTTCCTGGACGCCGGCAAAGCTGAAGATGGCGGTCTCCGGCTGTCCGCGCAATTGCGCGGAAGCCACCTGCAAGGACATCGGCGTCGTCTGCGTCGACAGCGGCTTCGAGATCCATTTCGCCGGTGCTGCCGGGCTCGACATCAAGGGTACGGAGGTGCTCGGGCTGGTGAAGACCGAAGACGAGGCGCTGGAGCATATCGTGGCGCTGACGCAGATGTACCGCGAACAGGCCCGCTATCTCGAGCGCATCTACAAATGGGCGAAACGCGTCGGCCTAGACGAAATCCGCCGCCAGATCATGGGCGATGCCGACAAGCGCAAGGCCTATTTCGACCGCTTCGTCTTCAGCCAGAAATTCGCCCAGGTCGATCCCTGGTCGGAGCGCGTCTCCGGCAAGGACAAGCACGAGTTCCGGCCGATGGCGACGGTCGGTTTTTCAGAAGCCGCGGAGTGAGGGGATGGATATGAACTGGATCTCAATCGGCGACATCTCCGACATTCCGCTGAGGGGCGCGCGTTGCGTGAAGACACCCCAGGGCAAGATCGCCGTGTTCCGCACGGGCGAAAACGAGGTGTTCGCCATCGAGGATCATTGCCCGCACAAGGGTGGACCGCTGTCGCAAGGCATCGTGCACGGCACGGCAGTGACCTGCCCCTTGCACAATTGGGTGATCTCGCTCGAAACCGGCAAGGCGCTCGGCGCCGACGACGGCGCAGTGCGCACGATCCCGGTGCGCAACGACGGCGGCGCGCTGTTCATCGCACTCGAAAGCCTGCTGATCGCGGCGGAGTAATCGCATGGATGATTGCGTTCCCCGTTCTGTTCTCTTGCGCGCTACCTCACGCTCTTCCTCATCCTTGTGCTTGTCACAGGGATCCAGCAGCGCCGCGTCCACGGCGCGAAGGGGACCCATCACGCGAAAGATTTCGCGTGATTGGATTCCTGTCACAAGCACAGGAATGACGGAGGAAGGGCTTCAGGGCGCCGGTTCAACAGCGCCTCGATGCCGGAGGAGGACAGGCAATGCCCTCTGAGACGAGAACCACCTGTCCCTATTGCGGTGTCGGCTGTGGTGTTATCGCGACGGTGGCCGAGGACGGCGCCGTCTCCGTTCGCGGCGACGTCGAGCATCCTGCCAATTTCGGCAGGCTGTGCTCCAAGGGCTCGGCGTTGGCCGAGACCCTCGATCTAGACGGCAGGCTTCTTTACCCCGAGGTCGACGGCAAGCAGGCCGGCTGGGACGAGGCGCTCGATATCGTCGCCACACGTTTCGCTCAGACGATCGCAGAACATGGGCCGGATTCGGTTGCCTTCTATGTCTCCGGGCAGTTGCTGACCGAAGACTATTACGTCGCCAACAAGCTGATGAAGGGCTTCATCGGCTCGGGCAACATCGACACCAATTCGCGGCTCTGCATGTCCTCCTCGGTCGCCGGTCATCGCCGCGCCTTCGGCTCGGACACGGTGCCGGGCTGCTACGAGGATCTGGAGCTTGCCGATCTCGTGGTGCTGACGGGCTCCAATCTCGCCTGGTGCCACCCGGTGCTCTACCAGCGCCTTGCCGCGGCAAAGGCGGCGCGGCCCGAGATGCGGGTGGTGGTGATCGATCCGCGCCGCACGATGACCGCCGATATCGCCGACATGCATCTTGCCATCCGGCCGGATGGCGACGCGGCGCTGTTCAACGGCCTTTTCGCCCATCTGGCCGCCAGCCCCACTAACGACCGGTCCTTTATCGCTGCCCATACCAGCGGCTTCGCCGAAGCCTTCGCAGCGGCGAGCGCGCTTGACGAGTCCGCCTTGGCACAATCGACCGGGCTCGAACCGTCGGAAATCACCGCCTTCTTCCGCCTGTTCGAAACGACGGAAAACGTCGTCACCTGCTACAGCCAGGGCGTCAACCAGTCCTCCTCGGGCACCGACAAGGTCAACGCCATCATCAACTGTCATCTCGTCACCGGCCGCATTGGCCGGCCGGGCATGGGGCCGTTTTCGCTGACCGGTCAGCCCAATGCCATGGGCGGCCGCGAGGTCGGCGGCCTCGCCAACATGCTTGCCGCCCATATGGACATCGAAAAGGCCGGGCACCGCGATCAGGTGCGCCGCTTCTGGGGCGCGCCATCGATCGCGACCAGGCCGGGGCTGAAGGCGGTCGACATGTTTCGTGCGGTTGCAGACGGCCGGATCAAGGCGATCTGGATCATGGCGACCAATCCCGTGGTCTCCATGCCGGATGCCGACGCCGTCGAGGCCGCACTCAAGGCCTGTCCCTTCGTCGTCGTCTCCGATGTGCTCCAGGAGACCGACACCACCCGTCACGCCCATGTGCTCCTGCCCTCGCTCGGCTGGGGCGAGAAGGACGGGACGGTCACCAATTCCGAGCGCCGCATTTCCCGTCAGCGCGGCTTTCTCGCGGCCCCGGGGGAGGCCCGCGCCGACTGGTGGCAGCTGAACGAAGTGGCGCGCCGTATGGGGTTCCAGGGTGCCTTCGCCTATACCTCACCCTCAGAAATCTTCGCCGAGCATGCTGGTCTTTCGGCGTTCGAGAATGACGGGCGGCGCGATTTCGACATCGGCGCCCATGCGGAGATCGATGCTGCGGCCTACGACGCGCTCGCGCCGTTCCAATGGCCGCAATCGCTGGGGAAGCCAGAGGGCGAGACCCGCTTCTTTGCCGATGGTGGCTTCTTCCACGCGGATGGGCGTGCCCGCTTCGTCGCGGTTGCGAGCGCCGTGCCGGCCCGCGTCAGTGGCGGCTTCCCTTTGACCTTGAACACCGGCCGCGTGCGCGACCACTGGCACACGATGACCCGCACCGGTAAGAGCGCGCGCCTCTCCGCCCACCTCGCCGAACCTTTCGTCGAGATCCACCCGCGTGACGCGATGGATCTTGGCATCGCCCCCGCCGATCTCGTTTCCCTTGAGAGCCCTTACGGCTCGGCGATCGTCCGCGCACTCATCACTGAGCGCCAGGCGCGTGGCAATCTCTTCGTGCCCATGCACTGGAACGACCAGTTTGCCGCCAAGGCGCGCATCGATGCGCTGGTCCCGCCGGTTACCGATCCGGTCTCGGGCCAGCCGGCCTCGAAAAATGCCGCCGTTGCGATCCGCCGTTTTTCCGCTTCGACCTACGGCTTTGCGGTCAGCGCGTCGAAACCCTCGGGTCTCGATCTCGGCTATTGGGCCGTTGCCAAGGCGAGGGGCGGTTGGCGTCTGGAACTTGCTGCAGAGACGACGCCGGAGGATTGGGTCGCCTGGTGCCGGAAGACCTTTGGCCTTACTGGGGACATCGAGCCGATCGGCTATGCGGATGGGCCCTCCGGCCAAAGACGGCTCGCCTTCTTCGACGGCGATCGCTTGCTGCTGGCGCTGTTTCTCGCACCTGAACCCGTCGCCGTAGCCCGCAACTGGGCGGTCGAACAGCTGAGCGCCTCGCATACGGACCTGCGCACGCGCTTTGCGCTCGTTGCCGGCCGGCCGGGCGCCGACCGGCCGGACCCCGGAGCGACCGTCTGCTCCTGTTTCAATGTTGGCGTCAATCAGATCGTCGCGGCTGTCCGCGGCGGCTGCCGTTCGGTTGAAGCTGTCGGGCGGGCGCTGAGCGCCGGAACCAATTGCGGCTCCTGCCGCGCCGAGATCAGGGGGATCGTCGATGGATGCCTTGCTGCCGCTGCGGAATGAAATTCAATCGCGCCGCGAGCCGGTGCGCATGGCCGCGCTTGCCAAGCTGCCGGTCTTCTGGTCGCTCGAAGCCAAGCGTGTCGTGGTGGCGGGCGGCAGCGATGCCGCGGCCTGGAAGGCGGAACTGCTGGCCGCCTGCGGCGCCGAGGTTCATATCTATGCGCCGGAGGAAGAGCTCGGCGAGGTCTGCGCGGCTTTGATCAGCCAGGGCGCCGCTCATCCCACTGGTCGTCTCGTCCATCACCGCGAGAGCTGGCAGGCGAATGTGCTTGCCGGTGCCGCGCTTGCGGTCGCCGATTGCGAGAGCGACGACGAAGCGCAAGCCTTTTTTGCGGCGGCGCAACAGGCCGGCGTACCGGTCAATGTCATCGACAAGCCCGCTTTCTGTCAGTTTCAGTTCGGTTCCATCGTCAACCGCTCGCCGGTCGTGGTGTCGATCTCGACCGATGGTGCGGCACCCATCCTCGCCCAGGCGATCCGCCGGCGCATCGAGACGCTGCTGCCGCCGGTGCTGAAGGATTGGGCAGCGCTGGCGCAGGCTTTGCGAGACGAGGTCAATGCCCGGCTCAAGCCCGGCGCGCCGCGCCGCGCCTTCTGGGAGCGGTTCGTCGATCTCGCTTTTCAAGCGACACCGGAGGAGGGTGTCGAGACGCGGCTGGTGGCGGAGATGGAGCGCTTGTCGGCGAACCATGCCACCACCGGTCGCGTGACGCTTGTCGGCGCTGGCCCCGGCGACAGCGAGTATCTGACGCTGAAGGCGGTACGGGCCCTACAAGCCGCCGACGTCATCCTGTTCGACGATCTCGTTTCGAACGAGGTTCTGGAGCTCGCCCGGCGCGAGGCCAAGCGCATGCTGGTCGGCAAGCGCGGCGGGCGCGAGAGCTGCCGGCAGGAGGACATCAACGACATGATGGTGGCGCTGGCGCGCGCCGGCAAACGTGTCGTTCGCCTGAAGGCCGGCGATCCCATGATCTTCGGCCGTGCCGGCGAAGAGATCGCCCGTCTGGAGCAGGAAGGGATCCCGGTCGATGTCGTGCCCGGCATCACCGCCGCAAGCGCCATGGCGGCGCGTCTCGGCCTGTCGCTCACCCATCGCGACCATGCCCAGGCGGTGCGCTTCGTCACCGGCCACTCCCGTCATGGCGGTTTGCCGTCGGACATGGACTGGCGCGCTTTGGCCGATCCGAAGACCACGACGATCTTCTACATGGGCGGTCGCACTGCACCTGCTATCGCCGCGCGCCTCCAGGCGGAGGGATTATCCGGCGAGACCCCGGTCGTCATCTCGGCCAATGTCAGTCGCGACAACGAGCGGCGCTGGCAAGGCGCCTTGCGCGACCTTGCCACAGGCATCGCCGTGATCGGCTACGACGATCCGGTCCTGATCGGCATAGGTGCCGCTTTTGGCGTCAGGCGGGTGCCGAGGGCGGCCATCCGACCTGCGCCTTTTGCCGCAGGTTCGCTTGCAGGTTGAAACCTTCTCTCGCTCGGCGTTGCAATCACCGGCCGCATGCTTACCTTGCCGCGCGGTAGAGTGATGTCGATGACGGGAGATTCGCCAGATGCTGGACCTGCGTGTTCACTTACTTGAGGCCTATGGATCGCTTGCCGCTTGGCGCGAACAGATTTTGCGCCAGGTGGACGAGACGGCCGAGCGGGTCGGCGCGCGTGTTCCTGCCGCCGACAGTGCCGCTCCCATCGATATCGTCGTCGAAAACAGGCCGGGAGAGACCATTCCCGAACTGGGTGTGGCCGGTAGCTGCTATCGCAGAGGATTGGTCTACCTGACGCTGGACCCCGACAACGAGAACTTCCATGTCAGCCTTGCCGCCGGCGAGTTGCGGAGAATGTTGACGCATGAGCTGCATCATTCCTTCCGCCACGCGACCTGCGGCTACGGCTCCAAGCTCGGCGAAGCTCTGGTCACCGAGGGCCTTGCGGATGCCTTCGATGTCGAGATCAATGGCGGCGACGGCCATCCTTGGAACCACGCGATTGCAGCGGGCGATTGGGCAGATTTGCTGGAGCGCGCCGAGCGGGAACTCTGGGCGGAGGGCTATGATCATGCCGGCTGGTTCTTTGGCTGCGATCGTGCGCTGCCGCGCTGGGCCGGCTATACGATCGGCTATCACCTTGTGAAAACTTATCTCGCAGCGAACCCCGATGCACACCCGTCGCAGATGACGGCGACACCTGCTTCCGTCGTCATCGGCGAAGCCTGGGCGCCGTTGAAGCAAGGCCTGCTGGCCGCCGCTTGAGCGGCCAGCGGGATGAGGAAAAGTGTGTGCGGTTTTCCGCCCGCATCCCGCTCTAAACCATCGTGATCTAAGAGTAGGGCGCCTCATCGCGGTCGCGTCCGGGCAGCTTCCTGACGTCGCCGATCCAGGGCAGCGCCGAGGAGCACCAGATCTGCGACCGTGGCTTGAGCTCCCGGCGCTGGTTGATCGTGCCGACCCGGATGCCGACTTCCAACGCATCCTCGTCCGTGCCGGTCGTATAGATCGGCGAGCCGCAGTTCGGGCAGAAGAACTGCAGCCGCTGGCGACCGTTTTCAGCGACCTTCGTATAGAGCTTCGGTTCGCCGCCGGTCAGCCGGAAGTTCTCGCGGGCAGTACCTGCGGTCACGCGATAGGCGGATCCCGTCAGTTGCTGGCAATCGGTGCAATGGCAGATCGCGACGTCGCCCGGATCGATCTCGGCCTCATAGGTCACGTAGCCGCAGTGGCATTGCCCGTCGATGCGCATGGAGGCCTCCCTGAAAGCACAGAAGCTAGAGCGGAGCAGCAAAAAGTGTATGCCGCTTTCCGGGTTTGAGCTTGGATAGCTCACGCCTGACTATCGACGACAATCGCCACTGGCTGCAGCGGCTGGAGGCATGGGGCCACGATTGCGTAAGTAGAAACTTACACGCCGGTGAACAGCCACTCGTGTTCGCGGGCGTTGTGGAACTTCCAGATACGCTTCGGCCCGGCCATGACGTTGAGATAGTAGACGTCGTAGCCGTGTACTGCGGCAACGGGGTGATATCCCTTCGGCACCAGCGTCACGTCGCCGTCCTCGACCGCCATGGTCTCGTCCAGCGAGCGGTCGTCGGTATAGACGCGCTGCATGGCGAAACCCTGCGGCGGGTTCAGCCGGTGATAGTAGGTCTCTTCCAGATAGCTTTCGGCCGGCAGGTCGTCCTGGTCGTGCTTGTGCGGCGGGTAGGAGGAGGTGTGGCCGCCGGGCGTAATCACTTCTACGACGAGCAGAGACTGCGCCGAACCGTCATCTTCCGGCATGATGTTGGTGACGTAGCGGGTGTTGGTGCCCTTGCCGCGCGTCATCTGCGGATGCGTGCCCGGCGCGATGACCTTCGCCTTGAAGCCCTCGCCGCCCGGTGCCGAGCAGATGGCAAGATCCAGATCCGAAGTCGCCGTTGCCTGCCAGCGGCTGCCCTTCGGCACATAGACGGCATAGGGCTGGCCCTCGAACGGCGTCATGCGCCCGCCGAGTTCGCCGAAGCTTTCGCCGTCAACGGATACCTTCGCCTTACCGGAGACCAGCACGAGGCAGACTTCCTTGTCACCGGTCTCGCCTTCGGTCGTTTCGCCGGCCTTCAGCCGTTCAAGCGCGAAGCCGACATAGGTCCACCCGGCGCTCTCCGGCGTCACGTTTTGCATCAGGCCCGATTTGGCCTTCGGTTTGACGAGCAGCTTGGACATGTGACGGTCTCCCTGATTCCTTTCCCGGGGCGCTCTGAACGTGTGGCTTGCCCCTCACCCTAACCCTCTCCCCGCAGCCGGGGAGAGGGAATCTGGAGTTTGCCGCATGCTCTCCACCTTACGTCGCGAGGAATTGGGGAGCCAGCGGCATATCCCTTCTCCCCGCAAGCGGGGAGAAGGTGGCGGCAGCCGGATGAGGGGCAATCCCCGTGAAGTCCGGCGACCGAAACCGTGAGCTTACTTGTCGAGCCCGGCTTCCTTGGCAAGGGCCTTCAGCGACTTCAGCCCGAGTGACTGGTATTCGAACGGGTTGCGCACGGCCGAATCCTGTTCGGCCTCGATCACCAGCCAGCCGGAATAGTCGTGCTCGGCCGCGATCTTCAGCACGGGCAGGAAGTCGACGCCGCCCTCGCTGTCGCCGGGCACGGTGAAGACGCCGCGGCGCACGCCTTCGAGGAAGGAGAGGTCTTCACCTTCGACGACTTTGCGGATGGCCGGCCGCACGTTCTTGCAATGGATGTGGCGTACACGGTGCATGTACTTGCTTGCGACTTCCGCCGGATCGGAGCCGCCGAACCAGGCGTGGCCGGTATCGAGCAGCAGCTTGGTCGCCGGCCCGGTGTTCTGCATCAGGAGGTCGATTTCCTCGCCGGTCTGGACGATCGTGCCCATGTGGTGGTGGTAGACGAGGTCGATGCCCTGGCCGGCGCAATACTCAGCGATCGCTTCGAGGTCGGCACCGAACTTCTTCCACTGGTCGGCCGGCAGTACCGGCTTATCGTTGGCAACCGACTTCGTGTCGTCGCCATGAATGGCGTTCGAGGTTTCGCAGACGATCGCCACCTTGCAACCATTGTGCTTCAGGAGGTCGAGATGTGGCTGGATCGCCTTCTTCTCGGCCTCGACGTCGTGGGTGAGCAAGTTGGTCGAATGCCAGCCGGAAACGAAGACGAGATCGTAGGAGGCGAGCTTCTGCTTCAGTGCCTCCGGATCGCTTGGCATCTTGTGCCCCTTCTCGATGCCGTCGAAGCCGATCTTCTGGCAATCGGAGAGGCAATCCTCGAGCGTCAGATGCGCGCCGATCGTATGATCGTCGTCGTTGCTCCAGGCGATCGGGTTGGTTCCGTAGCGGATCATGTTAGTCGTTTCCTATAGCATTGTCCGCGCAGGCGGATCGTTCGTGGTGCCTCATGGGTGCGCAGCGGGGACGGGGCGATTGCCCCCTCATCCGGCTGCCGCCACCTTCTCCCCGCAGGCGGGGAGAAGGGAAATGCCGCGCCCTCCGTGTTCCCTCTCCCCGCTCGCGGGGAGAGGGTTAGGGTGAGGGGCCGCTCTCGATGTCTCATCCTTCCGGACGTTGCCCGACAGGCAAAGACGCGGGCGCCGAAAGGGCAATCTTAGCCGAAGCGCTGGGAGGTGAGCGCCTTTACGTAGCCCTCGCGCGCCTCGTTGACTTGCTTGCGGCCCGAGACTTCGGGCACTGCCACATCCCACCAGTGGCCGCCGGCCTCGGTGGTGATCAGCGGGTCGGTGTCGATGACGATGACGGTCGTGCGCGCCTCGCCCGCCGTCTCCTTGAGGGCCGCTTCGAGCTCGGAGATCGAGCCGACCTTGCGGGTGACGGCGCCCATCGCGGCAGCGTGGGCCGCGAAGTCGATCTGCGGCAGCTCGACGTGATGGGTGTCCTTCAAGAGATTGTTGAAGTTGGCGCCGCCGGTGCCCATCTGCAGCCGGTTGATGCAGCCGTAGCCGGCATTGTCGAGCAGCACGATGGTGAACTTGGCGCCGAGCATGATCGAGGAGGCGATCTCCGAGTTCAGCATCATATAGCTGCCGTCGCCGACCATGACGATGACATCGCTCTCGGGCTTGGCAAGCTTGACGCCGAGGCCGCCGGCGACCTCGTAGCCCATGGTCGAGAAGCCGTATTCCATGTGGTAGCCGCCAGGCTCTTCCGCCTGCCAGAGCTTATGCAACTCGCCCGGCAGACCGCCGGCGGCGCAGACGAGGGTCGTGTTCTTGCCGCCGCGGGCGCGCTGGACGGCGCCGATCACCTGGGCATCGGAGGGAAGCGCCGCATTGGTCGTGGCGGTCGCCTTGTCGGCAGCCGTCAGCCATTCGGCCTTGCCGGCCTTGGCCTTGGCGGTCCAGCTCGGGTCGGCCTTGTAGCTGCCGAGACCGCCAGAGATCCGGTTGAGACCGGCGCGGGCGTCGGCAATCAGAGGCAGGCCGTTGTGCTTGCCGGCATCGAACGGCTGGACGTTGAGGCCGATGATCTTGAGGCCCTCATTCTTGAAGAGCGCCCAGGAACCGGTGGTGAAATCCTGCAACCGCGAACCGACGGCGAGAACCACATCGGCGTCCTCGGCGAGCGCGTTGGAGGCGGAAGTGCCGGTGACGCCGACCGAGCCCATGTTAAGGGAATGCGAATGCGTTAGCGCCGACTTGCCAGCCTGCGTTTCGACGACGGGAATGCCGTGCCGTTCGGCAAAGTCGCCGAGCTCCTTGGTCGCTTCCGAATAGAGCACGCCGCCACCGGCGATGATGATCGGCTTCTTCGCTTGCTTCAGCGCTGCGATTGCCGTTGCCAGTTCGTCGAGATCGGGCTCGATGCGGCGCGGCACCCAGACCTTCTCGTCGAAGAAGTTTTCCGGATAGTCATAGGCTTCAGCCTGCACGTCCTGGCAGAGCGACAGCGTGACGGGGCCGCAATCAGCCGGATCGGTGAGAACCTGCATGGCGCGGCGGAGCGCCGGCACGATCTGTTCGGGCCGTGTGATGCGGTCGAAGTAACGCGACACCGGACGGAAGCAGTCATTGGCCGAGATCGTGCCGTCGCCGAAGCTTTCCACCTGCTGCAGCACCGGATCGGGGCGGCGATTGGCGAAGACGTCGCCGGGCAGGAACAGGACAGGCAGGCGGTTGACATGGGCGAGTGCCGCCGAGGTCACCATGTTGAGTGCGCCGGGGCCGATCGAGGTTGTGCAGGCCATGAAGCGGCGGCGGAAGCTCGCCTTGGCAAAGGCGATCGCTGCATTGGCCATGCCCTGTTCGTTCTGAGCGCGGTAGGTCGGCAGCGTGTCCTTGATTGCATGCAGCGCTTCGCCGACGCCGGCAACGTTGCCGTGGCCGAAGATGGCGAAGACGCCGCCGAAGATCGGTACCTTCTTGCCGTCGATCACGGTCATCTGGCGGGTCAGGAACCGCGCCACGGCCTGGGCCATGGTCAGGCGCACGGTCTTCTGGCTCATTGTCTGTTTCCTCCTCGTGGCGGAATCGTCCCGTTCCACCCTACTTGCGGCATGATCAACGATTGCGTCGATCCTATGCCGCCTTTGTTTCACCCAGTTGCAGCCAGAGATCCACCAGCGCCTTGAACTTCCCGGCCATATCGGCGATCGCCTGCTCGTCGCTCATCGTGCCGCCGAGCCAGGCCTTGCCGGCATCGGCGAAGATCGTGCGGCCGACGGCGAAGCCCTTGACCGTCTTCGAGGTGCGGGCGGCTGCAAATCCATCCTTGAGCTGCTCGTAGGGCGCTTCGAGGCCGAGCAGCACCACGCCGCGGCAGAGCGGATCGCGCGCCTCGATCACGGCGTCGATCGCCGCCCAGGCGCCGCGGCTTGCCTGCGGCTCGAGCTTCCACCAGTCCGGTTTGAGGCCGGCATCGTAGAGCTCGTTGAGCGCCCGTGGAATCGTCTGGTCGTCGAGCTTGCCATGCTTGCCGGCGATGATCTCGATCAGGATCTCGCGACCGACCTTGCGGGCCGCTTCGAAGGCCGAGCGGAGCTTCGCCACCTGCTGCGCCTTGAGGTCTGCCGGATCATCCGGGTGGTAGAAGGAGAGCACCTTGATGCAATGATCGACCGGCCAATCGATCAGGCGGCTGCCGAGGTCCTGGCTGAATTCGAACTGCAGCGGCCGCGAGCCCGGGAGCTCGATCGGCTTGCCGATCCAGAAATCGCGGTGTGCACCGGCGGCATAAAGCGCATCGCGGCCGTATTTGTCGTCGATCAGCATGCCGAAGCCCGAGCGTCCGGCCGCGACTTGCGCCGCTGCCTTGACCGCCAGCACCTTGAAGGCAGGAATGCGCGCGAGAAGCGCCTGGTCTCCGGCGGCCATGTCTTCGAGCTGGCTGCGATGGTCGATCGCAAGCGCCATCAGAAGCGGAATGTCGCGACGACGGGTGGTTGCCCAGTGAACGTGGTTGATCGCCTCGTCCTTGCGCAGCGCCCGCTCCTTGCTGCCGTTTTCGAGGAAGAACTGTAGTTCGGTCCAGGTCGGGATTTCAGGCGCACAGAGCAGGCGCGAGACGGCAAACGCGCCGCAGGCATTGGCCCAGGTGGCCGAGGTCGCGTGCGGTTCGTTCTTCAGCCAGCCGCGCAGGAAGCCGGACATGAAGGCGTCGCCGGCGCCGAGCACGTTGTAGACCTCGATCGGGAAGCCCTTGCCGACGATGCCGTCTTCGAGATTGTCGGAGATAGGGCCGTCATAGACGATGCAGCCCATCGGACCGCGCTTCAGTACGATCGTTGCCTTGGAAAGCGAGCGGATCGTCTTCAGCGCTTGCAAGAGGTCGCTTTCGCCGGACGCGATCAGCACTTCCTCTTCCGTGCCGACGATCAGGTCGCAATCGGCAAGAACGGTCTTGAGGTGCGCCGAGACGCGATCTGAGGCGATGTAGCGGCTTTCGCCGGCGTCATGGCCGGCCAGGCCCCAGAGGTTCGGGCGATAATCGATGTCGAAGACGATCCTGGCGCCACTCTCCTTGGCAATGCGCATCGCCTTGCGCTGCGCCGCATCGGTGTTCGGCTTGGAAAAATGCGTGCCGGAAACCAGGATGGCGCGGGCCGAGCGGATAAAGTCTTCCGAAACGTCGTCTTCGCAGAGCGCGTTGTCGGCGCAGTTGTCGCGATAGAAGAGCAGCGGGAAGGACTTGTCGTTTTCGACCGCGAGGATGGCGAGCGCCGTCAGCCGCTCCGGATCGGTGACGATGCCGCGCGTCTCGACGCCTTCACGGATGAGCTGCTCACGGATGAAGCGGCCCATCTGTTCGTCGCCGACGCGGGTCAGCAACGCCGACTTGAGACCCAGGCGGGCCGTGCCGACCGAGATGTTGCAGGGGCAGCCGCCGACCGACTTGGCGAAACTCGAAACGTCTTCAAGCCGCGTGCCGATCTGCTGGCCGTAGAGATCGACCGAGGCTCGGCCGATGGTGATCAGGTCGAGCGACTTTGCTCCCTGTGCCGAAACGTTCTGGCTCACTGCTTCCTCCCCGCGGACACCTTGGCGGGCCCGACCATTTTCGTACTGTGGGTGATGGCGGTATGAAACATAAATTCCGACGTTTCGTCAATATGGAATTTTCATTCTATCAGTTCCGTTTGACCTAGCCACCTTCGGCAAGGCGCTGACGCTTCTCGGCGATGGCGACGGTCAGCGCCATGGCGAAGGCCATGCTGGCGGAGAGCGAACGGAACCCGGCATGGTCGGCCTCGACCAGTTCGAACCAGACCTTCGAGGATTCCGCGAGCGGCGAGAAGGCCGAATCCGTCAGCGACACGACCGGCACCTTACGTTCGGCGAGAAGCCTCGCCTGGGCGGCGCTTTCGGAGGCATAGGGTGAGAAACTGACGGCAAAGGCCGCATCGTTCTTCGTCGCCATGGCCAGCACATCCTCGTCGATGCCGGCGGCCGTGCCGACGAGCTGGTACTTCACCTTCAGCTTGCCAAAGGCATAGGCCATGTAGCTGGAGATCGGGTAGGAGCGGCGCTTGGCGATCAGGTAGATCGTGTCGGCTTTGGCCAAAATGTCGACGGCCCGCTCGAAGGCTTCCGGATCGACCGAAGAGGCGATGTTGTCGAGCGAGCGGTGGGCGGCGGCGACGAAGCCGTTGAAGATCGAGCCGCTTTCGAGCCTGCTATGGTCGTTGTTGCTCAGCGCCTTCAGCCGATCCTCGTAGCCGGGCGTGCGCTCGCGCAGCCGCGCGCGAAAGATCTGCTGCAGGCTGGAGAAGCCCTCGAAGCCGAAATGCTGGGCGAAGCGCACCAGCGTCGACGGCTGCACTTCGGCCGAGGTGGCGATGCTGGCCGCCGTGCCGAAGGCGATCTCATCCGGATTGTCGAGCGAGTAGGCGGCCACCTGGCGCAGCCGTTTCGGTAGCTGCGCCTTGCGTTCCAGAATGGCGGCCTTCAGCGCCTCGAAATCCTGCGGGACCTCCGTCGTCGTTTCCGGCATGGCCATGTCTTATTCGTCTCCTCGGTCTTCGGTGTCGTTTGCATCCTCACTCTAATCGATTAGCCGGGAACGGCATAGAACAGACGTTCCATTTTCTAGATATGCACCCATTCATTGGTCTTGGCAGACTGATAGGTCGCCGACAGCACCTTCTGTACCTCAAAGCCTTCGCGGAAATCGGTCGAGGGTGATTTGCCCCCGGCGATGGCGTCGAGGAATTCCTTGACCTCGATCGCCTTCAGGTCGTTGAAGCCGATCTGGTGGCCGGGAGCCACGCAGAAGGCGCCATAGGGCGGATGCTCCGGTCCCGCCCAGATGGTGCGGAAGCCGCGGGTGCGGATGTCGTCGCCGGTCTTGTAGAGGCGGATTTCGTTCAGCCGCTCCTGGGTGAAGACGATGCTGCCCTTGGAGCCGTAGATCTCGAAATCGTGCTGCATCTTGCGGCCCGTGGCGATCCAGCTTGCCTCAAAGCTGCCGGTCGCGCCGTTTTCGAAGCGCACGAAGGCGCGGGTGATGTCGTCGACCTCGACGGCGCGGGTCTCGCTCGAGCCCTGCGCGATCGGGCGTTCCGGAATCTGGATGATGGTCTCGGCCAGTACCGATTTGATCGGGCCGACGAGGTGGCGCATGGAGGCGATGATGTGGCTGCCAATATCGGCAAGCGCGCCGCCGCCGCTGGCCGGGTTCAGGCGCCAGCCCCACGGAACGCTGGCGTCGGCCATGAAATCTTCCGCATGAATGCCGCGCATCGAGCGAATCTCGCCGATCTCGCCGCTTTCGATGATGTCCTTGGCAAGGAAGATCAGCGGGTTCTTGAGATAGTTGAAGCCGACCTGGGTGACGACGCCGGCCTTCTCGGCCGCCCCGACCATCTCCCAGCATTCAGCAACGGTCGGCGCCAGCGGCTTCTCGCAATAGACATGCTTGCCATGCGCGATCGCGGCCAGCGCCATCTCCTTGTGCAGGAGGTTCGGCGTGGTGATGTCGATGATGTCAATATCCGGATCGGTCAGCAACTCGCGCCAGTCGGCAGTCGCCTTGCGGAAGCCGAGTTGGCCGCGAGCCCGTTCAGCGCTCTCGGTGGTCACGTCGGCGACCGAAACGAGATCGAGCTCGAAGGGCAGGTCGAAGACCCGCGCGGCAATGGTGAAGCCGAGCGCATGGGCCTTGCCCATGAAGCCCGTGCCGATCAGGCCGATCCCGAGTTTGCGCTTGCTGGCCATGTTGAAGTCCTCCCGGTCGGCGCCGCTGCAATCGGTCTAAAATGAAATGAATTGTGCATGTTTTGTCAATATGGAATATTTATTCGAAATACGACGGTGATACGGGAACGGTGTCCATCGAAACAGCCAAATCTGTGCGTTCCGGCCAGGCTCATCTTGACGAAGGGGGAATGTGTTAACGCATTTTTACCATGTTCCGTTGGAACATCGCACTTCGTCATGGTTAACGAATCGCTCCGGAGTCTACGGGGCGGAGCTGGAGTGAAATCAGCATGTGCCGCTGGGCAGCCTATCGCGGGGACCCGCTCTATCTCGAGGAACTGGTAACCTCTCCCGCGCACTCGCTGATCGAACAGTCCCATTGCGCGACGCGGGCGAAGACGGTCACCAATGGCGACGGCTTCGGCATCGCCTGGTATGGCGATCACCCGGAGCCGGGGCGCTACCGCGATATCCTGCCCGCCTGGTCGGACTGCAACTTGAAGAGCATTGCTCGCCAGATCCGCTCGCCGCTCTTCCTTGCCCATGTGCGCGCCGCGACCGGCGGTGGCACAAGGCGCGACAACTGCCATCCCTTCGTCTTCGGCCGCTGGTCGTTCATGCACAACGGCCAGATCGGCGACTTCGAGCATCTGCGCCGGCCAATGGAGAGCATGCTCGACAACGACCTCTATTCGGCCCGCACCGGCACGACCGACTCCGAGCTTCTGTTCCTGCTCGCCATGCAGTTCGGGCTCGACCGCGATCCGCTCGGCGCGATCGCCGAGGCACTCGCCTTCGTCGAGCAGCTTGCCGAACATCTCGAACGCCAGGTGCTGGTCCGCTTCACCGCCGCCTTTTCCGACGGCCAGGATCTCTACGCCGTGCGTTATGCCTCCGACTGGAAGGCGCCGACGCTCTACGCGGCACCCATGGGCCCGAGCGGCGGCTATTGCCTCGTTTCCGAGCCGCTC
This sequence comes from Sinorhizobium sp. NFACC03, assembly GCF_900103435.1. Lineage (NCBI taxonomy): Bacteria > Pseudomonadati > Pseudomonadota > Alphaproteobacteria > Hyphomicrobiales > Rhizobiaceae > Sinorhizobium > Sinorhizobium sp. NFACC03. Next base: position 64,633 of record NZ_FMXF01000015.1, read on the forward strand.
AACGACGACGACAGCGCCTGGGTGGAGATCCCGGACGGCACGGCGGTCATCGTCGGTGAGAATGGTGTCGATGTCCGGCTGTTTTCGACGCAGGGGACGCCGGTGAAGACACGTCAGATGGCTTGAGGCGCAGTATCTTGATGGTCGATGGCAGGTGGCCCCTCATCCGGCTGCCGCCACCTTCTCCCCGCAGGCGGGGAGAAGGGACATGCCGCACTCTCCCGAATCTATCTGCTTGCTGCGAACGCTTCGTTCACGCAGGGCACGTCCCCTCGCCCCGCTTGCGGGGAGAGGGCTAGGGTGAGGGGCATCGGTAATTCGGAGCTAGCCCTTGTCGATCCGCGCCAGTTGCTCGGCAATCATCACGGCCAGCTTTTCCGCAACCGCGTCCTTGTCCATCTCCGGCCAGTCGTCGTTGCCGGTGGCCGAGATCAGCTTCACCTTGTTGCGGTCGCCGCCCATGATGCCGGTTGCCGGCGAAACGTCGTTGGCGAGGATGAAATCGGCGCCCTTGCGCTCGAGCTTGGCGCGGCCGTTGTCGGCGACGTTTTCGGTCTCGGCGGCAAAGCCGATCACGAGCTTCGGCCGCTTGGCATGATGGCCGACGGTCTTCAGGATATCGGGGTTTTCGGCAAGCTGCAGCGGCGGCGGGGCCTCGCCCGGCTTCTTCTTGATCTTGTTGCCGGCAGCGCTGGCTACCCGCCAGTCGGCAACGGCGGCAACCATCACGGCGACATCGGCGGGCAGGGCGGTTAGCACCGCGTCGCGCATTTCCTCGGCCCGCTCCACGTGCACGACCTTGACGCCGGCGGGATCCGGGATCGTCACCGGGCCGGAGACGAGTGTGACATTAGCGCCGAGCTTTGCCAGCGCGGCGGCGATCGCGTGGCCTTGCTTGCCGGAGGAACGGTTGGCGATGTAACGCACTGGGTCGATCGGCTCATGCGTCGGCCCTGAGGTTACGATCACGCTGCGCCCGGCAAGCGGCTTCGCGGCGCCGCCGAGAAGATCCTCGACGGCGGCCACGATCGAAAGCGGCTCGCTCATGCGGCCTTCCCCGGCCTCGCCGCTTTCCGCCATCTCGCCGGCTTCGGGGCCAATGAAGCGGATGCCGTCCTTGGCGAGCGTCGCCCGGTTGCGGCGCGTTGCCGGATGCGCCCACATCTTCGGGTTCATCGCGGGAGCGATCAGCACCGGCCGGTCGGTCGCGAGCAGGATGGTGGAGGCGAGGTCGTCCGCATGGCCGTTCGCCATCTTGGCCATCAGGTCGGCGGTCGCCGGCGCAACGACGATCAGGTCGCACTCGCGCGCCAGTCGGATGTGGCCGACATCCTGCTCGTCCTCGCGTGAAAAGAGATCGAGATAGACATGCGAGGCCGAAAGCGCGCCGACGGCAAGCGGGGTCACGAACTGCTGCGCGCCGGCCGTCATCACCGGCCGCACGCTCGCCCCGCGTTCCCGCAAACGTCGGATGAGATCAAGGCTCTTATAGGCCGCGATGCCGCCGGAGATGATCAGGAGAATACGCTTACCCGACAGTGTCATTTCCACCCGGCCTTTCGGCCGTCCTCTTGCCCGGCATGGGCTGCCGGGTCCTACGCGATACACAATATTCCAGCGGCTGGCCTCACCAGTGCCTTCGAGATCGAACCTACTTGAGCGATCCGCTGGGCGCAACGTGTCCCACCGGAGGAGGTTGCCTGTGCTGACATCCGTGCGATACGGCGTTTCGCTATGCTAGCCCCCCGGGACATCACCGCCGATTGTTCCCGCCCGTGGCGCGCAATGGAACAAAAGCCGTGCCGCCCGCGTCAACATGCTCCGGGCCTGTTGCCGAAGCCAGGGAATGCGATTAATCCGCTTTCAATCCGCGCAGGGTAAGCTCTTCTCATGCGAATAAATGCGATCACCAACTGGGCCTATGGCGTCACCGTTCTTCTGACGGCACTTTCGGGCGCGGCCTTCATCCTGTCGACGAATAGCGCTCTCGAGGAGAGGCGGGCGGTCGAACAGCATCTTGCCCTCGATACGCTTGGCGAAGAACTTGTGCTCGGAGCGGAAGTACGGACCGACGAGGCGCGCCTTTACGTCATGCGCGGCGACGAGCGTCACCTCGAAGCCTTCCATCGCGCGGAGGAAGAGGAGCGCAAGCGCGAAGAGGCGATCAAGACGGCCACGAGTTTCGGCGCGTCCCAGGGCGAGATCGCAGCCCTTCAGGCGACGATGCGCGAGGCAGAGGCACTCGACAAGATCGAGCTTGCCGCCATCGAGGCCTATCAGAAGGGCGATCGCACGACCGCCCAGGAGAAGCTATTCGGCCCGGAGCACGAGCGGCTGCAGACAGCGCTTCTCGACACGGTCGCACGGTTTCGAGACTTGACCAATGCTCGCACAGGCGGGGCGCTCAACGAGGCACAGGCGCGCAGCGACTGGTTCGCCATCGCGGCCAAGTCGATGCTTGGCATCACCGCTGCCCTCTTCCTGAGCGTGCTCTATTTCATTCTCAAGCGCCGCGTCGCCATGCCGCTCACCCGCATGAGCGGCATCGTCACACGTCTCGCCGAGCAGGACTACGCTGTGGAAGTGCCGCTCGACCGGCGCCGCGACGAGATCGGCGAGATGAACAAGGCGATCCACATCTTTCGGGAAAACGGTATCGAGCGTGATCGGCTCGATGCGGAGCGGCGCCTGGACCAGCAAACCAAGGACCTGATCCTGCAGATGATGCACCGACTGCAGGCCTGCCAGAGCCAGGACGAACTGGCCGAGGTCGTGGCCCGCTTCGCGCCGCAGGTCTTTCCCAATCTTGCCGGCCATCTCTACGTGCTGAACGACAGCCGGACGCTCTTGACCCGCGTCGGCAGTTGGTTCGATCCGCAGCATTCTGCGCCATCCTTCCCGTCCAGCGCCTGCTGGGGACTTCGCCGCGGCCGGCCGCATGTCAGCAATCGCGGTCATAGCGATATCGCCTGCCAGCATCTCGACGACGATGGCGCGGTCGGTCTCTGCGTGCCGCTGACAGCCCAGGGCGATACCATTGGTCTCCTCTATTTCGAGGAGCGCTCTGACGAAACATTCGCAGTCGAAGCGTCGCGCCTCTATCTCGAATTGATCGCCGAAAACATCGGGCTTGCCGTCGCCAATCTTCAACTGCGCGAGAAGCTCACCAATCTGGCGGTGCGCGACGCGCTGACGGGCCTGCTCACCGGCGCTGCCTCGACGAGGCGCTGAACCGTGAGCCGCGCGGGCAGGGCGGCAAGCCACTCACCTGCCTGATGATCGATATCGACCATTTCAAGCGCTTCAACAATGAGTTCGGCCACGATGCCGGCGACGTCGTCATGCAATACGGTGGCCGATGCCGGCAGCGCCTACCGCTTCGGCGGAGAGGAACTTACGGTGTTGCTGCCGGAAGCAGGCGAGGCGGCAGGCTTCGAGCTTGCCGAGCGGCTGAGGACCCGGATCGGCACCACCCCGCTGTCGCATCGCGGCCGGATTCTGGGCACAGTTGCAGTCTCGGTCGGCATTGCCTCGGCTCCGGACGACGGGCCCGTCGCCACCCTGCTGACGCGGGCTGACGCCGCTCTTCTCGACGCCAAGAACCACGGCCGAAACCGAAGCGTGCGCGCCTCCGGACTGACTTTCGGCGATGACCAGGCGCGGCGCAGTCTCGCCTGATCCTCCGCTTACCGCCGCGCCGCAATCAAATGTCCCGCCTTGAAACGGGCGCATTCGATGCTATCTATTGCCGCGATAGAAATTTGAACAGGATACACGCATCGATGGATTTCACCCTGACCGCCAAGCCGAACCGTCTTGCCATCAGGGAAAATCGTATCCATGCCTGCTTCGATTTCACTCTCCCAACTTTCGTGGTCCACGCCTGAGGGCCGAAGCCTCTTTTCCAATCTCGACCTGACCTTTGGTCCTGTTCGTACCGGCCTTGTCGGCCGCAACGGCGTTGGCAAATCCACGCTGCTGCGCCTGATCGAAGGCGCGCTCGCGCCGCAGGCCGGCAAGGTCACCGTCGTCGGCAGCCTCGGCATGCTCAGCCAGACCGTCCAGGTCGCGGACGATGAAACCGTCGCCGACCTGTTTGGCATCCGCGATGCGCTTGGCGTCCTCAAGCGTGCGGAAGAAGGGCTGGCCAGCATGGACGAGCTTGCCGCGGCCGACTGGATGCTCGAATCCCGGCTGGAGGCAGCACTTGCGCGCGTCGGTCTGGAGGCGTCGGCTGGGACGCCCCTTGCAGCACTTTCCGGCGGGCAGATGACCCGCGTGAAGCTTGCCGCCCTCGTCTTCCAGGAGCCGGATTTCATCCTGCTCGACGAGCCCACCAACAATCTCGACCGCGAGGGGCGGGCTGCCGTTGCCGCGTTGATGGCGGGCTGGCGCGGCGGCGCCATCGTCGTCAGCCATGATCGCGAACTCCTGGAGACGATGGACGCGATCGTCGAGCTGACGTCGCTCGGCGCCACGACCTATGGCGGCAACTGGAGCCACTACCGCGAGCGCAAGGCAATCGAGCTCGCATCGGCCCGTCACGATCTCGCCGACGCGGAGCGCCGTCTGGCCGAGGTCCAGCGAAAAACGCAAGAGATAGCTGAGCGCAAGGCGCGCAAGGACGCGGCAGGCCGCCGTAAGCGCGCCAAGGGGGACGAGCCGCTGCTGCTGCTTGATGCGAGGAAGGAGCGCAGCGAGAGGACGGGCGGCGACAATGCCCGTCTTGCCGAGCGCAGCCGAGATCGGGCGATCGGCGATCTCGCTGAGGCACGCGAACGCATCGAAATCCTGCAGCCGCTGACCGTCCGCCTGCCTTCGACCGGCCTGCCCGCCGGCCGAAGCGTGCTGCAGGTCGATGCCGTCACTGCGGGTTATCAGCCGCGAACGCCAGTGATCGACCGGCTGTCGCTCTCGATCGTCGGCCCGGAGCGCGTGGCACTCACCGGCCGCAACGGCTCGGGCAAGACGACGCTGCTGTCGCTGTTGACCGGTGATCTCAAGCCATGGTCCGGCAATGTGCATGTCCTGGTCGAATACGCCGTGCTCGACCAGCAGGTGAGCCTGATCGATCCCCGTCTTTCGATCCGTGACAATTTCCGGCAACTTAATCCTGACGCCAGCGAGAACGACTGCCGCGCGGCGCTCGCCCGTTTCATGTTCCGCGCGGATGCGGCCTTGCAGGTCGTTTCAAGCCTCAGCGGCGGCCAGATGCTGCGTGCAGGGCTTGCCTGCGTGCTCGGCGGCAGCAGCCCACCGCAGCTCTTGATCCTAGACGAGCCGACCAACCATCTGGATATCGAATCCGTCGAGGCGGTCGAGGCGGGTCTCAGAGCCTATGACGGCGCGCTACTCGTCGTCAGCCACGACCACGCCTTCCTGGAGGCGATCGGCATCAACAGGCGGATCGAGCTTTCCTGACGGGGGAAGATTACTCAGCCCAGCGCGCTTCGCCGGTAAAGGCGATCGTCAGCCAGCGGTCGTGGCCGGGATCGCCGATCTCCTCGCCGACCTCGGCGCGGATCCGGTCGAGTTCGGCGAGGGTGCCGACCTTGGTTTCCGGCGTTCCGATAAGATAGACCTCGATCGTCTTGGAGCGCCCGACCTTGGCGACATAGGTGCGATAGTCGGCAAAGCCGTGGCGCGCGACCGCATTTGCCGCCGCCTGACGCACGCGCTCGTCGAGTTCGGCAGGCGCAACCAGGAAGATCTCCTTCAATGCCTGGAAGACCGTGCGGATCGGCAGCGGGATAAGGCAGAGCGTCAGCACGATCAGGATCGCCGGGTCGACATAGGGCGTCCAATGTTCGTAAGCCGTACCCTTCAACGCCGCGGCGATCACGAAGGCGACGAGCAGGGCCGAGGTGATCGCACCGGACATCGCCCAGGCACGCACGTCGAGCGCCAGGAACTCTGAGCCGATCGGCCGGTTTGCCCGGCGAATGTAGAAAAACATGACGAGGCAGATCACCACGACGACGGCGGCATAGGCAATCGCCCAGTCGAAGGCGAGATGGTTGCCACCCGACAAGAGCGACCCGACGGCGTTGACCATCGCGTAGAAGGAAAGCAGCGTCAGCAGCCCGGCATTGAAGAGCAGCACCATGGGCTCGATGTGCCAGAAGCCCATCTGGAACCGCTTGCTCTGCTTCGGGATCAGTTGGGTCACGCCGAGTGCAAGCACGGTCATGGAGGCATCGACGGCCGAGAAGACGCCGTCGAAGACGATGGAAACCGAGCCCGAAAGCAGACCGAAGATCACGCCCGTCACCCCGACGACGACGGTGGCCGCGATCGATTGCTTGAGGACTGTCTGTTCGCTTGGGGCGGTCATGATGTTGTTTTTACTCCTGTTTCGGCGCGGTGCTTACGGGTTGGCAATGTCGAAATGGTGGCGGCGGCTGCAAACATAGCGGTTTGCCTGCAGGCAAGACAGCTGTTGCGTGCATTTGCTAATAAAGCGAGGCGTTGTGTTTCCAGGCCTCGACGCTCAGAATTGCCGATGTTTATCGGCGGCCGGCGGAGGGGAAAATGATCGTCGAGATGTTGCTCGGTGCCTTTATTCGTCTTCGGCACGGTCGCCCTGACGCTCGCGTCCTACTTTGCAATGCGGCTGATCATGGGCGGCGAGGCGGAAGGGCACGAAAAGGAACTTGCCAGTTTGGTCATCTTTCGCATTTCGGCGCTGCATGGCTTGATCCTCGCGCTGGTCTTTGCGCAGGAGATGGTCGAGTACCAGCAGCTCAAATACGAGATGGCTACCGAAGCCGGGGCGACCGCTGACATCTTCTACGACGCCGAACGTTACGGTGAAGCCGTCAAGGCGCCGATCCAGCAGGCGATCTCCGCCTATGCGGCCGAGGTGATCGATGGTGAATGGCAGTCACTGGCGGACAAGGGACGTCTTTCACCACAGGCTTGGGTGCACTGGGATGCAGCCTATCAGCACGTGCTGAACCTGGTCCCGGCCGACAAGCGCCAGGAGAGCCTGCGCAGCCAGATGCTGGAGCGGCTGCACGACATCTCGCAAAGCCGGACCAAGCGGGAAAGCAATGTCGCGGACTCGATCGACAGTATCTTCTGGTTCGCGGCACTCTCCGGCGTCATCTTCATCGCGCTCGCCTATTATTCCTTCCCGCCAATGCGGCGCAATCTGCTGCTGCTCTGCCTCTTCGGCGCGTACACGGGCATCATCCTGTTTCTGATCTATGCCTTCTCCAATCCGTATCAGCCGCCAGCGGCGTTGGCGCCGGGGCCGCTCGAACGGGTGCAACAGCAGATCAACGCCTCGTCGGCGCCTGCGACGGGAGGATGACGGCGCTAGGCGAATTGACCCAGCCGCAGGTGATCGCCGCTAATGGCGCCACCGTCGGACGCATCGGCGCGCGCGGTCTGCGGGCGCGGCGGCGGCATGGAGTGGCCGATCGCAAACAGAAGCGCGCTTGCCGCCGAAAGAAATGCAAACAGCAGGAACATGCCAGCGCCGCCGATGGTGCCGAGTGCCAGGCCGCCGATCAGTGGCCCAAGGAAGTTCCCGACCGTCGAGAGCGAATGGGCGCCGAAATAGGTGCCGCGATTGCCGGTATTCGAAATGCCGTCGACCAGCACATATTCCGAGGGTACGACGAGCACCTCGCCGATGGTGAAGAGGATCATCGAGGCGACGAGCATTTCCATTCCGGAGGAGGCTGCGAAACCGATTTCGCCGACCAGGAAAAGCAGGCAGCCGAGCGACAGCGCCGGCAGCGCACCGATCCTTTCGATGACGAAGCGGGCAGGCGTGCTGGCGATCAGCACCGTTGCGGCATTGGTCGAAACCAGGAGCGCGAAGAGGGTGACGCCATCCGCAAAGCCGGAGTTGAGATACTGCGACAAGGTCACCGACCACTGGCCATGAACGGCCAAGAGCAGCGTGCCACCGATGACGAAGAAGACCAGCCTTCGGTCGCGCAGGGCGGCAACGAGCCCGCGCCAGCCACCGGCAGCCTGTGATGTCCCCGTGGTTTGGACCATCTGCCTGTCGCCGGCTTCGGGCACCGCCAAGAAGAGCATGAGGCCGAAGGCTGCGTGCATGACGCCGGCGCTGACGAACAGCGTCGAATAGGCGGCACCCACCCAGACGCCAATCAAGGGCCCGATGGCCCAGCCGGCATTGATGGCGAGATAACGCCAGGAGAAGACCTTAAGGCGCAGATGCTCAGGCGCGGCATCGCTCATCAAGGCACGCGCAACCGGTTCGTAGACGGCGGCTGCGACGGCAGACACGATGTGCGCCAGCGCGAAGGCGGCGATCGATTGCGCCAGTCCGAGCCCCGCCAGCGCCAGCCCGGCCATGAAAAGCGCTGCGGTCAGCACCCCTTTTCGGCCAATGCGATCGGACAGCGTGCCGGCAAAGGGACTGACGATTGCGCCGAGCAGCGGGCCGGCACCGATGAGAGCGCCGATGCCTGCGGGGCTGAGGCCAAAATCACGCTGCAGACGGATCGCGAGGAAGGTCAGGCTCATGCCCTTGGCGATCGTCACCACGCCGGAACCCGCGATGAGAAGCAGCGCAACACGGCGACCCGCTTTTTCGGAATAGGCATTCATCGCGGGCACCTGCAGGCTGGGAGCGCTCGGTTTCCGTGGGAATGTCGAGCGACGGGAGTAGGGAAGAAGACTCCCTTTGCGATTACATCCGTCGCGTGTACTCGGCAAGTGGGACAGCTATCCAGCGGCAATCTGTCTCTGTGGGTGGAGGGCGTCGGTTTCCCACTCGGCCTTGGTCTGAACGAAAATGCAAGGCGGCCACCGGTCGTGGCGGCCTCAGGGCTGTTTCACCTGCCGGTTATTCGTTCCCCTGCCGCTCCTGCCAGGTCACGTAGAGCGGTGTTGTATCGGTATCGTCGACCGGTACATGGCGGAAGCGCATGGCCTGCTCGGCAAGCGGTTTTGCCAGTTCCGCGTAGATCGCCGCTGTCGACAGGCCGAAAGGTTCGGCATCGGCGTTCGAGTTCGCATAGGCGATCTCGGTGATCCCGGCCATGCGCATGGCCGCAAGGCACATCGGGCAGGGTTGGCCGCTGGCATAGACGGCAGCACCTTCGAGCCGCGGGGAGCGGAGCGTCCGGGCGGCGGCACGCAATGCGTTGAGTTCCGCATGCGAAGTCGGGTCCCCTGTCGACAGCATCTCGTTGACGCCGCGGCCGACGATCTCGCCGTCCTTGACGACGACAGCGCCGAAGGGGCGACCGCCATCCTCGATGTTGCGGCGGGCGAGCGCTACGGCTTCGGCCAGATAGGTCTGTTCCTGGTTCATGGTAAATCCCTCTAGCGGGCGCCGGCGTCGACCAGCAGCGTTTCAATGCTGCCGTAGCCGCGTTGGCGCGCGTGGCGCAGCGGGCTGACGCCCCCGCCATCGGCGAGGTTGACGTCAGCGCCGGCCTTGATCAGCAGCCGTACGATCTCGGTGTGTTTTTCGCCGCCGGTGCCAAGGATGATCGCCTCAAGCAGCGCCGTCCAGCCGAGGCGATTGACGTGGTCGACATCGACGCCGGCTTCGATCAGCGTCTTGACGGTCTCGACGTGGCCGCGCTCGGAGGCGGGGATGAGCGCCGTGCCGCCATAACGGTTCGTGCTCTTGAGGTCGGCGCCATTCGCGAGCGTCAGCTTCAGGATTTCGAGATGGCCACGTGCGCCGGCGTAGAGATAGGGACTGTCCTGGATCTTGTCCTTGGCGTTGACGTCGGCGCCGGCCTCGATCAGCGCGCGCGCCGCATCGACGCGGTTTTCGTGGGTGGCGACGAGAAGGGCCGTGGCGCCGCTGGCATCGCGGGTCTCGACGCTTGCACCCTGTTGCAGCAGCGATTTGACCTTGTCCGCATCACCGGCTTCGGCAGCAGAAATCAGTTGGGTTTCGAGCATGGAGGCCCCCACGGCTGCGGGTGAAAGGCTGAAGGCGGCGATCGATGCGCCAACCAGCGAGCCGAAAAGTCTTGGTCGCATTTGGTCTTTCCGATCATGCCGACGGGTCGAACAGGCCGACCGATCGCAGTGGTTCCGGTTGAGGGCGAGACGTGGAAACCCGGAAGTGGCCGCGCTTTCGTGCCGCTCTCGCTCTTTGCGATCTCGTGCTTACTTGAGCCGGCCCGTGACCTTTTCAAGGGCGCAAGATGCGCGTCTTGCCGAACCTGTCCCGCGCCCGGCATGGCGCCCTGGACGCCGACCGTAGGTGGCGGGCCATCCATTTGGAAATTAAATGTATGAATGATGAAAAGTGGAAATATGAATGCGTTGCCGTTCGACCTGGATCTGCTCATAGCATTCGCGACCGTGGTCGATTGCTGAGGCTTCAGGGCCACGGCGAGCCGATTGCATTCCACCTGGTCATCAGCCCGGAGGTGATGGGTACCAGAAGCGAGGTGTGATCTGACGGATAATCACACCATCCGTGGACGGACGCTGTCCTGAGTGGCCCTAGAGCATCGAGCGGCTGAGACCGCCGTCGACGGGCAGCGCGACGCCGGTGATGTAGCTTGCTTGGCGGCTGGCGAGGAAGGCCGCGGCCGCGCCGAATTCCGCCGGCGTGCCGTAGCGCCCAAGCGGGATCTCCTGCTGGCTGCGCGCCGCGACCGTGGCGATATCGACGCCCTCGCTCTCGGCATCCATCCGGTCGAAGCTGAGCGTGCGGTCGGTGGCAAGCCGCCCTGGAAGAAGCAGGTTGACGGTCACGCCCTCGGCTGCGACCTCGCCGGCAAGTGTCTTCAGCCAGCCTGCAACAGCGCTTCTGAGCGCATTCGAGGCGGTGAGCCCGACGATCGGCTCACGGATGCTGGTGGAGGCGACGGCGATGATGCGTCCGAACCGGCGTTCCCGCATGCCGGGCAGCAGCCGTCCGGTGATGCGCATGCCGGCCAGCACTATGGTTTCGAATTGCGCCCGCCAGAAATCGGGCTCGATCGCCGAGGCCGGCGAGGGCGGCGGTCCGCCGCCATTCAGCACCAGAATGTCGATCATGCCGAAATCGGCTTCGAGCCGATCCAGCAGGCCGTCGAGCATATCGGGTTTCGAGAGGTCGAGCGCGTAGCCCCGCGCCGACGGGCCGATGTCGCTTGCGATCTTGGCGGCCGATGCGGCATCGCGACCGGTCAGCGCAACGATGACGCCTTCGCTTGCCAGCGCCTCGGCGATGCCGCGGCCCAATCCCTTGCTGCCGCCGAGCACCAGCGCGCGCTTTCCAGCAATACCAAGATCCATGACCGGTTCTCCTCGATGTGGAATTCAGAATGACCAGGAACTGGAGCTACTACAGTTTTACTCGAAGCGGAATCGAATTGACCGTCGGCGAATGGCGAAGGCAGGCCGAACGGAAAAGCCCGGCCGGAAAACCGGCCGGGCTTTTGCCCCTCGCCCTTGTTGAGCGGATCAGCGGCAGATGCGAATTTTCTTGAAGTAGACGTTACCGTAGTGGTCGTAGCGTTTGACCTTCTTGATGAAGCAGTACGGTTCGTCTTCGTAGTAATAAGGGCCGCCGTAGTAGTCGCCGACATAACCGACATGCCCACCCCAGCCATGACCGTAGTGGCCATTGCTGAAGCCGATCGAGAAACCGCCGGCCTGCGACTGGGCGGCAAAGGAGACGGCGGCGGTAACGGCAACAACGGCTGCGATGATGATCTTGCGCATGATGTTCTCTCCTCTGGATTGGTTGGGATGAGCCTTCGTCATCCATGAGGAGAAGATCGCATGGGACCGATATATTCGCAGTTCCGGATGGAACACGGTGTAGCCGGCGGTTGCGGGGGATCGCGATCCGCCGGCTTTAGCGGTTGCCCAATGCCGAAGCTCGAGACCTTCCGCTAGACGCGCAGTGCCCCTGGAGCGCGAATGCGCGCCATGGCGAAAACGTCTGCAAGCACGCCGTTCCTGAGCGCATAGGCCCTGTGCGTGCCCTCCATCTCGAAACCCGCCTTGCGGTAGAGTGCGATCGCGGGCTCGTTGTCGGTGAAGACCGTGAGCTCGATGCGGCTGATGCCCAGCCAGTTGTCGGCGGCATCGATCAAGGCCGTAAGCAGTGCCTTACCGACGCCCTCGCCACGGTGCTTATCGTCGACGCTGATGCCAAGGGCGGCCGAATGCTGACGACGTCCCTTGCTGCGGTGCAGGCCGGCCATGCCGACTATATGCCCGTCGCGTTCGGCAACGATGACCGTGTCGTCGTCCGATCTTGTCTCCATCCACTTGCGCGTTTGTTCCGGGGTGGAAAATGGCAGTCGGAGTGTTCCAGATCGGATGCCGGGCTGGCTCATCAGGGCGGCAACCGCCTCCCAGTCGACGATGCGCGCCGCGCGGATCTTGATTTCAGGAGGAGCGTGCGTTTCGGTCATTGTTTCCTCTCTTTGCTCCGAGGAAACAGGACCCAACCCTGCTCGCCTCGGCAGGGTTGGTGGGGGACATTTCGCTTAAATCAGCGCAACAGGTCTCCCGCACACCCCTGGGGTATGCGTGCAAAGCACCATTGCGATCGTCGAGCGATTGTCCATGGCGGAAGAATAACAAGCGCAAGTGGAAAGGCAAGTCCGCAGAACGCGCCGAACGCTCTGCGCGCCGCGATCAGGTGACCTGCCAGGCGATATAGACGAGCGTGGCGGCGATCAGCCAGAGGGCGACGCGGCCTGAACGGGTATGCCGGGCCTCCGCCTTGCCGATCGCGTGCGCCGTCTCGGCGTCGAAGCGCAGGCCGTTCTCGCTCATCGCCATGATCTCGCTGGAGAATTTTTCCGTGCGGGCGGCGATTTCGGGGGCGGCCTCGGCGAGCCGCAGCGCCGCGTGCAGGCCGTCGCGAAGGTCGGTGACGATGCGTTTCGGCCCGAGATTGTCGCGAATCCATTTGCCGACGACCGGTTCGGAGGCCTTCCACATGTTGAAGCGCGGATTGAGCGTGCGTGCCACACCTTCGACGACCACCATGGTCTTCTGCAGCATCACGAGCTCGGGGCGCGTCTGCATGTCGAAGAGCTCGGTGACCTCGAAGAGCAGCGTCAAGAGCTTCGCCATCGAGATGGTTTCGGCCGGCTGGCCGTGGATCGGCTCGCCGATCGCTCGGATTGCCTGGGCGAAGCTCGCGGCGTCGTGATGCGAAGGCACGTAGCCCGCCTCGAAGTGCACGTCGGCGACGCGCTGGTAGTCGCGGGTAATGAAGCCGAAGAGGATCTCCGCCAGGAACCGGCGCTCCTTCTTGCCGAGACGGCCGACAATCCCCATGTCGACGGCGACGATATGGCCGGCGTCGTCGACGAAGAGATTGCCCTGGTGCATGTCGGCATGGAAGAAGCCATCGCGCAGCGTGTGGCGCAGGAAGGACTGGATCAGCGTCTCGGCAAGCTGGTTGAGGTCGTGCCCGGCGGCCTTCAACCCCTCGATATCCGACATCTTGACGCCGTCGATCCATTCCATGGTGACGACATCGCGTCCGGTCCGTTCCCAATCGACTTTCGGCACGCGGAAGCCGGAATCGTCCTTGGTGTTTTCGCCAAGCTCGGAAAGGGCGGCGGCCTCCAGCCGAAGGTCCATTTCGATCTTCGTCGTCTGCTCCAGCGTCTTGGTGACCTCGACCGGCTTCAGCCGGCGCGTATAGGGCAAGAACCGCTCCTGCATATGGCTGACGAGATACATCGCCTCGATATCGGAGGCGAAACGCTGGCGCACGCCGGGGCGGATGACCTTGACCGCGACCTTTTCGGGCTTGCCGTCGCGAAGCACGATGGCCGGATGCACCTGCGCGATCGAGGCGGCCGCCATCGGTTCGGAGAGCTCGGCGTAGAGGTCCTCGACCTTGCGGCCGAGCGAACCTTCGATTGCGGCCTTCGCCTCGCTCTGCGGGAAGGTCGCCATGCTGTCCTGCAAGAGCGACAGGTCGGCCGCGAACTCTGCGCCGACGACATCCGGGCGCGTCGCCAGGAACTGACCGATCTTGACATAGGAGGGCCCGAGGCGGGCGACCGCGCGTGACAAGCGGTCGCTGCGTTCCTCGCCCGGCACCCTGCGGCGCGCCAGAAGTCCTGCCGCCTTCTGGGCGAAACGGGCAAACGGCGGCAGATGCTCGGTTGGGACGGCTGAGACGACGCCTTCGCGCACGAGAACCCACCCGATCCGCGCAAGGCGGACATATGTTCCAGGCGTGCTCATCGGGTTCAGATTTTCCAGCCGGAATGCAGCGCTGCGATGCCGCCGGTGTAATTGGTGAAGGAGACGCGTGAGAAGCCGGCCTCCTTGATCATCGTCGCGAAGTTGCGCTGGTTCGGGAACTTGCGGATCGATTCCACCAGATACTGGTAGGGCGCCTCGTCGCCGGTGATCAGCTTGCCGAATTTCGGGATCGCGTTGAACGACCAAGCATCATAGAAGCGATCGAGCAGCGGCATCTCCACTTCGGAGAATTCCAGTACCAGCAGGCGACCGCCGCGCTTCAGCACCCGGTGCGCCTCTTTCAGCGCCACGTCAATGCGCGGCACGTTGCGAATGCCGAAGGCGATCGTATAGGCGTCGAAGGAATTGGCCTCGAAGGGCAGTTCCTCGGCATTGGCCTCGACGAATTCGAGATTGGCGGAAAGCTTCCTCTTCTCCGCCCGTTCGGCGCCGACGGCGAGCATCGAGCCGTTGATGTCGAGCACGGTCGCATGCGCCTTGCGGTCGGAGGCCTCGATGATGCGGAAGGCGATATCGCCGGTGCCGCCGGCAACGTCCAGAACCTTGTAGTCTTCGCGGCGCGGCGGGTTGAGGGCGGCGATCATCGCGTCCTTCCAGGCGCGGTGTAGGCCGGCCGACATCACGTCGTTCATGATGTCGTAGCGCTTCGCCACCTTATGGAAGACGTCGTTGACGAGCGGCTGCTTTTCGCCGGCGTCGACATTGCGGAAACCGAAGGATGTTTCCATGCCGCCATCGGCCGATACGCGCTGATCCGTCATACGAAGAACTCCACCTGAACCAATTTTTCCGGCACCATAGCGAAAAGGCCCCATCCGCGCTATCTCGTGGACGGGACCGCGCCTGCGGCATAGCGCACTCCCTATAGGATAAGAAGGCCGCCAAGGAAATGCCAACCACCGCATCCGGTGGCTGAGATCGTAGGAGTGCATTTATGCCGGAGTTGCCCGAGGTCGAAACCGTCAAGCGCGGCCTGGCGCCGACCATGGAGGGCGCGCGGATCGTCAATGCGGAATTGCGCCGTCCGGACCTGCGCTTCCCGTTTCCGGAGAATTTTTCTTCGACCGTTGCCGGCCAGCGCATTGTCTCGCTGTCACGGCGGGCGAAGTACCTGATGATCGATCTGGAAGCCGGCGACGTGATCATCGCCCATCTCGGTATGTCCGGTTCCTTCCGCATCGAGGCAGGGCCGGCTGCAGCGACGCCGGGCGAGTTTCACCATCCGCGCGGCAAGGACGAGAAGCACGATCACGTCATCTTTCATCTCGACGGCGCCGAAGGCCCGGTGCGGGTGATCTACAACGACCCGCGTCGTTTCGGTTTCATGGATCTTGCCCGCCGCGACACGGTGTCAAGCCACGCCTATTTTCGCGCGCTTGGCGAGGAGCCAACCGGAAACGCGCTCGATGCCGCCTATCTCGCTGTACGCTTTTCCGGCAAGGCGCAGCCGCTGAAGGCGGCCTTGCTCGATCAGAAGAACATCGCCGGTCTCGGCAATATCTATGTCTGCGAGGCGCTCTGGCGCTCGAGCCTGTCGCCGGTGAAGCCCGCCGGCGAACTCGTCGACAAGCGTGGCAAGCCCAAAGATGGCCTGGTGCGCCTGACGGACGCGATCCGCGAGGTCATCGCCGATGCCATTGCGGCCGGCGGCTCGTCGCTGAAGGACCACATCCAGGCCGACGGCTCGCTCGGTTACTTCCAGCACTCCTTCTCCGTCTACGACCGCGAAGGAGAGGCTTGCCGCACGCCAGGCTGCGACGGTACGGTCGCCCGTATCGTGCAGGCGGGCCGGTCGACCTTCTATTGCCCGCATTGCCAGAAATGAACGCCGGGCTGTCCGCGGCCTGGCGTCGGAGATGAACCGGAGGAAAACAGGAATGACTTACGAAACGCTGCTGGTCGAAACGCGCGGCCGCGTCGGCCTCGTGACGCTCAACCGTCCGCAGGCGCTGAATGCGCTGAATTCGACCGTCATGCGCGAGCTTGCCGCAGCGCTGAGGGCCTTCGATGCCGACAGGGAGATCGGCGCCGTCGTCGTCACCGGCTCCGAGAAGGCCTTTGCCGCCGGCGCCGACATCAAGGAGATGCAGACGCTCGATTTCGTCGACAGCTATCTCGGCGATTTCATTGGCGGCTGGGACCAGGTGGCTGCGGCCCGCAAGCCAGTGATCGCCGCTGTTTCCGGTTATGCGCTCGGTGGCGGCTGCGAGCTGGCGATGATGTGCGACTTCATCATCGCCTCCGAGACCGCGAAGTTCGGCCAACCCGAAATCACCCTCGGCGTCATTCCCGGCATGGGTGGCTCGCAGCGCCTGACGCGCGCCGTCGGCAAGGCGAAGGCGATGGACCTGGTTCTGACCGGCCGCATGATGGACGCGGCGGAGGCGGAACGCGCAGGACTCGTTTCGCGTGTGGTGGCGCCGGAGAAATTGATGGAGGAAGCGCTGGCTGCCGCCGAGAAGATCGCATCCTTCTCGCTGCCGGCGGTCATGATGGCGAAGGAGGCGGTGAACCGTTCTCTCGAGCTGACGCTCGCCGAAGGCCTTCGTTTCGAGCGGCGTCTGTTCCACTCGCTGTTTGCGACCGAGGACCAGAAAGAAGGCATGGCCGCCTTCGTCGCCAAGCGTAAGCCGGAGTTCAAGCATCGCTAGAGCGGGATGAGGAATAGTGTTTACGGTTTTCCGCCCGCATCCCGCTCAAGCCTGTTAGAAACGATCACGTTTATGGTTTTGGGTCGATCAGACCCAAGACCATCGTGATCTAAGCCAGAGCACGGCGCAGATTCTAGAAAATGCGCGTTGACGGGGCGGCTGTTTCCCGCTATACGCCGCCCTCAGTTTGGAACGCCATTTTGGGCTTTCCGGAAATATTCCCGAATTGCTTTGATGACAGGTCGCAGTGACCCGGCACGGCGAGGGCGGAGTTCATGTCAGTTTTCGAAGAGAGGCACCAATGGCCAATACAACTTCGGCGAAAAAGGCGACCCGCAAGATCGCACGCCGCACCGCAGTGAACAAGGCCCGTCGTTCGCGCGTTCGCAACTTCATCCGCAAGGTCGAAGAAGCGATCGCTACCGGCGATCAGGCAGTTGCAGCCGCAGCGCTCAAGGCAGCTCAGCCCGAGCTGATGCGCGCAGCCACCAAGGGCGTCCTGCACGCCAACACTGCATCGCGCAAGGTTTCGCGCCTCGCGCAGCGCGTGAAGTCGCTTTCGGCCTAATCCGGCTAAGAAAAATCTGTTGACGAAAAGCCCGGCCCTTGCGCCGGGCTTTTCGGATTCATACTTCTGTCATCGCGATGGTTAATCCGACGGTATTACGTTGTGTCAATGCGATGACAAAATTTATGAAATAAATTCAATGACATACGGGAGGTCCTTATCAAACGGATGTCTCTGGCCGGGGCTCTCCTGACCCCGTAATGAGTCAAGCGATTTTTTATTTTTTTTCTTTTTCGCCAGCTAAGCAAAGGGCGAAAAATCAAAACCCTTGATTCAAAAGCGATTCTTCACGGACTCGGAATGCGGCAAGCAAAAGGCAGGCTGAGAGTCAACGGTCAGTGCCTAAGGTTGCTTAAAAATCGCGATTGATCTTGCCCATCGATCCTGCCTAAATGCCCTCCACAGGGGACACGGACCACATCTGTAAAGGAAGCAGAAGACGCCATTTCGAAGAAATGGTTTCGATGTTTCTGTCCTTTGTATCAGGGCGGCTCCGCGTCGTTCAATCAGACAAGTCGAAGGTGAAAAAACCGGATGGTTCGTTCCACTCCGGGTGAGGAGCTTTCGTCCTATGGTTGTGTGGCGGGGCTTGGCTCGTGACGGCGGGTGCAAGCGGCGCCTGCCGGCAGACAAAGGTCCAACGCGCGGCTCATCGCTTCGTACGAGGGTGCGAAGAGCTGTTGACGAGGAGGAGGATCCGAGGCGGTGCGGAAGCGCACCGGAGGATTGTTGACAAGAGGCGCGAGGGGACATCTCCGGCCACAGGTGGGCTGGTGGATGCGCGTAGCGCGCAGCGAGGCGGGAGATGAGGAGCCCGGCGTCGACTGCGACTGTGACGTTCGGCGAGTGCGGCATGGCCTTTCGGGGCGCCGCGGGCGACGGACATACGAGATGACGCCGGCAGTGATGACGGCATCTGAACATGAACTGGAAGGCGGCAAAATGCAGATGAATTTGGTGACGGCGGGCGCACTTCAGAAAGAAGGAGACGCATTCCAAGCCGGAAGCAATCTATCTCAGGCGGCGGGGGAAAAAGTCGACATGAGGCACGACGCACTGTTCGAGCGGGTAAGTGCGCGTCTCAAGGCTCAGGTCGGTCCGGATGTCTTTGCGAGCTGGTTTGGGCGTCTGAAGCTCCATTCCGTATCCAAGAGCGTCGTGCGCCTCTCGGTGCCGACCACGTTCCTGAAGTCCTGGATCAACAATCGTTATCTCGATCTCATCACGTCGCTCTTTCAGCAGGAAGACGGCGAGATTCTGAAGGTCGAAATCCTGGTGCGCACCGCGACCCGTGGCGCCCGGCCGACGACACAGGAAGACGTGTTGCCGCAGGCGACCGAAGCGGCTCCAGCCGCACCGGCACGCCGTCCGGCAGCAGCCCAGCCGGTCTCAACCGTCGCCGCAGCGGCGATTGCGAGCGTACAGAGGCCTGTCCAGGCGCCGCTTTTCGGCTCGCCGCTCGACCAGCGCTATAATTTCGAAAGCTTCGTCGAGGGTTCCTCGAACCGCGTGGCGCTTGCCGCTGCCCGGACGATCGCGGAAGCCGGCGCCGGTGCCGTGCGGTTCAACCCGCTCTTCATCCATTCGAGCGTCGGTCTCGGCAAGACGCACCTCCTGCAGGCCATCGCCATCCAGGCGCTGCAGAGCGCGCGTGCACCGCGCGTCGTCTATCTGACGGCCGAATATTTCATGTGGCGTTTCGCCACCGCCATTCGCGACAACGATGCGCTGTCGCTCAAGGAGTCGCTGCGCAACATCGATCTGCTGATCATCGACGACATGCAGTTCCTGCAGGGTAAGTCGATCCAGCACGAATTCTGCCATCTCTTGAACATGTTGCTCGACTCCGCCAAGCAGGTCGTCGTCGCCGCCGACCGCGCTCCGTGGGAACTGGAATCGCTCGACAGCCGCGTTCGCTCGCGTCTCCAGGGCGGTGTCGCCATCGAGATGGATGGCCCCGACTACGACATGCGCCTCGAAATGCTGAAGCGTCGGCTGGACGTCGCCCGCCAGGACGATGGATCGCTCGACATTCCCGGCGATATCCTGAGCCATGTCGCCCGCAATGTGACGGCGAGCGGTCGCGAGCTGGAAGGCGCGTTCAACCAGCTTCTGTTCCGTCGTTCCTTCGAGCCGCAGCTTTCGATCGAGCGCGTCGATGAACTGCTCGGCCACCTCGTCAATGCCGGCGAGCCGCGCCGCGTGCGGATCGAGGACATCCAGCGCGTCGTCGCCAAGCATTATAACGTCTCGCGCCAGGAGCTCGTTTCCAACCGTCGCACCCGCGTCATCGTCAAGCCGCGCCAGATCGCCATGTATCTGTCGAAGACGCTGACGCCGCGCTCCTTCCCGGAGATCGGCCGTCGCTTCGGCGGACGTGACCACACGACGGTGCTGCATGCCGTGCGCAAGATCGAAGAGCTGATTTCGGGCGATACCAAGCTCAGCCACGAGATCGAGCTTCTGAAGCGTCTGATCAACGAATAGTCGCAGCTGACTGTTTCAAAGAAAAGGCCCGGTTTTCCGGGCCTTTTTTCGTTTTGGACTAACGCACCGCCTTCAACGTCGGTCGCTGAGACGGCCTGATCGGCTGGTCCTCGACGACCTGCGATGTGCGGGCCTCCGCGATGATCCAGCTGCGAAAGGCGACGACAGGCGGTCGGTCGAGAGCGGCCGGCGGATAGACGAGGTGATAGGCAAGGCCGGTCATCACTCCCTCCGGGAAGGGGGCAACCAGCAGGCCTTCCGCAAGCTCCCGCGCCACGAGCGACAGGCGCACCAGGGCGACCCCGTCGCCGGCCTTGGCCGCCTCGATGGCGCCGTTGCTGTTGACGAAGACCGGCCCGCGCCCGGGATCCACCCCTTCGGCCCCTGCCGCATCCAGCCACAGCCGCCAGTCCTGGCGGTGCACGTCGTGCAACAGCGCATGGCGGGCGAGGTCGCTGGGCGTGTCGAGCGGCAATTTGGCCCGAAGTGCCGGATGGATGACCGGAACCGGGTCGTCGTCGATCAGCCGTTCGCTGGCCAGGCCGTCATACCGGCCGAGCCCATGCCGGATGGCGACGTCGACGCCGTCACTGTTAAAATCCGTCAGCCGGTTCGTGGTGCTGATGCGGACGTCGATGCCAGGCACCTTCTGTTCGAAGGCGCCGATGCGCGGCACCAGCCATTGCGCGGCGAAGGTCGGCGTGCAGCTCACCGTCAGCACCGGTGCACGTTTGCGCGCCGTCAGCTCCTCGGTTGCCTCCCGCATCATGCGGAAGGCACGTCGGAGCGTTGCGAAATAGAGGCTGCCGTCTTCCGTCAGAACCAGTTGCCTGGGCCTTCGTTCGAAGAGCGTTACACCCAGCGTCTGCTCCAGCTCCCGCACCTGCAGGCTGACGGCGCCCGGCGTGACGTTGAGTTCGTGCGCGGCCTTGGTGACGCTTGAATGACGCGCCGTCGCCTCGAAGGCGCGAAGCGATGCAAGGGAGGGAAGGGATGTGGTCATGGTTTAGCCAAACTCAATCATACAGCGAGAAATGATCGTTTGTCCGAAGCGTAATATGCTGAGAATAATGGCATAAATTCACGACGGTCAACACCGTTTCGATTTAGTCAGATAAACAAATGAGGGTTTTCGCGATGGTGCAGCCGGTTCAGGCCAAGGTCATGGGAGCGCGGGAATGGGGCATGTTGATCATGCTCTCTCTCCTCTGGGGCGGCTCCTTCTTCTTCATCGGTATCGCCGTCAAGGCGCTGCCGCCATTTACGATCGTGGCGCTGAGGGTCAGCCTCGCGGCGGTCGCACTGCTCGTTTTCCTGCGCCTTGCGGGACTGTCGATGCCGCGGGACCCGCGTGTGTGGCTGGCGTTCTTCGGCATGGGGCTGCTCAACAATCTCATCCCCTTTTCGCTCATCGTCTGGGGGCAGACGCATATCGCCAGCGGCCTCGCCTCGATCCTCAACGCCACCACGCCGCTTTTCGGCGTGATCGTCGCGCATCTGCTGACCGATGACGAGAAGCTGACCGTCAACCGCTTCGCCGGCGTGGTCGTCGGTTTCCTGGGCGTTGCCATGATGATTGGTCCGGCGGCACTCGGCGGGCTCGGCTCGAACCTTGTTGCTCAGCTTGCCGTTCTCGGTGCGGCGCTCTCCTATTCGCTCGCCGGTGTCTTTGCCCGCCGCTTCAAGCGCATGGGCGTGGCACCGATCGTGACGGCCACCGGCCAGGTCTCTGCTGCCAGCATCATGCTGGTGCCGCTGTCGCTGCTCGTCGATCATCCCTGGACGCTTACGATGCCCGGCCTCGACGTCTGGGCCGCAATCGTCGGCATTGCTCTGGTCTCCACGGCGCTCGCTTATGTCCTGTTCTTCCGCATCCTGGAAACGGCTGGCGTCACCAACCTGATGCTCGTCACCTTCCTGATCCCGGTCAGCGCCATTCTGCTTGGCGCGACGTTCCTGGGCGAGACGCTGGAGCCCAAGCACTTTCTCGGCATGGCGCTGATTGCAGCGGGTCTGGCAGCAATCGACGGGCGACTTCTTCGCCTCTTTTCTCGGCCGGCCGTCGACCCCAAGTTAGAGTGCCGCGAGAACGTCTGAGCGTTCTCTTCTTACACGCATTGCGGGCCGGTGGGCGAAAGCACCACCGGCCCTGTTTTTTTCAGCTGGGTTGTCGGCTATTCCTTGCCGCCACCGTCTTTGTTTCAGGAGCAGGAGTTCCGATGCTTTACGCCGTGTTTTGCTACAACAACGAAAATGTCACCAGTGAGTGGAGCAAGGAGCAGGATGATAAGGTCATGCGTGACTTGGCGGCCGTACAGAGCAAATATGCTGAAGCCGGAAAACTTGGGCCGGTGGCCCGCCTGATGCCAACGACAACGGCGACGACGCTTCGGCACACTCACAGCGAGACGATCGTCACCGACGGCCCTTTCGCCGAAACCAAGGAACAGTTGCTCGGCTTCTATGTCGTCGACTGCGCGTCTATGGACGAAGCACTCGAATTTGCTCGTGATCTGAGTTCTGCCAATCCGGCGGCCGGCTCCTACGAAATCCGACCCCTTGCCATCTACAAACCCAGTGAGCTTGCTTCATGACAGACACAGCCTGGATAGACCTCGCACTCGTTTCAGCCCGGCCGCAGGCAGTGGGCGCATTGCTGCGCTACTTCCGCAATCTCGATACGGCCGAGGAAGCGTTCCAGGAGGCTTGCATCCGGGCTTTGAAGACCTGGCCGAAGAGTGGCCCGCCGCGCGATCCTGCGGCGTGGCTGATCTTCGTCGGCCGCAACAGCGGCATCGACAAGGTCCGGCGCCAGTCCCGCGAGACTGCACTGCCGCCGGAGGAAATGCTCTCCGATCTGGAGGATCAGGAGAGCAATCTCGCCGACCGGCTGGATGGCTCGCAATATCGCGACGACATTCTTCGGCTGCTGTTCGTCTGCAGCAACCCGGCTCTGCCGGCAACCCAGCAGATCGCGCTGGCTCTGCGCATCGTCTCGGGCCTTTCGGTCAAGCAGATTGCCCGCGCCTTTCTCGTCAGCGAAGCGGCGATGGAGCAGCGCATCACCCGCGCCAAGTCCCGCGTCGCGGCGGCCGGCCTTGCTTTCGAGACGCCCGATGCGGCCGATCGCGCCGACCGGCTCGCCGCCGTCGCAACGATGATCTATCTCGTCTTCAACGAAGGCTATTCGGCGATGAACGGCCCGGACAGCGTCTCGGCCGATCTCTGCGAGGAGGCGATCCGGCTCGGGCGTCTGCTGCTGGAGCTTTTTCCCGCGGAACCGGAGATCATGGGGCTGACGGCGCTGATGATGATACAGCATTCCCGCGCGCGCGCCCGTTTCGATGCCGATGGCGCCGTCATCCTGCTCGAAGACCAGGATCGCGGATTGTGGAACCGGCCGCTGATCAACGAGGCGCTGGCGCTGATCGACAGGGCGATGCGCCATCGCCAGCCCGGCGCCTATCAGATCCAGGCCGCGATCGCTGCCCTGCATGCGCGGGCGGAACGCCCTGAAGACACCGACTGGGCGCAGATCGATCTGCTGTACCAAGCGCTGGAACGGCTGCAGCCCTCGCCGGTGATTACCCTCAACCGGGCCGTTGCCGTCTCGAAGCGTGACGGTCCGGAGGCGGCACTCGCCATGATCGAGCCGCTGGCCGGCAAACTGTCTGGCTACTTCTATTTCCACGGCCTCAGCGGCCACCTCCTGAAGCAGCTCGGCAAGGTCCGCGAGGCACGCGTCGCTTTTGATCATGCCATCGCGCTTGCGACCAACGCCGCCGAATGCGCCTATATCCGCATGCAACTCGACAAGCTCGACGAGGAGCCGGGCGTCGAAGACACCGTCGTCAAAAAAAGATGAAAAAGCCACGAGGCGGCTGTCGGGGCGGGCCGCCTTGCTTCGTCCTTGGACTGAAAACGAGATCCAAGGAGAAATCCCAGTGAATACCAGCCTTGCCATTTCCGCCCCGACTGCCAAGTCCGTCATCCTCGGCCGCGTCCTCAGTGGCGTGCTCGTCGCCTTCCTGGTCTTCGATGCCGTCATCAAGCTCGTGCCGCTTCAGGTCGTTACCGAAACCATGGTGGCGCTTGGTTACTCCGCAGATCAGAACCTGGCGCGTCTGCTCGGGGTGCTCACACTGCTCTGCACCGTGCTTTACGTGATCCCGCGGACCTCGATCCTCGGTGCCATCCTGCTGACCGGCTATCTCGGCGGCGCGATGGCGACGCATCTGCGCGCCGGCAGCCCACTCTTTTCCCACCTGCTCTTTGGCTTCTATCTCGGCGTCATCGCCTGGGGCGGCCTGTGGCTCCGAGATTCGCGCCTGCGCAGCCTGATCCCATTCAAGAACTGAAAACTGCCTTCCAACCGAACAAGTGAAAGTCGATCATGACCAGGACTGTCGAAGATTACATTGCCGGCCTTTCCGGGGTTCCGGGAGACGTGGCAAAACGTCTGCACGCAGCGCTCATTGCCGCAGGCGGGCTCACCGATATCGTGAAGTGGGGCCACCCCATCTACGAGGCCGGCGGCGCAGTCTGCCTCCTGAAGGGAGCAAAGGATCACGTGACCTTCGGCTTCTGGCGTGGGGCGGAGATGCTCGATCTCGATCCACGCCTGGAAAAGGGCGGCGGCAAGGGTGACATGGCCTATATCCGCCTGCGCGCCACGGACGACGTCGACGACGCCCAGGTGGCCCGCTTGGTCGCAAAGGGCATTGAACTTAACCGGCTGAAAGGCGATCCGATGAAGTAGCGGTTCGCGAAACAAACTTGCAACGCGGCCGGCAAAACAGAGCGCCTTTATCGGCTGCGATGCAATATCTCTTCACGGGAACAGGCATTCACGCCAGATCCCGCGAGGCAAACATGATCCTCTACTATCAGACCCACTCCCCCTTCGCCCGCAAGGCGCTCGTCTTCGCCCACGAGGCCGGTCTCGCCGAACGGCTGAAGGTCATCCACCACGAGACCAGCCCGACTCGGCGCAACGACGAAGTCTATGCCGAAAATCCGCTCGGCAAGGTTCCGGTGCTATTGCGCGAGGGGCAGGAGCCGATCTTCGACAGCGACGTCATCTGCGCCTATCTCGACACGCTGCATGACGGACGCAAGCTGATCCCGGAAAGCGGCGAACCGCGCTGGCGGGCGCTGCGCATGCAGTCGGTGGCGCAGGTCCTTGCCCAGACCGGGATCGGTTTGCGCTGGGAGTGGGAGAGGCGCCCGGAACATCTGCGTTATCCGGAACTCGCCAAGGGGTATGAAGAGAAGATCGAGGAAACATATGATTGGCTGGAGCGCACGCTGGAGCCCGAGGCGGCCGTTGATATCGGCCAGATCGCGCTGGCGACGGCGCTCTCCTGGATGGCATTTCGCAACCTGCCATCGTTCCGTAACCGCCCAACGCTGACACGCTGGTTTGACGTGTTCGAGGAGCGCGCCTCGATGCGGGCGACGCCGCTCTCCGGTGAAACGTTCGATTGAGTCTGTAGCCGGCGAAGACCGCCTGCTGCCTCAGGGGCAAGCGAGGTCGGCCACCACGGCGTCGAGGATCATCATGCCGGCCGGCGTGCAGCGCAGGCGCGAATTTCCGAGCCGCTCGATGAAGCCGTTGTCGATCAGGAACTGTTCGCGCTCCGGGTCCGGATCGCGGCCGGAAAGGGTCTGCCAGCGGGCAAGGTCGACGCCTTCCTTGAGGCGCAGGCCCATCAGCAGCAGTTCATCCGACTGCGCTTCGAGATCGAGCGCCTCGCGCTCGACCATGCCGTGGCCGTAGGTCTCGACGAGGCGCAGCCATTCCTCGGGCTTGCGTTCGGTGGCCGTGGCGATCTTCCCGCTGCCGATGCCGAGGCGCCCGTGTGCGCCGGGGCCAATACCCGCATAGTCGCCATAGCGCCAGTAGGTCAGGTTGTGCCGGCTTTCAGCACCCGGACGGGCGTGGTTGGAGACCTCGTAGGCCGGCATGCCGATCGATGCCGTGATCTCCTGCGTTGCCTCGTAGAGCACGGCCGATTGTTCGCCGTCCGGAACGATGAGCTTTCCGGCCTTGTGCAGGCCGTAGAAGGGCGTGCCCTCTTCGATTGTCAGCTGGTAGAGCGACAGGTGATCGACCGCGTAGGAGACGGCCTCCTTCAACTCGCGCTCCCACTCTTCGACCGTCTGGTTCGGGCGGGCGTAGATCAGGTCGAAGGACATGCGCGGGAAGATCTCGCGCGCCAGCCGGATCGCCTTCAGCGCGTCTTCGACATTGTGCAGCCGCCCCAGGAATTTGAGGTCGCGGTCGTTCAGCGCCTGGACGCCGAGCGAGACGCGGTTGACGCCAGCAGCACGATAGCCGTGGAAGCGCGTCGCCTCGACACTCGAAGGGTTGGCTTCCATGGTGATCTCGATGCCGTCGGGCACGTGCCAATGGCGAGCGATACCCTGGAGGATCGCGTCCACCGTCGAGGGCTCCATCAGCGACGGCGTGCCGCCGCCCATGAAGATGCTGGTGACGGTGCGCGGACCTGAGAGCTCACGCACCTCTTCCATCTCCTTCAGAAACGCGGCAACGAAACGCGGCTGGTCCACGGGCTGGTGGCGCACATGGCTGTTGAAGTCGCAATAGGGGCATTTGGCCGCGCAGAACGGCCAGTGTACATAGACCCCGAAACCGGGGTCCATGCCGTCACCAATCGCCGATAGCGTGGCCGTCTGCATCGTTGCGTCTCTCATGGTCACTTTCAGTAGGGAGCGGGATGCGGGCGGGAAACCGCACACACTTTTCCTCATCCCGCTCAGATCAGGCTCCGAGGCAGGTCTCGGCAAAAATCTTGAAGGCGCGGGCGCGGTGCGACAGGGCCTGCGCATCGCCCGGCTTCCAACCGTGTTTCTCGTCGGCGCTCATTTCGCCGAAAGTGGTCTCGTAGCCCTTCGGCTGGAAGACCGGATCGTAGCCAAAACCCTGGCTGCCGCGCGGCGGCCAGACCACGAAGCCTTCGACCTCGCCACGGAAGAGCTCGACATGGCCGTCCGGCCAGGCAAGGCAGAGCACCGAGACGAAGCGGGCGGCGCGCTCGGAGGGCGTCGTTGCGCCCTTTTCCTGCAGTGCGTTTTCGACCTTCTCCATCGCCATGGCGAAATCACGGCTGCCGTCCTCGCGCTCGGCCCAGTTGGCGGTATAGACGCCGGGCGCACCGTCGAGTGCGTCGATTGAAAGACCGGAATCGTCCGAAAGCGCCGGCAGACCCGAGGCCTTGGCGGAGGCGAGCGCCTTGATGGTGGCGTTCTCCTCGAAGGTGGTGCCGGTTTCGTCGGGCTCGATGAAATTGAGGTCCGCCGCCGACTTCGCCTCGAAGCCGAGCGGGCCGATGAGATCGCGGATTTCGCGGATCTTGCCGGCATTGTGGCTGGCGACGATCAGCGTCTTGTTGTCGAGTTTGCGCATGGTATCTCGTTTCATATTCATTCGATGGACCAGAGGCCCGGCTCCGCACATTCAAGGCTGTTGCCGGCCGGATCGCGGAAGTAGAAGGATCGCGCCCCGTTCGGCCAGCGAAGATCGCTTTCGATCTTGATACCGGCCGCTACCAGTTTCGCTTTCCAGGCGTCGAGCGCCTCGGCGCGCACGCGAAAGCACATGTGTCCCCGGCCGGTCGTTCCATGCGGTGGCACCGGCAGGGTGGCGTCCGGCGCTGGCGGTTTCACCGTCTCGGCCGGATTGAAGATCAAAAGCACGCCTTGGCCGCAGCGGAAGAACACGTGCCGGTTTCCAGCGCGGGTGATCTTCTCAAGGCCGAGAACGCCGCCGTAGAAGGCCTCGGCGGCATCGAGATCGGTCGCGTAGAGCGCAGTCTCGAGTACGCCTTCCAGTGCCGGGGCCATCTTTTCTCCTGTGGTCAGCCTGCAATCGCCTGCTTCTGCAGCGCGACCAGTTCGGCAATGCCGTTCTTTGCCAAGCCCATCAGGCTTGCAAATTCCTCTTCCGAGAACGGCTTGCCTTCGGCCGTGCCCTGGATTTCAACGATGCCGCCGGAGCCGGTCATGACGAAGTTGGCGTCGGTCTCGGCGGCGGAATCTTCGAGGTAATCGAGGTCGATCACGGACTGGTTGGCGAAGATGCCGCAGGAGATGGCGGCGACATGGTCCTTCAGGACCTTCTCGACCTTGACCATGTTGCGCGCTTCCATCCACTTCAGGCAATCGTAGAGAGCGATCCAGGCACCGGTGATCGAGGCCGTGCGCGTGCCGCCATCGGCCTGAATGACGTCGCAGTCGATCGAGATCTGGCGCTCGCCGAGCGCCGGAAGGTCGACGACGGCGCGCAGCGACCGGCCGATCAGGCGCTGGATTTCCTGGGTGCGGCCGCTCTGCTTGCCGTTTGCCGCCTCACGCTTCATGCGCTCGCCGGTGGCGCGCGGCAGCATGCCGTATTCCGCCGTCACCCAACCCTTGCCGCCGTTGCGCAGCCAGGCCGGAACCTTTTCCTCAAGGCTGGCGGTGCACAGCACGTGCGTGTCGCCGAACCGCACCAGACAGGAGCCTTCCGCGTGCTTGGAAAAATTGCGCTCGAAAGAAACCTTGCGCATTTGGTCGGTTTTTCTGCCGGATGGCCGCATCGTCAACTCCTATCGTATCTCGTCAGCCTTCTAGAGCATGGCGCAGGCAAAGGGAACCGGTGGATAGCCGGGGGACCAGTCGATTTTTCCCTTTTGCCATCGGGCGGCAGGATCATTATATTCCGGGCACGGCAGGATGTGCCTGCGAGTGTGGAGTGACATGGTACTGCGCAATCCCGGAGCAAAGGAAATCGCAGCCGCGCTGGATGAGCGCTCGGGCGAAATTTTCCGTCGCATCGTGGAAACCTATCTGACGAGCGGCGAGCCGCTCGGCTCGCGCAATCTGTCGCGGCTCCTGCCGATGTCGCTCTCTCCCGCTTCCGTTCGCAATGTGATGAGCGATCTCGAAGATCTCGGTCTCATCTACTCGCCGCATGTCAGCGCTGGCCGTCTGCCCACCCAGACGGGGCTGCGCTTCTTCGTCGATGCCTTCATGCAGGTCGGCAATCTCTCGGTCGAGGACCGGGCGTCGATCGACCGTCAGGTGCGGCGCGATGATCATATGCAGCCGGTCGATGCGCTGCTGACCGAAGCCAGCCAGATGCTGTCAGGCATGTCACGCGGGGCCGGCCTCGTCATCACCGCCAAGGCCGATCCCGTACTGAAGCATGTCGAGTTCATTCGCCTGGCGCCGACCAAGGCGCTGGCCGTTCTCGTCGGCGAGCACGACCAGGTGGAAAACCGCATCATCGAACTACCCGCCGGGGTCACCAGCTCGCAGCTCACCGAAGCCGCGAATTTCCTTAACGCCCATCTTGCCGGCCAGACGATCGGAGAGGTGCGCACCCAGCTTGAAACGGTGAAGCAGACGGTGCGCGGCGAACTCGACGCGCTGTCGCAAGACCTCGTCGAGCGCGGTCTCGCCATCTGGTCGGGCAATGAAGGCGACGAGAAGCCGGCGCGGTTGATCGTGCGCGGCCGTGCCAACCTGCTCGAAGGGCTGGAGGGGGCCGAGGATATCGATCGGCTGCGCATGCTCTTCGACGACCTCGAAAAGAAGGACAGCCTGATCGAGCTGCTCGATCTTGCCGAGAGCGGTCCGGGCGTCCGGATCTTCATAGGCTCGGAAAACAAGCTCTTCTCGCTCTCCGGCTCCTCGCTGATCGTCGCGCCCTATCGCGATGGCGAGGATCGCATTGTCGGCGCGGTCGGCGTCATCGGACCGACGCGGCTCAACTACTCCCGCATCGTGCCGATGGTCGATTATACCGCGCAGCTGATGTCGCGGCTTTCCCGCTAAAGGCGGGCTTTTAGTCGCTACATGTCTCCTTAAATCGACCTCGATCAAGGACAAAGACATGCAGCAAATCAAAGTGTTACAGCAACCTTTGCGCGTCTGATCAGTCGCGCGGCGCTGTAGGAGCGCGATTGAACCCTTGATTTTTCGGCCCCAAACCTCGATATCGGCTTCAAATCCAGTCACAGGGCATTTTTGCTGACACGCAGGCTCGCGCTTGCGGCGTGGAAATGCGAAGGACGATAGAGACGACACTGCGGAGAACGTCATGACCGACGATACGAACAAGCACGGACCCGAGGCCACCGACGAGGTATTCGATGCCGCGCCCGATGCGGCCGACGCCGCTGAAGCTGCGCCGGTTGCCGAGCCCGATCCGTTGGAGCTCGCCAGGGCGGAGAGCGCCGAGCTGCGTGACAAGTACCTTCGACTTGCCGCCGAGATGGACAACCTGCGCCGCCGCACCGAACGCGACGTGAAGGATGCGAAGTCCTATTCCGTCGCCGGCTTCGCCCGCGACATGCTCGCCGTTTCGGATAACCTGCGCCGCGCCCTCGATGCCATTCCGGCAGAGGCCAGGGAAGCAGGCGAGGCTGGCCTCACCGCCCTGATCGAGGGCGTGGAAATGACCGAGCGCTCGATGCTTTCAGCGCTTGAGCGCCACGGCGTCAAGAAGCTTGAGCCGGAAGGCCAGAAGTTCGACCCGAACTTCCATCAGGCAATGTTCGAGATTCCCAATGCGGACGTGCCCAACAACACGGTGTTGCAGGTCGTTCAAGCCGGCTACGTGATCGGTGACCGTGTTCTGCGTCCGGCCATGGTCGGCGTCTCCAAGGGCGGACCGAAGGTCGTGGCCGGCGAAAACGGTGACGCACCGACTGCCTGATCCAACGGATCAGAGTCTAAAGAAACGCCGCGCGAAGTTCGCGCGGCGTTTTTGTTTTGAGCGGCGTCAGCCGCAAACGCTATCCGAAAAGCTGGTGCAGGTGATCGTTGAGGAAGCGGCCCTCCGGATCGACCTTGGCCCTCAGCGCCCGGAAATCGCCTGCACGGGGATAGAGCGCCGTCACATCCTCGGCGCCGAGGAAATGCAGCTTGCCCCAATGCGGCCGTGAGCCGTACTGCCGCAGGATCGTATCGACATCCCTCAGGTAGTCCCAATAATCGGTTCCCGGCTCGCCCGAGACCGAGAGCGTGATCGAGTCTTGCTCGAAGAAGGGGCTGATCCAGCCGGTGTCTCCGGCGGTGAAACGGTACTCGATCGGATAGATGCAGGTCGGGTGCTTTTCCAGCATCAGCTTGCGCACCGCCTTCACCGCATCCTTGCCGTGGGCGACGGGCACCGCATATTCGAGTTCGTGGAAATTCGGCACGTATTCGATCGGATAGATCTCCGAGGAGTATGCGATCTTCTCGAAGCGGCGCTCCGTCGGTGCTTCCTCGGTGATGTCGATCACCTTCATCTCGCAGACGTCGGAGGTGCTGTCTGTGGTCGAGACCGACGCGGTGTCCGGCAGGCAATAGCAATGCCGGCTTTCTGGCACCGGGCACCAGAAAAAGCCGAAATGCCGATGCTTGGCGGCCAGTTCGTCGTGCTGTTCGATCATTTCGTCGAAGGTGCAGCGCCAGAGCCTTTCATGCAGGTTGTAGCTGTCCATCGTCTGCAGCGTGATCTCCGAGATCACACCAAGCATGCCGACCGATACCCGCGCCGCCTCGAGCAGATCCGGTGTCGTCTCGTCGACGACGAGAATGCTGCCATCCGGCTGCACCAAGCGCATGCCGACGATCTGCGAGGCCATGTTGCCGAGCTTGGCGCCGGTCCCATGCGTCCCGGTCGTCAGCGCGCCAGCCAGCGCCTGGCTGTCGATGTCGCCCTGATTGATCAGCGACAGGCCGTTGGATTTCAGCACCTTGCCGAGCTGATTGATGGTGGTGCCCGCCTTCACCGCGACGCGCTTGCGCGCGTAGTCGATGCCGACGACGCCCTGCATGTTGGAGAGCGTCAACTGCAGCCCGCTGGTCAGCGCCACCGGGGTGAAAGAATGGCCGGAACCGGCGCAGCGCACGTTCAGCCCTTGCGACGTCGCCTCGCGCACCATTTCGGCAAGGGCTGCCTCGCTCTCCGGCGCGCCGCGATGACGCACGATGCATGATTGGTTTCCGACCCAGTTGCGCCAGTGGCCACCTGCCTGAAGCATTTTCCCCTCCCTCAAACCGCGGTGAAGCAATTGTCGACGAACAGATGCGTGCCGTTGATGAAGCTCGCCTCATCGCTCGAAAGAAACAGCGCCGCGTTCGCCACCTCTTTCGGGTCGCACATGCGGCCCTGCTGCGCGGCGATGGCCGCCTCCGAAACGTCGACCCCGTATTTGCTGAGGCCGACGAGCTCGCGCTTGCCATGATCGGTGGCGATAAAGCCCGGGCAGACGGCATTGCAGCGGATGCCGCGGTCGCGGAACTCGACGGCGATGGCGCGGGCGAACATGTGGCAGGCGCCCTTGGTCGTGTCGTAGAGCACCTCCATCGGCGTTGCCGCCACGGCCGAGATCGACGAGGTGCAGACGATGCTGCCGCCGCCGGCGGAAAGCATGCCGGGCAAAACAGCCTTGGTCATCAGAAACATGCTGCGCACATTGACCGCCATCAGTCGGTCCCATTCGTCTTCCTCGACCTCGAGGAAGGGGCCGACGGCAAGAATGCCGGCGTGATTGAAGAGCACCGTGATGGCGCCGAACGCCGCCTCCACCGCCTTGACGGCCGATGTCACTTCTGCGGATACCGAGACGTCGGCAGGGGCAAAAATCGCCTCGCCGCCATTGGCGCGGATCGATGCCGCGACCTCTTCGCCCTTGCTGCGCGGCAGGTCGACGATACCGACCTTGGCGCCTTCGCGCGCGAAAAGCTCCGACGCCGCCAGGCCGCAGCCTCCCGCGCCACCGCTGATCAGCGCCACCTTGCCTGAAAGCCTGCCTGCCATTGCGCCCTCCTCATCGGCGTTCGCCGCAGTGTTCGCCAAGGGCGACCCGTTTCGCGACGACCTGTTGCTCTCCCGGGGGGAATTATTGTTGACGAAGCAGGGGCTGTCGATATCCCATGGGGGATACGAGGAGCGGGGGGATGAAACGGGAATGCTGGCAAGGGAGTCCGCTGATATTTCGGCGATGATCGGTCTGATCGGCACGCAGGATTTCGGCCAGGCGCTCGACCGGATGCTGCGGTCGGTCACCAGTTTCGACCTCTCCGTCGCCTTTGCCTATCCGTACGATGCCAGGCCGATCGTGCTGCACGACGGCTACACGGCAAAGGTATCGGCGAGCGCGCTTTCCGCCTATCTCGGCGGCGCCTATCTGCTCGATCCCTTCTACGTCGCCTGCTCTGCCGGCCAGCCGGCCGGCCTCTGGCGCATGCGAGAACTCGCGCCGGACCGATTCTTCCAGTCCGACTTCTCGTCGTCCGCCAAGGTTCACCCCTGCGTATCGATGGAATCGGGTGTGCTGGTGGAGGAGGTCGGCTTCGTCATTCCGCTCGACGGTGGCCTGCAGGCGACCTACTCGCTGATGCGCGGCCGCGGCGGCCAGCCTTTCAGCGAGGCCGAACTCGAGCGACTGCGCGTCTATGAGCCGATCGTGCGCGAGGCGGTCCGCTCGAACTGGCGCCAGCACGGCCGGAGCTTTGCGCCGCCGCCCTCCGAAGAGGGCGACAATGTAATGGAAGCGGCGTTCGACAGCCTTTGTTCAGACCGGCTGACGAAGCAGCAGCGCAACATCGTGCGGCTGATCCTTCGGGGACACAGCAACCTTTCGATCGGCAAGGTGATGAACATTGCCGAGGGAACGGTCCGGATCCATCGCAAGAACATCTATCGCCGGCTCGGCATTTCGAGCCAGGGCGCTTTGTTCCGGATTTTCATAGATCATTTGAACGGTCGTCAGCTTTACTGACGCAGGCACTGCGCGTCCGGCGGACGCGCGCCGTTGCTATTTTCAGGCGGCGTGCGAGGTCGCGTCGTCGTCGAGCAGCGTGTAGATCGCGCTGGCGGAATCGCTCGAGCGGATCTTGGCGACCATGTCCTGATCACGCAGGACGCGGGCAATGCGCGACAGGGCCTTGAGGTGATCGGCGCCGGCACCTTCCGGGGCGAGCAGCAGGAAGACGAGGTCGACCGGCTGGTCGTCGAGCGCTTCGAAATCGACAGATGTTTCCAGTCGCGCGAAGATGCCGATGATCGAGGGAAGATTGTTGAGCTTGCCGTGCGGGATGGCGATGCCATTGCCGACACCGGTGGAGCCAAGACGCTCCCGCTGCAGGATCACGTCGAAGATTTCACGCTCGGGAAGCCCGGTGATCTTTGATGCTTTTGCCGCCAATTCCTGGAGGAGCTGCTTTTTCGAGTTGGCCCTCATGGCCGGGATGATCGCATTTTGATGCAGTAGACCTGCCAATGCCATTCTTTTGTCCTCGTTCGCCGGTTAGAGCCGGACAACATCATCATAAATGCGTCGCAATGGCTCTAACCATCTTTGTCATGGCGGGTTCCATGCACAGAAAAGTCACATTTTCCGGCCTGCCCGCTGATTCTGGGCGCGGGGAGTGCCGGCGTGCCGGCACTCCCCTGTCCGCTCATGCTTTGATATTGGCAGCGTCAATCCAGCCAATATTTCCATCGTTGCGTCTGTAGACGATATTCAGATCGTCCTTGCCGGGGCTACGGAACATCAGGACGGGTTCATCGGTCATGTCGAGTGCCATCACGGCGCTGGCGACAGACATCGTCCTCAATTGTTTCGTGCTTTCGGCGACGATCGTCGGTGCATAATCCTCGGGGACCTCATCGTCCTCGAACGGCACCGAATCCATCACTGTGTAAGCCACTTCGGCAGCATTCGTACCGTTGCCGTTATGGTGATCCTTCAGCTTCCGCTTGTAGCGGCGCAGACGCTTTTCGATGCGATCCGACGCCGCGTCAAACGCAGCCTGTGGGTCGTTCGCCTGACCGTTCGCCTGCATAACCACGCCCGTATCGAGATGAAGCTTGCAGTCGGCGCTGAAGCGCGGCCCGGATTTTTCCACAGTGACCTGGCTTGAATATCCTCCGTCGAAATATTTGGTAACGGCCTGCTCGATCTGCTCGCCGATGCGAGCTCGAAACGAATCGCCGATTTCCATCTGTTTACCGGATACACGCACACTCATGGAGTTTCCTCTCTCGTTCGTGATTTGCGCAGCCAGTCTATTCCAAGCGGTCCCGTCATCCAAGCCTTTCAGGCTTGCGGGCGCGCCTCTGTCGCAGCTACCGGTCGTACCGGTCCGCTTCCGGGGCGAGCTTGTCCCCGGCAATTGCGGCGGGCTCATATCGCCTGTGTCGGAGAGAGTCAATCGAAGGTCGCAAAAAAGTTAATGCGGCTTAACTTCCGGTGCTCAGAAACCGGCGGCTTTGGCCAGCGCCCGCTTTTCCCGTCGCCGCTGTACGGAGGAGGGGATGCTCATCGCTTCGCGATATTTGGCGACAGTGCGACGGGCAAGGTCGATACCAGCCTTCTTGAGGACATCGACGATATCGTCGTCGGAAAGCACCGCTTCGGCGCTTTCCTCCTGAATCATCGTGCGGATCCGGTGACGCACGGCTTCCGCCGAATGGCTGTCGCCGCCCTCGGCCGAGCCGATCGAGACGGTGAAGAAATATTTGAGTTCGAACAGCCCGCGCGGCGTCAGCATGTATTTGTTCGAGGTGACGCGGCTGACGGTCGATTCATGCATCTTGATCGCGTCAGCGACGGTCTTGAGGTTCAGCGGCCGCAGGTGACCGATGCCGTTGGCGAGGAAGGCGTCCTGCTGGCGAACGATCTCCGTGGCAACCTTCATGATCGTTCG
The DNA here is from genome assembly GCF_900103435.1 of Sinorhizobium sp. NFACC03. NCBI lineage: Bacteria > Pseudomonadati > Pseudomonadota > Alphaproteobacteria > Hyphomicrobiales > Rhizobiaceae > Sinorhizobium > Sinorhizobium sp. NFACC03. The sequence goes on from NZ_FMXF01000015.1 coordinate 100,237, forward strand.
GGCGCGCTGGTCGAGGCTGCGTGTCAGCCAGTTGGCATTCTGCAGGCATTCGTTGAGGAAGGCCTGGTCGGCGCTGTTCTTCTGCGTCCCGCGCGAGACCTTGGCGAAATAGTCCTGGTTGACCAGCACGCGCGGCAGGGCGTCCGGATTGAGTTCGATCATCCATGAGCCGTCGGGCGCGGCGCGCACGACGATGTCGGGCACGATCGCCTCGCTGACGCTGGTCTCGAAGCTGGTCCCGGGCTTCGGATCGAGCTTGCGGATTTCCGCCAGCATGTCGATCAGGTCCTCTTCGTCGACGCCGCAGATCTTCTTGAGCGTCGCGAAATCGCGCCGCGCCAGCAGTTCGAGATTGGCGAGCAGTGCCTCCATCGCCGGATCGAGGCGGTCGCGGGCGCGCAACTGGATTGCAAGACATTCGCCAAGCGAACGCGCGAAGACACCGGGCGGATCGAACTGCTGCAGCGTCAGCAATACCCGCACGACATCCGTATGCGCGGCGCCCAGCCGTTCGGCGACTTCGCCAAGGTCCGCCTGGAGATAGCCGGCGTCGTCGAGCTGATCGATAAGGTGCTGCGCGATCAGCCGATCCGAGGGGGCGGGCAGCGCAAATGGCAATTGCTCCGTGAGCGTCTCGCGCAGGCTCTTGCGGCCGGCAACGAAGTCGTCGAGGTCATAGTCTTCGCCTTCACTGCCGCCGGGCATCGATTTCCACTGGCCGAGCAGTTCCGGGGCATCGGCGCGCTGCGGTGTCGTGTCGTCCTGAAAGACATTGGCGAAGTCGGCGTCGAGTTGCTCGCCAAGCCGCTCGCTGGTCGGCGATGTCGCGCTGTCGTAGAGATCGTCCTGCGCGCCGAAGTCGTCGCCGGCAGGCTCGTCCCCGGCTGTGCTCTCGCCGCGCTCCGGCGTGCCTGGCAGATCGTCATTCGCCTGAAATTCGAGCAGCGGGTTCTTTTCGACTTCCTGGGCGATGAACTGATTGAGTTCGAGATGCGTCATCTGCAGCAGCTGGATCGACTGCATCAGCTGTGGCGTCATCACCAGGGACTGGGACTGGCGCAGATGAAGGCTGGCGGACAGTGCCATGCTGACGCGAAACTCCCGAGAAATCTCCTGGGCCGCGGTGTTTCTCCGGTCGCCGGGGTGGCCCTTATCAATTGGCCCAAAAATTGCTTATCGAGAAGGTTTGGTCAAGCGTGGTCGCGGGCGGAATCGCCCGCGAAGCGGTCTCAAAGGCTGAAATTGTCGCCGAGATAGAGCCGGCGCACGTCAGGATTGGTGACGATATCGTTGGCGCGACCATGAGTCAGCACTTCGCCGGCATGGATGATATAGGCGCGGTCGATGAGGCCGAGCGTCTCGCGGACGTTGTGGTCGGTGATCAGCACGCCGATGCCGCGCGAGGTCAGGTGACGGACAAGCGCCTGGATATCGGCGACCGAGATCGGATCGACACCGGCAAAGGGCTCGTCGAGCAACATGAAGGTCGGATCTGTCGCAAGCGCACGGGCGATTTCGAGACGCCGCCGCTCGCCGCCCGAAAGCGCAATCGCGGGGGACTTGCGCAGGTGCGTGATGTTGAACTCGCCGAGCAGGTCGTTGAGCTTGCTCTCGCGCCGCTCCAGGTTCTTGTCATGGACCTCGAGCACGGCGCGGATGTTTTCCTCGACCGTCAGTCCGCGAAAGATCGATGCTTCCTGCGGCAGGTAACCGACACCAAGACGGGCACGCCGGTACATCGGCATGGTCGTGACGTCGTTGCCATTGATCTCGATCGAGCCTTCGTCGACCGGTACGAGGCCGGTGATCATATAGAAGCAGGTGGTTTTGCCGGCGCCGTTCGGTCCGAGCAAGCCCACGGCTTCGCCGCGCCGAACCACCAGTGAAACGCCGTTGACGACGCGGCGCTCGCGATAGGCCTTCGTCAGGCCGCGCGCGATCAGCGTGCCGTCGTAACGCGCCTTGTCGACCGCATGTCCGGAAACGACCGCAGCTGTCGCCGACGGCTTGCGGACCCGTTTGCGCTTGTGAAGGAAGGGAAAGTGCACGAGCGATCTACGTCAGTTCTGCTTGCGGGACTTCGGGTCGAGCTGGATCTGCACGCGGCCGCCGCAGGCTTCGAGCTGAGCCTCCCCGGTTTCCATTTGGACGTTGAGCTGGCAGCCGACGAAGACGTTTTTGCCTTCCGACAACACCACCTTTTCGCCCTTCAGCACGAAGACCTGTTTCGTCATGTCGAAGGAACCGGTGTCTGCCGTTGCCTGCTGCGTGCCCGAGCTCAGGAAAACCTTCTGGCTGACCTCGATGCGGTCGATGTCGGCGTCGCCGCTCGAAACCGAGCCGCCGCCGGACTTGTAGTACACCACCATGTTGCCGGCCTGCAGCGTCGTCGTGCCCTGCACGACCTTGACGTTGCCGGTGAAGATCGCCTTGCTCTCCGGATCCTTGATTTCGAGCTTGTCGCTCTCGATCTGGATCGGCTTGTCGTTGGAGAGTTCAAGGCCCTTCATCTTGCTGGATGTGGCCTGCGCAGAAGCGCCGGAGGCAATGATCAAAGCGCTGACACCGGCAATCGCCAGGCTGGCGGAAATCTTGAAAAAAGAGGCGGTTGTGACCGACATGGAGTGCACCGGGTCCTATTTCGCGTTCTTGCGGATGGCGGTGGGCTCGACGTTCACCCTCACCATGCCCTCAAATATTACAATACGTCCCTTATCCGTCATTCGCAGCGTCTGCGCAATGATCGAACCGCCCTTCATGCTGATCGCAACGGGCTGTTTCGTTTCCATCTCGCCGGCGTTGATATCCAGATAGGCCGACTGGAAGTCGGCGTTGATGCCATTATTGACGGAAATGGTGAACGGGGCGTTCATATCGAGCGTATTGGCGCCGCGGTCGTAGATGCCGTTGGTGGCGTCCACCGTCGCGACCATCGAATCCTTCATCGGCATTTCCGCATGGATCGTCTGCAGCGTGATGATGTCAGGATTGGCGATGTCCTGAAGCGCCCGCTGGGCTTTCATCGAATAGCTGATGCCCTGCTTGTTGCGGCCGGAGATGGCCGGATTCTGCATCACGATCTTGCCGTCCTCGATCGTCGCCGTTTCGAGTTGCAGTTCGACGGGCATGAAGGCCCGGACGAAGGAAACGGCGGCAAAGATCACCGCGATGACGCCGGCGACCACGGGCAGGATGACTTTCAGCCGCCGCACGCGCACGGAGTGCTTCGCGGCGAGCGCATAGGCGTCGGCGGAGCTCTCACCCGTATCGGCAAAAATGCCCGGGGCTGGCGCGTGGTTCAACATGAAAGGGCCTGTCGGTTCTACTGCTTTTATCGCTGAACCCATCAAAGGGTCATATACATACAATGGTGTAAGTCGTCGCAAATATGGATATTTTTTGCTGCTGCACAATGGCGCTGCAAAAAAACTCGGGTGAAGCACGAAAACGCCAGCCGCGGCTTTCAACCGTGGCCAAGCGCGTTTATGGAATATGCCTCTGCGCGCGCAGATAGCACGTTCCCGCGGAAACTGACAGAAGCTGCGCCAACAATTCGGGAGAAACCCACATGGACGAACTCGCCATCGCCGATCGCCGCAGCCTGCGCCGGAAACTCAGTTTCTGGCGCTTTGTGGTGGCGGGGCTGCTTCTTGTGGCAGCGCTCGCGATCTTTGTCTGGTCGGGCGCTGCGGACGATGTCGGCCGCACTCGTCAGCACGTGGCTCGCGTCACCATTAGTGGTCTGATCCAGGACGACCGGGAGCTTCTCGATCGCCTCCAGAAGATCGCCGACAACGACAGCGTCAAAGCACTGGTCGTCACCATTTCGTCCCCGGGCGGCACCACCTATGGCGGCGAAGTGATCTACAAGGCGATCCGCAAGGTTGCCGCCAAGAAGCCCGTTGTCTCCGATGTGCGCACGCTCGCCGCTTCGGCGGGTTACATGATTGCGCTCGCAGGCGACACGATCGTCGCGGGCGAAAGCTCGATCACCGGCTCCATCGGCGTCATCTTCCAGTATCCGCAGATCAAGGACCTGATGGACAAGATCGGCGTCTCGCTGGAATCGATCAAGTCGCGACCGCTGAAGGCGGAACCGTCGCCCTTCCATCCGGCAAGCGAAGAGGCGAAGGCGATGATCCAGGCGATGATCGATGACAGCTATGCCTGGTTTGTCGATCTGGTTGCCGAGCGCCGCAAGCTTCAACGCCCCGAGGCTCTGTTGCTCGCTGACGGCCGCATTTTCACCGGCCGTCAGGCGCTGAAAGCCAAGCTCGTCGACACGCTTGGCGGCGAGGACGAAATTCGCGCCTTCCTCACGGAGAAAAAGGTATCGAAGGACCTGCCGATCGTCGATTGGGAAGCACCGCGCAAGACCCTGCCTTTTGGCCTCGGCGCGCTGGTCGGCAACTGGATCAAGATGTTGGGATATGACGCTTTTCCGGCAATGAGCGGCTTCGAAAAAATTGCGGGCGACAAGTTGTTTCTTGACGGTCTTGTTTCGGTTTGGCAGGTTGATGGCCAATGAGGAAGGCGACATATACCCAGCCTGAGCCGTGAGGGGTTGGCGGCGTTTTTGCAAGCGTCGTCGATATTCTTGCAGCAATCACAATGCAGACCGAAAAAGCAAAACAAACAAGAATTTGAGGGGGCGACAGTGATCAAGTCAGAACTGGTGCAGATTGTTGCAGCTCGCAATCCGCATCTCTATCACCGCGATGTCGAAAACATCGTCAATGCGGTTCTCGATGAGATCACGGACGCGCTCGCGTCAGGCAACCGGGTCGAACTGCGCGGCTTCGGTGCCTTCTCCGTCAAGAACCGGCCGTCGCGTTCCGGGCGCAACCCGCGCACCGGCGATTCCGTCTTCGTCGAGGAAAAGTGGGTGCCGTTCTTCAAAACCGGCAAGGAATTGCGCGAGCGCCTTAATCCCGGCATGAATGGTGACGACGAAGACTGATCGTCTTTCTCGGTCTCAGCGGCCTGGCGCAATGGACGCCCGTCGTCCCGCGTGGCCAACGGAAACCACGCGGCCGCTCGCAAGCTGGAGCGCTTGAATGTTCAAGAAACTGATCAATATCGTTGTTCTCATTCCGGTTGGCGTGATCCTGATCGTTCTCAGCGTCGCCAATCGCCAGAGCGTGACGCTGGCACTGAACCCTTTCCGTCCGGAAGACAGCGTGCTTTCGGTCAGCGCGCCCTTCTTCGTCTTCCTGTTCCTTGCCGTCATCGTCGGCATGATCCTCGGCGCGGCAGCGACCTGGTTCAGCCAGGGCAAGTACCGTCGCCGTGCACGCACCGAGGCGAACGAAGCGGTGAAGTGGCACCGCGAAGCCGAGAAGCATCGCAGCCAGGCAGAAAAGCTCGCCACTCAGGCGACGTTGGCTGCCCCTCAGAACTGAACGCTTGACTTGACGCTGCGGAGTGGCGAGCCGTCAGCTCGCCGCTTCCGCGGTACCGCTGACGGCGGCGCCGAAGTCGGTGAAGAACTGCTGGGCCAGCTTCTTTGCGGTCGAATCGATGAGGCGCGAGCCGAGTTGGGCGAGCTTGCCGCCGATCTCTGCCTTGACGTCGTAACGCAGCACCGTGTCTGCGCCATCCTCCGTCAAGGTGACGTCGGCGCCCCCCTTGGCAAAACCGGCGATCCCGCCCTTTCCTTCGCCCGAGATCGTGTAGCCCTCTGGCGGATTGAGATTGGAGAGCATGACATTGCCGGTGAAGGAGGCAGAGACCGGGCCGATCTTGATCTTCACAACCGCTGCAAGCTCGGTCGGCGACGTCATCTCCAGCGACTGACAGCCGGGGATGCACCGTTTCAGGATTTCCGGATCGTTGAGGCCGCGCCACACCGCGTCGCGCCCAGCCGAAATTCGCTCTTCGCCGGTCATGTCCATGCGCTTTCCTCCCATTGGAGCGCCGCGCATCGGCATCGACGCGCAAAGATCGCTGTAACACATTAGGCCTGCTGCAGAATATTGTCCCCAAGCCGGTTCCGACCCAAGGAAATTTGCCGCGGGTTCTCCCGCGCCGATCTTCGCAAAACGGAAACGACTTTGCCAAGTGCATAAGCGATGCTATTTGCAGCTTCAATAGATGCCGCGGCTGAAGGCTGCGGCGACAAACCTCATGGCGTCCGCCCGCTCGCGCTCGATACTGCGAAGGGCAGGCGGCACATGCTCTAACAAAGCCCAGGGATCTCAGCGTGAAGGAAAAGGACCGGCGGTCGAAGAATGCCTCCGTGACGATGGCCAAAGGCCGCGGCGCCGAGGCGCGTGGCGGCGGTCGCCACGATCAGAAGCGTCCGGCACCGCCGAAGGGCGGCGGCTTCAAGGAACGGCCGGCGCGCCCGGTGGCAGCGCAGGCCGGGGAAACACGCGACAGGCCCGCCAAGCAGGCATCCGTGCAGGAGACCCCCTTGCGGGTGATCGCCCGGCGAACCGGCGAAAAGCCGGCCGAGCGCGTGCCGCTCATTCTCGAGACCGTGGGCGCTTCCGGCTACCATCTGATCGACAGCGGCGCCGGCGAGAAGCTCGAACAATACGGTCCCTATCGCATCGTGCGTCCCGAGGCGCAGGCGCTCTGGCCGCGCAGCTTGGCGGATGGCGTCTGGGAAAAGGCCGACGCGATTTTCACAGGCGACACCGACGAGGACGGCATGGGCCGCTGGCGCTTTCCGGGCGCCGTGCTCGGCGAAACCTGGCCGATGCAGCTTCTCGGAACCGATTTCCACGGCCGCTTCACCTCGTTTCGCCATGTTGGCGTCTTCCCCGAACAGCTCGCGCACTGGAGCTGGGTCAAGGACCAGGTGGAAGCTGCAGGGCGGCCGCTCAAGGTTCTGAACCTCTTCGGCTATACCGGTGTCGCTTCGCTGATCGCCGCCAGGGCCGGCGCCGAGGTCACCCACGTCGACGCCTCGAAGAAGGCGATCGGCTGGGCACGCGAGAACCAGCAGCTGGCGCGGGCCGAAAAGCTGCCGATCCGCTGGATCTGCGACGACGCAATGAAGTTCATCCAGCGCGAAGAGCGCCGCGGCAGCCGCTACGACATCATCCTGACCGACCCGCCGAAGTTCGGCCGTGGTCCGAATGGCGAGGTCTGGCAGCTCTTCGATCATCTGGCTGCGATGCTCGACATCTGCCGCGAGATCCTTTCGCCGGAGGCGCGCGGCCTGGTGCTGACCGCCTATTCGATCCGGGCGAGCTTCTATTCGATCCATGAACTGATGCGCGAGACGATGCGCGGCCGGGGCGGCCGGGTGGAATCGGGCGAGCTCATCATCCGCGAGGGCGGGCTTGACGGACGCGAGCCGGGCAGGGCGCTTTCGACCTCTCTCTTCAGCCGCTGGGTACCGCAATGACGAACGACAGAAGCGAACACGGCGCCGGTCGTGTGGGTCAGGTAAAGGAGGTCACGAGCCTCACCAACCCGATCATCAAGGATATCCGCGCGCTGGCACAGAAGAAGCATCGCGACGAGACGCGGTCCTTCATGGCCGAAGGCCTGAAGCTGGTGATCGACGCGCTCGATCTCGGCTGGAAGATCAAGACGCTGATCTATGCCAAGGCGGCCAAGGGCAAGCCGCATGTGGAGCAGGTGGCGGCGAAGACCTTCGCCAAGGGTGGTCTGGTGCTCGAGGTCAGCGAGAAGGTGCTGACGACGATCACCCGGCGCGACAATCCTCAGATGGTCGTCGGTATCTTCGAGCAGCGCTACCAGTCGCTGAAGGATCTGAAGCCGCAACTGGGCGAAACCTATGTGGCGCTCGACCGGGTGCGCGATCCCGGCAACCTCGGCACCATCATCCGCACGGCCGATGCCGCCGGCGCATCCGGCATCATCCTCGTCGGCGAGACCACCGATCCGTTTTCGCTGGAAACCGTGCGCGCTACCATGGGCTCGGTCTTCGCGATGCCGGTGGCACGCGCCAGCGTGGAAGATTTCATCCGCTGGCAGAAATCCGCCGGAGTGAAGGTGGTTGCCACCCATCTCGCCGGCGCCGTCGATTACCGCACCATCGATTACAAGTCGAAGCCCGTGGTGATCCTGATGGGCAACGAACAGGCGGGTCTGCCGGAGGAGCTTACCCGTGAGGCAGGTGCGCTCGCACGCATCCCGCAGGCCGGACGCGCCGATTCACTCAACCTTGCGATCGCTACCGGCATCATGCTGTTCGAGGCGCGCCGTCATCTGCTGACGCTGGACGCCCGCGCATGAGCGAGAAGCAGGTTCTGTTTTCGCGGCCGCTGCCGATCGCGGTCTTCATCCTTCTCGCGCTCATCGCCGATCAGCTGATCAAGTATCTGGTCGAGATCTACCTGCCCTTCAATCAGGCGGTCCACGTCGTGCCGATGCTGGCGCTTTACCGTACCTACAACTATGGCGTCGCCTTCTCGATGCTGTCGGGCATGGAAGGCTGGTTCATCGTCGGCATGCGGCTTGCCGTCGTCGCTTTCGTGCTCTGGCTCTGGAAGCGCACGCCGAAGGACCGGTTCTTTGCGCATTTCGGCTACGCGCTGATCATCGCCGGCGCACTCGGCAACCTCGTCGACCGGCTGATCTTCGGCTACGTGATCGACTACATCCTTTTCTATACGGAAACATGGTCCTTCGCCGTCTTCAATCTGGCCGATACCTTCATCACCATCGGCGCCGGAGCCATCATCCTTGACGAACTGCTGCACGCGAAAAAGGCCGATCGTTAAGATTTTACCGGTGCATTGAAGCCATTCGGAACGCTTGTCGTGTTAGCCGGTTTGCATGAGCGAACCGTCACGATTGCTGGAGCGGATCGAATCCGGCTTCCGGACAGGAAGCCGGACGGGTGACGCGCCGCCGGTGGCTTCGCTCTCTGTGGAAGCGCCTCCTCCGGCTCACGAGCAGGAAGCACCCGTCAAGGGCAAGCGCCATGCGCTCAATCAGGCGTCGCTGGCATTGCTCGGCCTTGTCGCCTCCGGTCTCATTCTCGTCATCGGCATGAGTGCCGGCTTTTACCTGTTTTCCGCAGCGATTGCGGCGGCAGGCTCTGTCGGCGTGTTCCTGCTCGTCGTCGAAGCCATACGGTCGTTCGATGGCAGGCAGGCAGGCGACGAAGCGGACCGGGATCGCGATTGGCATCGCTCCGAGACGTCGGCATTGCTCTCGACCATTCACGATGCGCTGGGTGACCTCGCGATCATGCGCGGCATGGACGGAAAGATCGTTCATGCCAACGCGGTATTCCATCAGGTCTGCGGCCACTCCGATGTCCACGGCCTCGATTGCGAGGCGCTTGGCCTGAGCTTCGAGCCGAAGGCTGCGCCCAATCACTATCTGGTCCGGATTGCGGCATCGGACGGCGTGCGCCTTTACGACTGGCACGACGTGATCGCCCGCGATCCGGCAAGTGGCAGGCTCATGCGCCACAGCATCGCGCGCGACGTCACCGAGGAGGCCGCGGCGGCGCGTGAGCGCGAAGCGGCGCGCCGGCGGGCAGAGGAGGCGAGCAAGGCGAAGTCGAGGCTTCTCGCCACAGTCAGCCATGAGATCCGTACGCCGCTTTCCGGCATCCTCGGCGTGAGCCACCTGCTCGGCCAGACCCGGCTGTCGAGCGAGCAGAAGAACTACCTCGCCGGCATGCAGCAGTCCGGCCATGCGCTGGTCCAGCTCGTCGAGGACCTGATCGATTTCTCGTCGCTGTCGGCCGGTCGCTTCCAGTTTCGCCCGACCCGACAGGATCCGCGTGGCGTCATCGAGAGCGTGGTGGAAATGCTCTCCAACCGGGCGCATGAGAAAGGCATCGAGATCGGTGCCACGGTCGCCGTCGATGTGCCCGCTGAGATGGCCTTCGATGCGGCGCGCCTGCGCCAGGTGCTCTTCAACGTGATCGGCAATGCGGTGAAGTTCACCGAGGTCGGCGGCGTCTTTGTCGGCGCCGATACGGTCGACGAATGCGTGCGGATCCGGATCGACGACACCGGTCCGGGCATGTCGCCTGACGACCTGAAGCGCATTTTCGAGGAGTTCGAGCAGGCCGGAAACGACGAACAGCGGGCGAAGGGCACCGGCCTTGGCCTCGCCATCTCCCGCAGGATCATGCAGGCCTGCGGTGGCAGCCTTACGGCCGCAAGCGCGCCGGGACGCGGCAGCCGTTTCGAAATTCGTCTGCCATTTGCCGAGATCGAGGCGGTCGCACCGGAGCGCCGGTCGTGCCTTGCGGGCTCGCATGTCCTGGTGATGGCGCCCGATGGTCCGGCCTCGGCGGCGCTCGCCGCGACGATCGCGACACTCGGCGGGCGGTGCCATCGTGCCACCACGCTTGCCGCGGCCCAGCATGTCCTTGCGGACGTACTCGCCGGCGGCGCGCCGCTGACGGACGTGATCGTCGACCACCGCCATGCCCAGCAATACAAGCAGCTTCTTTCCCTGCAGCCGTCCGTTGCACGGGTGGAGGTGCGGCGCACCTATCTGATCAATCCGGAGGAGCGCAACAGCCACCCCGTCAACCAGATGGACGGCTACGAGGCATGGCTGATCCGGCCGCTGCGCGAAAAGTCCCTGGTCGAGGTGCTGCTCGGTCGCCTGAAGGGTATCGAGAAACGCGACGCGATCAACGACAACCGGCCCGTTCTGCGAGAGGAGCCTGCGACCACGCCTGTTTACAACAGGGCGAATGGGATCCTGCTGGCCGAAGACGATCCGGTCAACGCGCTGATCGTTCGCACCGTGCTCCAGCGCTCGGGGTATTCGGTCCGCCTTGTCAGCGACTTCGGCGCCGTAGCTAAGGCCTTGCATGCGTCCGGCGAGCGCTCGCTTCCTGAGCTGCTGGTGACCGATCTCAACATGCCGGGTGGCGACGGCCTTTCGCTGTTGCAGCACCTGCGCGCCGATGAGGCTGCGCGATCCGCGCCCCGGCTGCCCGTCATCGTCCTGACGTCGGATGTTCGTGCCGACATGCGCGAAAGGCTGATGGGCGCCGGCGCCGACGCCGTGTTGTCGAAGCCCGCCGATCCGCAGCTCCTGACGTCGGAGATCGCCCGCCTGCTGCGCAAACGGTAACTTCGGCAGTGGTAACGGTAACCATCGGGGCGTGGGGGTTGTATGCCGCTTTCATGTCACTATGTTGTTGCAGAAACGTGGTCTAAGCCCGACAGATAGAATTGATTCGGGATGACGCGGATGGCCATCGAGCTACTGGATTCAGCGAACGTGGTTGACACTTCTCAGGCTTGCATCGGCAAGAAGGCTGCCGCCCCGACGACTGACGTTCTTGGCAGGATCGCCAATCTCGAGACGCGCCTGGCACGGACGGCATCGGAGATCGATGCCGCCCAGGCCGTACGCTACAAGGTTTTCGTCGAGGAGATGAATGCGCAGGTTGGCGCCGAAGCCGACCGGCGCAAGCGCGACGTCGACAGCTGGGACGCGATCTGCGACCACCTTCTGGTTCTCGATACCGCGATCGAGGGCGATGCCGAGGATCAGATCGTCGGCACCTATCGCTTGCTCCGCCAGGACGTGGCCGAGCGCTCGGGCGGTTTCTACTCGGCTTCCGAATTTGCCATCGACCAGCTTCTCGCTCGCCATCCGACCAAGCGCTTCATGGAACTCGGCCGTTCCTGCGTGTTGCCGGACTACCGTACCAAGCGGACGGTGGAACTGCTTTGGCAGGGAAACTGGGCCTACGCACTCAAATACGGCATGGACGCCATGTTCGGCTGCGGTTCGTTCCCCGGCGTGGTGCCGGCCGAGCATGCGCTGGCGCTTTCCTTCCTGCATCACAACATCCGCGCCCGTGACGAATGGGCCGTGAGCGCACGTCCGGAACTGCATCGGACCATGGATTTGATGCCGGCCGAGGCGATCAATGCGAAAAAGGCGCTCGGCGCCCTGCCGCCACTGATCAAGGGCTATATGCGTCTGGGCGCAATGGTCGGCGACGGCGCGGTGGTCGATCATGCATTCCGCACGACGGATGTTTTGATCGTGCTGCCGATCAGCAATATCTCCGGCCGTTATCTCAATTATTACGGCGCAGACGCAGGGCGGTTCGCGACCTCCGTCTCCTGACGGGCGCGTGACTGGATTAACCAAGTCTTAATGACGAGTTTGACTTTCGAGACTGAAAGAGAGACTTGTATTGTCAAGTTATTCTCTAATTTCATCACGAGAGAATAGAGAAAATAACGGAGGAATGGCCGATCATTTCCGGAGGTCGGCCGGCATGGAATTCCAAATCCTCCGTCTTTCATTACCTAAAACGTAGTTCGGTTGCCTGATTATGAGCCCGCTTCTTCTCTCCAGGGGATGCGGGCTCTTCTTTTTATAAGTTGTAGCGATTTGTTACTATTTCGACAGGCCTGGCGACTTTGAGTGCCAGGCCTGTGCCAAAATAATACATCCGTCGGTGTCACATGCCGGCGTTGTAGGCGGCAATCGCCGCCATGTTGACGATGTCGGAATCCTTGGCCGACATCGAGACGATCTGGATCGACTTGTCGAAGCCGACGAGCAGGGGACCGATGACCGTCGAGCCGCCGAGTTCCTGCAGCATCTTGGTCGAGATCGACGCCGAGTGGAACGCCGGCATGACGAGCACGTTGGCGGTGCCGGAGAGGCGGCAGAACGGATATTGCTCCATGACGCGGGCGTTGAGCGCCACGTCCGCCGCCATTTCTCCGTCATATTCGAAGTCGACGCGGCGCTTGTCGAGGATGTTGACCGCTTCGCGCACCCGCTCGGAGCGTTCGCCCGAGGGGTGGCCGAAGGTGGAATAGGCGAGCATCGCCACGCGCGGCACGTAACCGAGCCGTTTGGCGAGGCCGGCTGCCTCCTCGGCGATATCGGCAAGCTCCTCCGAAGAGGGCATGTCGTGCACTGCCGTGTCGGCGACGAGCACGGTGCGGCCGCGGCAGAGCGCGATCGAGACGCCGATGACACGATGGCCCGGCTTCGGATCGATGCAGCGGCGCACGTCCTCGAGCGCGGTCGAATAGTTGCGGGTAAGACCCGTGACCATGCCGTCGGCATCGCCGAGCGCCACCATGCAGGCGGCGAAGTGGTTGCGGTCATTGTTGATCAGGCGTTGGGCGTCGCGGAAGAGGAAGCCCTTCCGCTGCAGGCGAGCATAGAGATAATCCGTATAGGCGCCGACGCGCTTGGAAAGGCGTGCATTGACGATCTGGATGCCGGGGCGGTCGAGGTCGATGCCCTCGCGCTCCGCCGTCTCGCGCATGCGTTCTTCGCGGCCGAGCAGGATGGCGGTGCCGAGCTGCTGGTTGGCATAGGCGATCGCCGAGCGCATGACCTGCACCTCTTCGCCTTCGGCAAAGACAATACGCTTCGGCTGGCGCCGGACGCGTTCGTAGATACGCTGCAGCGTCGAGGCGATCGGGTCGCGGCGGGCGGAAAGCTGGCGGCCATAGGCCTCGAGATCGGTGATCGGCTTGCGGGCGACGCCGCTTTCCATCGCCGCCTTGGCAACGGCCATCGGGATCGACGAGATCAGGCGCGGATCGAAGGGGACCGGGATGATGTATTGCGGTCCGAAGCGCGGCCGGTTGCCCTGATAGGCGGCGGCAACGTCATCTGGAACGTCTTCCTTGGCAAGGCTCGCCAGTGCTTCCGCTGCCGCGATCTTCATCTCGTCGTTGATCGTCGTCGCGCGCACATCGAGGGCGCCGCGGAAGATATAGGGGAAGCCGAGCACGTTGTTGACCTGGTTCGGATAGTCCGAGCGGCCGGTCGCGACGATCGCATCGTCGCGGATACGGGCGACTTCCTCGGGCGTGATTTCCGGATCCGGGTTGGCCATCGCGAAGATGATTGGCCGCGCTGCCATCGAGCGCACCATGTCCTCGGAAAGCGCGCCCTTGGCAGAAAGGCCGAAGACCACGTCGGCGCCTTCGAGCGCCTCGGCGAGCGTGCGGCGGTCGGTCTTGACCGCATGCGCCGACTTCCACTGGTTCATGCCCTCGGTGCGACCCTCGAAGATCACGCCCTTGGTGTCGCAGAGGATGACGTTTTCCGAGTTGAAGCCCATCGACTTGATGAGCTCGATGCAGGCGATAGCAGCCGCCCCCGCGCCGTTGCAGACGAGCTTCGTCGTCTTAAAGTCGCGGCCGGTCAAAGCCAGCGCGTTGATGAGGCCGGCAGCGGCGATGATCGCCGTGCCGTGCTGGTCGTCGTGGAACACCGGGATGTCCATGACCTCGCGCAGCTTCTGCTCGATGATGAAACAGTCCGGCGCCTTGATGTCCTCGAGATTGATGCCGCCGAATGATGGCCCCAGAAAGCGCACGCAGTTGATGAACTCGTCGACGTTCTCGGTATCGACTTCGAGGTCGATCGAATCGACGTCGGCAAAACGCTTGAACAGCACCGCCTTGCCTTCCATGACCGGCTTGGAGGCAAGCGCCCCGAGGTTACCGAGGCCGAGGATGGCCGTGCCATTCGAGATGACGGCGACCATGTTGCCACGCGTGGTGTAGTCATAGGCTGTGTTGGGGTCCTCGGCGATCGCCTTCACCGGCACCGCGACACCCGGCGAATAGGCAAGCGACAGGTCGCGCTGGGTCGCCATGGCCTTGGTGGGGGAAATCTCCAGCTTTCCGGGACGACCCTGCGAGTGAAAATCGAGCGCTTCTTGCGCGGTGACGCTCGTCATTGTGCGATCGGTCTTGTCGGTGGCCGGCATGTTTCCTCTATCCTCCTGTGGGCGAGCCTTGCGGCGCGCCTCTTTATGGTTGTCGTCTACAATTGCTTGGGGATAGTGTGCCATCTCTTTTTTCGGAACAATCATGAATTTCGTGACAGACCAATCGAACCGCGCCGGGGAGGTGTTGTCCGCAGCCGAACTGGCGAGCGAGGAAAGCCGTTCCACGGCAACGCCGATGATGGAACAGTTCATCGAGATCAAGGCGAACAACCCGGATTCGCTGCTGTTCTACCGCATGGGCGACTTCTACGAGCTGTTCTTCCAGGACGCGGTCGAAGCGTCGCGCGCGCTCGGCATCACGCTGACGAAGCGCGGCCAGCACATGGGACAGGAAATTCCGATGTGCGGCGTGCCGGTGCATGCCGCCGACGATTATCTGCAGAAGCTGATCGGCCTCGGCTTCCGCGTCGCAGTCTGCGAGCAGGTCGAAGACCCGGCGGAGGCCAAGAAGCGCGGCGGCAAATCGGTGGTGCGCCGCGACGTCGTGCGCCTGGTGACGCCGGGCACGATCACCGAAGAGAAACTGCTGTCGCCGTCGGAAACCAACTATCTGATGGCGCTGGCGCGCATCAAGAGCGGCTCCGAACCCGCTTACGCGCTTGCCTGGATCGATATCTCCACTGGCATCTTCCGGCTGGCCGAGACCGCCGAAAGCCGTCTGCTCGCCGATATCCTGCGCATCGAGCCGCGCGAACTGATCCTTGCCGATACGGTGTTTCACGATCCGGAATTGAGGCCCGTCTTCGACGTGCTCGGCCGTGTGGCCGTGCCGCAGCCGGCGGTGCTGTTCGACAGCGCGACGGCCGAGGGCCGCATTAGCCGCTATTTCGGCGTCAAGACGCTCGATGGCTTCGGCACCTTTTCGCGCGCGGAACTCGCCGCCGCTTCGGCTGCGATCTCCTATGTCGAGAAAACCCAGCTTGCCGAACGTCCGGCGCTCGGCACCCCCGAGCGCGAAAGCGCTGCTTCGACGCTGTTCATTGATCCGGCGACCCGCGCCAACCTTGAACTGGTCAAGACACTCTCCGGTGCGCGCGAGGGCACGCTGCTGAAGGCGTTGGACAGAACAGTGACGAGCGGCGGTGCGCGGCTTCTCGCCGAGCGGCTTATGTCGCCGCTGACCGATCCGGACCGTATCAACCAGCGCCTCGACTCGATCGAGATCCTTGCGGATCAGCCTTCCTTCGCAAGCGACCTGCGCGATGCGCTCAGGCGGGCGCCGGATATGCCGCGCGCCCTGTCGCGACTGGCGCTCGGTCGTGGCGGTCCGCGTGATCTCGGCGCCATCCAGGCCGGCTTGCATGCTTCCGCGTCGATATCGCGCCGGATGGCGGCCGGCACGCTATCGGATGAGCTGAAGGAAGCACGAGCCGCGATCGACGCACTGCCCGCCGGTCTGCTCGGCCTGCTCGACGCGACCCTTGGCGAGGAACTGCCACTGCTGAAGCGCGACGGCGGTTTCGTATGCGAAGGCGCCAATGCCGAGCTCGACGAAGTCCGGGCGCTGCGCGATCAGTCTCGCCGGGTGATCGCCGGGCTGCAGCTGCAATATTCCGAAGAGACCGGCATCAAGTCGCTGAAGATCAAGCACAACAACGTGCTCGGCTATTTCATCGAGGTGACGGCCGGCAATGCCGGCGCGATGACCGATACGGATGCCGGCCGCGCCCGTTTCATCCATCGCCAGACCATGGCCAATGCCATGCGCTTCACCACGACGGAACTGGCCGAACTCGAAAGCAAGATTGCCAACGCCGCCGACCGGGCGCTGTCGATCGAGATCGAAGCCTTTGACGCCATGACGGCCGAGGTCGTTGCGGCTGCGGAGACCCTCAAGGCGGCGGCATTGGCGCTTGCGACCGTCGATGTATCGGTCGGCCTCGCCGTGCTCGCCGAGGAGCAGGCCTATGCCCGCCCCACTGTTGACCGCTCGCGCATGTTCGCGATCGACGGCGGCCGCCATCCGGTGGTCGAGCAGGCACTGAAGCGCCAGGCAAGCAATGCCTTCGTCGCCAATGGCTGCGATCTCTCGCCGCCCGAGGGCGAGGAGGGCGGCGCGATCTGGCTGCTTACCGGTCCCAACATGGGCGGTAAGTCGACCTTCCTGCGCCAGAATGCGCTGATCGCGATCATGGCGCAGATGGGCACTTTCGTTCCCGCCGCAAGCGCCCATATCGGCATCGTCGACCGGCTCTTCTCCCGTGTCGGCGCCTCCGACGATCTGGCGCGCGGCCGCTCGACCTTCATGGTGGAGATGGTCGAGACGGCGGCGATCCTCAACCAGGCGACCGACCGTTCGCTGGTGATCCTCGACGAGATCGGTCGTGGCACCGCCACCTTCGACGGCCTGTCGATCGCCTGGGCGGCGGTCGAGCACCTGCATGAGGCAAACCGCTGCCGCGGCCTGTTTGCCACCCACTTCCATGAGCTGACGGTGCTTTCGGAAAAGCTCGGCCGTCTCTCGAACGCGACGATGCGCGTCAAGGAATGGCACGGCGACGTGATCTTCCTGCACGAGGTAGGCCCGGGCGCTGCCGACCGGTCCTATGGCATCCAGGTCGCCCGCCTTGCCGGCCTGCCGGCCTCGGTGGTGGCGCGTGCCAAGGACGTGCTCGCTAAGCTCGAGGATGCCGACCGCAAGAACCCGGCGAGCCAGCTGATCGACGATCTGCCGCTCTTCCAGGTGGCGATCCGCCGCGAAGAGGTGAAGGCCGCAGGTCCGTCCAAGGTCGAGGAGGCGTTGAAGACGCTGAACCCAGACGACATGACGCCGCGCGAAGCGCTCGACGCCCTCTATGCGCTGAAGAAGGAACTGAGCGCCGCCAAGGCGGGATGAGGAATAGTGTGTGCGGTTTTCCGCCCGCATCCCGCCAACCGCTGGCTAAAGCGGCGCGCGCCTTTTTCCTGTGCAGCCTTCCGTAAAAAGGCTATACAGCGCCGCGCGCCTTTGCCGGCGCGGCGATTGAAATGCTGTGTGGTCTTTGTTCGGCCTCGGTCGTAAGGATCATGCAGGAACGCTCGATCGCGAGCGACCACGCAACCAGTCGGACAGGACGCCCCTCGGCACTACATGGGCAGACACGAAACTTTCTTTCCCGAAATCCTCGATGTCGCAGCGCTCCGGGCAAAATGCGACTTCATCGCCTCGGCCCATGCCGAGCAGCGCGAGCCGATGCGCCAGGCGCTGCTGGCCGCCTTCAAGCAGGCAAACGTCGCCGGCCGGGCCAAGGCGCGTGAACTGTTTTATGCCGACGGAGCCGGCATTCTCTGCGCCGAGCGTATTTCCTGGCTGCAGGATCAGCTGATCACCGTACTGCATGATTTCGTGCTGAACGAGATCTTCGACGCAGCCAATGCGCCGCCGGCCTCGCGCATCGCGGTGGCGGCGGTCGGCGGTTATGGCCGCGGCACGCTGGCGCCGGGCTCGGACATCGACCTTCTGTTCCTGCTGCCGGTCAAGAAGGCCGTGTGGGCGGAGCCGGCGATCGAGTTCATGCTCTATATCCTCTGGGATCTGGGCTTCAAGGTCGGCCACGCCACCCGCACCATCGACGAATGCATCCGCCTGTCGCGTGCCGACATGACCATCCGCACCGCCATTCTCGAAACGCGCTACATCTGCGGCTCCGAGACGCTGAGCGCCGAACTTGAAACCCGTTTCGACCACGAGATCGTGCGCAACACCGGCCCGGATTTCATCGCCGCCAAGCTTGCCGAGCGTGACGAGCGCCACCGTAAGGCGGGTGATACGCGCTATCTCGTCGAGCCGAACGTCAAGGAAGGCAAGGGCGGTCTTCGCGACCTGCACACGCTGTTCTGGATCGCCAAATATTTCTACCGCCTCAAGGACACCGCCGACCTCGTGAAGGTCGGGGTATTGTCGCGGCAGGAGTACCAGCTTTTCCAGAAGGCCGAGGACTTCCTCTGGGCGGTGCGCTGCCACATGCACTTCCTCACCGGCAAGGCGGAAGAGCGGCTCTCCTTCGACATCCAGCGCGAGATCGCCGAAGCGCTGGGCTACCACGACCATCCGGGCCTTTCCGCCGTCGAGCGCTTCATGAAGCACTTCTTCCTGGTGGCGAAGGACGTCGGCGACCTGACCCGCATCTTCTGCGCCGCACTCGAAGACCAGCAGGCCAAGGATGCCCCCGGCATTTCCGGCATCATCGGCCGCTTCACCCATCGTAGCCGCAAGATCGCCGGCACGCTGGATTTCGTCGACGACGGCGGCCGCATCGCACTCGCAAGCCCCGATGTCTTCAAGCGCGATCCGGTCAACCTGCTGCGCTTCTTCCACATCGCCGACATCAACGGCCTCGAGTTCCATCCGGCGGCCCTGCGCCAGGTGACGCGATCGCTGAGTTTGATCAAGCCGGCCCTTCGGGAAAACGAGGAGGCGAACCGCCTCTTCCTGTCGATCCTCACTTCGCGCCGCAAGCCGGAACTCATCCTCAGGCGCATGAACGAAGCGGGCGTGCTCGGCCGCTTCATTCCGGATTTCGGCAAGATCGTCTCGATGATGCAGTTCAACATGTATCATCACTATACGGTCGACGAGCACCTGCTGCGCACCGTCGACGTGCTCTCGCGCATCGAGGGCGGCATCGAGGAGGAGGCGCATCCGCTCGTCGCCAAGCTGATGCCGGGGATCGAGGAGCGCGAGGCGCTTTACGTCGCCGTGCTGCTGCACGACATCGCCAAGGGCAGGCCCGAGAATCACTCGACCGCCGGCGCTAAGGTGGCGCGCAAGCTCTGCCCGCGCTTCGGGCTGTCGCCAAAGCAGACCGAACTCGTCGCCTGGCTGATCGAGGAGCATCTGTTGATGTCGATGGTCGCCCAGACGCGCGACCTCAACGACCGCAAGACGATCGTCGACTTCGCCGAGCGGGTGCAGTCGCTCGACCGGCTGAAGATGCTCTTGGTCCTGACCGTTTGCGATATCCGGGCCGTCGGTCCAGGCGTCTGGAACGGCTGGAAGGGGCAGCTGCTGCGCACGCTCTATTACGAGACCGAACTGCTGCTGTCGGGCGGCTTCTCGGAACTGTCGCGCAAGGAGCGCGCCGCGCATGCCGCGATCATGCTCGGCGAGGCGTTGACGGACTGGTCCGAGAAGGAGCGCGACGACTATGTGCGCCTGCATTATCAGCCCTATCTCCTGACCGTCGCACTAGAGGATCAAGTGCGCCATGCACGCTTCATCCGCGAAGCGGACGCCGCCGACAAGGCGCTGGCGACGATGGTGCGCACCCACCAGTTCCATGCGATCACCGAAATCACCGTGCTTTCGCCCGACCATCCGCGTCTCCTGACCGTGATCGCCGGCGCCTGCGCTGCCGCCGGCGCCAACATCGTCGACGCCCAGATCTTCACGACGTCTGACGGACGGGCACTGGACACGATCCTGGTGAACCGTGAGTTCGCCGTCGACGGGGACGAGATGCGGCGAGCGGGCAGCATCGGCAAGCTGATCGAGGACGTGCTTGCCGGCCGCAAACGCCTGCCCGAAGTGATTGCCAGCCGGACGAAGGTGAAGAAGCGCACCAAGGCGTTTACCGTGACGCCGGAGGTGACGATCAGCAACACATTGTCGAACAAGTTTACGGTGATCGAGGTCGAGGGCCTCGACCGTCCGGGCCTCTTGTCCGAGATCACCGCAGTGCTTTCCGACCTCTCGCTCGATATCGCCTCGGCCCACATCACCACCTTCGGTGAGAAGGTGATCGACACCTTCTACGTCACCGACCTCGTCGGTCAGAAGGTGACGAGCGAGAACCGTCAGATGAACATTGCCGCCCGCCTCAAGGCCGTCATGGCCGGTGAGGGTGACGAAGCCCGCGATCGCATGCCCTCCGGCATCATCGCGCCGCCACCGGGCGTCTCCTCCGCTCAAAGGACGACAAAAGCCGAAACATGAGTCTGGTCAAGAAATTTGCAACCGTCGGCGGCGCGACGCTTGGAAGCCGCCTGTTCGGCTTTATCCGCGAAACCTTTATGGCGGCAGCCCTCGGCACCGGCCCGGTCGCCGATGCCTTCAACACGGCCTTCCGCCTGCCGAACACTTTCCGCCGGCTGTTTGCCGAAGGGGCCTTCAACTCCGCCTTCGTGCCGCTCTTTGCCAAGGAGATCGAGGCGAACGGCATGGAGGGCGCGCGGCGCTTTTCCGAGGAAGTCTTCGGCGTTCTCTTCACCGTGCTTCTGTTCCTGACGATCGCGATGGAACTGACGATGCCCTTCATCGTCAGCAACCTGATCGCCCCCGGTTTTGCCGACGATCCGGAAAAGCTCGGCAATACCATCGTCTTTGCTGGCATCATGTTCCCCTATCTCGCCTGCATGTCGCTGGCGGCGATGATGGGCGGCATGCTGAACTCGCTGCATCGCTTCTTT
Organism: Sinorhizobium sp. NFACC03; assembly: GCF_900103435.1. Classification (NCBI taxonomy): domain Bacteria; kingdom Pseudomonadati; phylum Pseudomonadota; class Alphaproteobacteria; order Hyphomicrobiales; family Rhizobiaceae; genus Sinorhizobium; species Sinorhizobium sp. NFACC03. The sequence goes on from NZ_FMXF01000015.1 coordinate 121,316, forward strand.
GCGGCAGCGATTGCGCCGGTGTTCCTCAATGTCATCCTGATCGCGGTGCTGGCCTACGCCTGGTATGAGGGCCAAGATCCGGTGGCCGTCGGCTATGCGCTGTCCTGGGGGGTCATGGCGGCCGGTCTGGTGCAGCTTGCGATCGTCTGGATCGCCGTGCGCGACGCCGGCATCAAGATCGGCCTCCGCCGGCCGAAGATGACCGCCAGTGTCAGGCGCCTGCTGGTGCTAGCCCTGCCGGCGGCGATCACCGGCGGTATCACCCAGATCAACCTCCTGATCAATACCAATATCGCTTCGGCGAGCGAAGGCGCGGTCTCGTCGCTGGTCTATGCGGACCGCATCTACCAGCTTCCGCTCGGCGTCGTCGGCATCGCGGTGGCAACCGTGCTCCTGCCGGAACTTGCCCGGGCGCTGCGTTCCGGCAATGTCAACGAAGCGTCGAACCTGCAGAACCGCTCGGTCGAGTTCACGCTGTTCCTGACGCTGCCGGCGGCAGCAGCACTTCTGGTCATGTCCGAGCCGATCGTTCGGCTGCTCTTCGAGCGCGGCAAGTTCTCGCCGGAATCGACCGTCATCGTCGGTCACATCCTGGCGATTTACGGTCTCGGCCTGCCGGCTTTCGTCTTGATCAAGGCCTTCATTCCCGGTTTCTTCGCGCGCGAGGATACGCGCACGCCGATGATCTTCGCTGCCATCTCCGTCGTTGTGAACGTCTCGCTGGCGCTCACTCTGTTTCCGCGGCTCGGCGCAAGCGGCATCGCCACGGCCGAGATCGTTGCCGGCTGGGTCAACGCTGTCCTGCTTTTCGCAACACTTGTCTGGCGCGGCCATTGGGGCAGGGACATCCCGTTGCTGACCCGCATTCCGCGCCTCGCCATCGCGGCGGCCGGTATGGCCGCGGCGCTGTATTTCGCGATCGACTGGTTCGCCTTCGAGCTCTCTTCCGCCGCGCCGCTCGTGACGCGGGCAGTAACCCTGCTCGGTCTGGTCTCGGTGGCGATGGTGATCTACTTCGCGCTCGCCTTCGGTCTCGGCGGCGCCAGCCTCGGCATGATCCGCCGCAGCATCAAGCGCAAGGCCAAAGGACCGGCAGAACCCGCTGCAGCACCGGAGGCGAGCGACTGATGCGCCAGACGATCGCACGCATTGCCCTGGTCGTGCCGGACTACGATGCCGGCATCGCCTTCTATTGCGGCAAGCTCGGCTTCGACCTCGTGGAAGACACGAGGCTCGACGATAGCAAGCGCTGGGTCGTCGTCCGTCCCAGGGGCGCGGTCGAGACTTCGCTGCTGCTTGCCAAGGCCGACGGCGAACGCCAGCAGGCGGCGATCGGCAACCAGACCGGCGGCCGCGTCGGCTTCTTCCTGTTCACCGACGATTTCGCTCGCGACCATGCGGCGATGCTGGCCAAAGGCGTCGCCTTTCTGGAAGCGCCGCGCCACGAGCCCTATGGCACAGTGGCGGTCTTCAGCGATCCGTTCGGCAACCATTGGGATCTGCTGCAACCGGCGGAATAGACGAGGCTGCGGCGACCTCTTGATTGCCTACCGCCACCCGTGCATAAGCCATGCCGTTAGCAACATGGGCGTTTTTGCCCTGGGGCCCTCCACCAGCCTATTGAGGACGACATGAACGAATTCAAGCCGCTCGTATTCTCCGGCGTTCAGCCGACGGGCAATCTCCATCTCGGCAATTATCTCGGTGCGATCCGCAAGTTCGTGGCGCTGCAGGAAAACAACGATTGCATCTACTGCGTCGTCGACCTGCACTCGATCACCGCTCAGCTCGTGCACGAGGACCTGAAGGGGCAGATCCGCTCGATCGCCGCAGCCTTCATCGCTTCGGGCATCGATCCGAAGAAACATATCGTCTTCAATCAGTCGGCCGTGCCCCAGCACGCCGAACTCGCCTGGATCTTCAATTGCGTCGCGCGCATCGGTTGGATGAGCCGCATGACGCAGTTCAAGGACAAGGCCGGCAAGGACCGCGAGAACGCCTCGCTCGGTCTGCTCGCCTATCCGAGCCTGATGGCGGCCGACATTCTCGTCTATCGTGCCACCCACGTTCCTGTCGGTGACGACCAGAAGCAGCACCTGGAGCTGACGCGCGACATTGCCCAGAAGTTCAATATCGACTTCATGGAGCATATCCGCAGCGCCGGCTACGGTGTCGATATGGTTGTCGGCGAAGAGCCGATCCACGCCTATTTCCCGCCGGTCGAGCCGCTGATCGGCGGCGCGACGCCGCGCGTCATGTCGCTGCGTGATGGCACGAAGAAGATGTCGAAATCCGACCCGTCCGACCTTTCGCGCGTCAACCTGATGGACGACGCCGAGACGATCTCGAAGAAGATCCGCAAGGCCAAGACCGATCCGGATGCGCTACCAAGCGAGGTCGAAGGGCTCAAGGGTCGTCCGGAAGCGGAAAACCTCGTCGGCATCTATGCGGCGCTGTCGGACAAGACCAAGGAACAGGTGCTGGCCGAGTTTGGCGGGCAGCAGTTCTCGGTCTTCAAGCCGGCTCTGGTCGACCTCGCGGTCGAGGTCCTGTCGCCGATCACCGCCGAAATGCGCCGCCTGATGGGCGACACCGCTCACATTGACGCCATTCTCCGCGATGGCGGCGAGCGGGCGCGGGCGCGGGCGGAAAAGACGATGAGCGAAGTGCGCGAGATCATCGGTTTTCTGCAGTAGTTGACTGAATCCGGGTCCTCGGGGACCCGGATTCACTTCGGTTCAGGAGTCGGAGCGGACCAAGAGCGGAAGGCTACGGGCACTTTTCCGTGTCCCGCTCCGAAACGCGAAAATCAGACCTTGCGGCGGCCAACCCGGGATGTATTGTTCACCCTATGGTCTCGACCCGACTCTCTCGACTTGAAGGTCACCGCCGCAAATTCATGGCGGTGATAGACGATACCCCGGAATGCGGGCGCGCCGTGCACTATGCGGGCATGCGCGCCAAGAACTCCAATGGCGGTCTCGTCCTGCTCTATGTGATCGCCGATGGCGACTTCCAGCAATGGCTGGGGGTCGAGGAAATCATGCGTGCGGAAGCGCGCGAGGAAGCCGAAGCGACGCTCGCGAAGGTGGCCCAGTCGGTCCGCGAACGGATCGGTATCGAACCCGAGATCGTCATCCGCGAGGGAACTGCCACGGAGCAGATCCATGCGGCGATCGAGGAGGACCGCGACATCGCCATTCTGGTGCTCGCCGCCGGATCGGCAAAAGAGGGCCCAGGCCCCCTGGTGTCGTCGATCGCCGGCAAGGCTGCCGCCTTCCCGATCCCCGTCACGGTTATCCCCGATGCCCTGACGGACGAGGAGATCGACGCGCTCAGCTGACCTGCGTCGCTTTTCATGGACCAAGCGGGATGCGGACGGAAAACCGCTCACACTTTTCCTCATCCCGCTTTATGTACTCTTGCGACCAGAGGGCCATGCCCCTATATTCTTTTGAATAATTCTAAAGAGCTGGGCGACTGTCGCTCCCGGCGAAACGGAGACAGACATGTTCATTCAGACCGAAGCCACGCCGAACCCGGCAACGCTGAAGTTTTTGCCGGGCAAGGTTGTTATGGAAAACGGCACCGCCGAATTCCGCGACGAGGAAGAAGCCCGCGCCGGCTCGCCGCTGGCGGCACGGCTGTTTTCGATCCCGGGCGTCACCGGTGTCTATTTCGGCTACGATTTCATCACCGTCAGCAAGGAAAGCCAGGAGTGGCAGCACCTCAAGCCGGCGATCCTCGGTTCGATCATGGAGCATTTCATGTCGGGCCAGGCGATCATGGCTGGCAGCGGCCGCGCCGAGCAGTCGGATCAGGAAGACGAGTTCTTCGACGAAGGTGACGAAACGATCGTTGCCACCATCAAGGAGCTTCTGGAAACCCGCGTGCGCCCGGCCGTTGCGCAGGACGGTGGCGACATCACCTTCCGAGGCTTCAAGGACGGCACCGTTTTCCTCAACATGAAGGGTGCCTGCTCGGGCTGCCCGTCGTCCACCGCGACGCTGAAGCATGGCGTGCAGAACCTGCTGCGCCATTTCGTTCCCGAGGTGCAAGCCGTCGAGGCCGTCTGACACCGGACGCCGTCCGGCGTCTCGCGAACCAGGGCGGGATGAAGAAAAATGTGCGCGGTTTTCCGCCCGCATCCTGACCTGACCGAGTAGTATCGATTTTGCCGCAAAGCCTGGTCGGCCTTGCGGCTTGTGGCGTCTGAAAGATCCAGCGTTGAAATGATTGTACTTGCGATCGACACGTCCGGCTCCGGTTGCTCCGTTGCCGTCTACGACGGCGAAGCGGCTGTTGTGCTCGGGCGCTCGGGCGCCGATCTCGGCAAAGGTCATGCCGAGCGGCTGATGGAATTCGTTGACGAGGCGCTGGCCGCGGCTGGCCGATCGCTTGCCGATATCGACCGCATCGCGGTCACCGTCGGTCCGGGCTCGTTCACCGGCATTCGTGTCGGAGTGGCGGCCGCTCGTGGCCTGGCGCTGGCGCTCGGCAAGTCTGCGGTCGGCGTCTCGACGCTCGCGGTCCTGGCTGAAGGCATACGTGCTGCAGCGCCCGGCAGGGACATCCTCGTGGCCATCGATGCCAAGCGGGACGAAGTCTATGTCCAGGCTTTCGGCGCGACCGGTGATGCCATAAGTGAGCCCGAAGCGCTCGCTGTCGAGGTGGCGCGCGAACGCTTCTCCGGCTTTGATGGCGTCATCGGCGGCTCCGGCGCGGCTCTCGTTGCCCCGAACGCCCCTGCCAAACCCTCCGAACTCATCGATGTTGCCTTTGTCGCCGCGCTCGGCGCCGCTGCTGATCCAGCCTCGGCCAAGCCGCGACCGCTATATCTCCGAGGCCCCGACGCCAAGCCGCAGGTGGGCTTCGCGATTGCCCGAGCGTAGACCGAGATGAGCTTCACCGATTACTTCACTCGCCGTACCGAGTTCGACATTTTTCCGCTGGAGGAAGCCGACCTTCTTGCGGCGGCAGCGCTGCACCGCCAGCGTTTTGCAAGCCCCTGGACCGACGGTGAAATTCACGCGCTGCTGGTGCAGGACACGGTATTCGGTTTTGTCGCCCGCCAGACGAACGGCTCGTTCCGTCCGGCCTTTGGCGGTTTCGTCCTGTCGCGCGCCGTCGCCGGCGAGGCCGAAATCCTGACGATCGGCGTCGAGCCGCGTTATGCGCGCTCCGGTCTCGGCTGGCGGCTGATGCAGGCGGCGATGCGCGAGGCCCTGGTCAAGGGTTCCGAAGCGCTGTTCCTCGAAGTGGACGAGACCAATCAAGCGGCGATCGGGCTTTACCGTAAGCTCGGCTTCAACAAGGTCGGCGAACGCCGCGCCTATTACCAGGACAAGGCCGGCCAGCGGACTGCCGCGCTTGTCATGCGGCTTGATCTTCGCTAGTCCCAAGCGCGGATTAGCGTGGGATGAGGAAAAGTGTATGCGGTTTTCCGCCTGCATCCCGCTCTAGCTTTTCAAGGATGCGCGCGGGAACTCTTTCCGGATGATCAATTGGCTACGGATTGCGATCTTCGCAGCGCTTCTGGCGCTGGTTTCGCTCGTTCTGATGCCGATCCAGATCGTCTGCCTCTGGCTCAACCTGAGCCTTCGCCGCCGGCTGCCGCGATACTGGCATCGGCTCGCCTGCTACCTTCTCGGCATCAAGGTGCGGGTTCACGGCGAGGTCGAGCGGCGGCGGCCGCTGCTCATCTGCGCCAATCACGCCTCCTGGAAGGACATTCTGGTCCTGTCCTCGGTCACCGACGTCGTCTTCGTCGCAAAGTCCGAAGTGAAAAGCTGGCCGGTCTTCGGCCACCTCGCACGATTGCAGGCGTCGATCTTCGTCGAGCGCGAGCAGAAGCGCTCGACCGGCAAGCAGGTGAGCGAAATCGGCCAGCGCATGGCGTCGGGCGAGATCGTCGTGCTCTTTCCGGAGGGAACGACGTCGGATGGCAACCGCCTGCTGGAGATCAAGACCTCGCTCTTCGGCGCTGCCGCGTCCGCCGTGCCGCATTCGCCGACCGGGCTCGTGCATGTCCAGCCAGTCGCGATCTCCTATACCGGCATCCATGGTATGCCGATGGGCCGCTTCAACCGGCCGATTGCCGCATGGCCGGGCGACACCGAACTGGTGCCGCATCTGCTCGGCATCCTGCGCGAAGGGGCGATCGAAGTTGACGTCGATTTCGGTGAAGCCATCGACTACGATCGGCACACCAATCGCAAGGAAGTGAGCCGCAAAGTCGAGCAGCGCATCCGGAGCATGCTGTCGGACCGGTTGCGCGGACGGGCCTGACGCCTGCCGGCAAAGGCAGTCGTGCCGAAAATACTTCAACTTCGGGCCGCTTTGCACTAAGTAAGCCGCCATGACCCAGGATACAGCCCTTCTGTCGACAACGCCCGTAACGGGCGACGAGCGCGTGCCGGCCCGCAAGGTCTTCGTCAAGACCTATGGCTGCCAGATGAACGTCTATGATTCCGACCGCATGTCGGATGCCTTGTCGCGTGATGGTTATGTCTCGACCGACGTGCTGGAAGATGCCGACTTCGTGCTCCTCAACACCTGTCATATCCGTGAGAAGGCGGCGGAAAAGGTCTATTCCGAGCTTGGCCGCCTGCGTGACCTGAAGAAGGCGAAGGCCAAGGAAGGCCGCGAGATGGTGATCGGCGTTGCCGGCTGCGTCGCACAGGCCGAAGGCGACGAGATCCTCAGGCGCGCGCCGGCGGTCGATCTGGTGATCGGCCCGACGACCTATCACCGCCTGCCGGAAGCACTGAAACGTGCCCGCAGCGGCGAGCGCGTCGTCCAGACGGACTATGCCGTCGAGGACAAGTTCGAACACCTGCCGGCGCCCGACAGGGCGAAGACCCGCGCCCGCGGCGTCACCGCCTTCCTGACGGTGCAGGAGGGTTGCGACAAGTTCTGCACCTTCTGTGTCGTGCCCTATACGCGCGGCTCGGAAGTTTCCCGCCCGGTTGCGCAGATCGTCTTTGAAGCGGAAAAGCTGGTCGATGGCGGCGTCCGTGAAATCACCCTGCTCGGCCAGAACGTCAACGCCTGGCATGGCGTCGGACCCGATGGCCGCGAATGGGGGCTTGGCGACCTGCTCACGCGTCTCGGCGAGATCGAGGGGCTTGCGCGGCTCCGCTACACGACGAGCCACCCGCGCGACATGGACGACAGCCTGATCGAAGCGCATCGCTCGATGGGCAAGCTGATGCCTTACCTGCACCTGCCCGTGCAGTCCGGCTCCGACCGCATCCTGAAGGCGATGAACCGGAGGCACACCGCGGCCGAATATCTGGCGCTGATCGAGCGTATCCGCGCGGTCCAGCCGGACCTCGCACTGTCGGGCGATTTCATCGTCGGCTTCCCGGGCGAGACCGACCAGGACTTCGAAGACACCATGCGCCTGGTCGAGGCCGTGGGTTATGCACAGGCATTTTCATTCAAATATTCGACACGCCCCGGCACGCCCGGCGCCGAGCTCGGCGACCAGGTTCCCGAGGACGTAAAAGCCAAGCGCTTGGAAAAATTGCAGGCTTTGCTGTTTTCGCAGCAGCGCGCCTTCGCCGAATCCTGCGTCGGCCGCGAAATCGACCTGCTTTTGGAGAAGGCAGGACGCATGCCGGGCCAGCTCGTCGGGCGTTCCCCTTGGCTGCAGCCCGTGAATGTTGATGCAAAAGCATCGCAAATCGGTGACATTATCAAGGTGCGAATCATCAAAGCCGGGCCGAACAGCCTGTTTGCGGAGATGATCGGGTAAGGACCGAACACAAGGAGCCTGAACCGCTTGAACGGACACGAACTGATCTCTTCATCATCGCGCCAGTCGAAAACAACTGCGACAGACGCCAATCACTTCGTGCTCACGTTCGAGAACAACCGGTTCGCCAGCGAACTCTTCGGGCAGTTCGACCAGAATCTGAAGCTCCTCGAAGAGCGGCTCCGGATCGAAGCGCACCCGCGCGGTAATTCCGTTGCGATCTCAGGTGATGTCGTCGCCACCAATCAGGCGCGGCGCGCTCTCGATTTTCTCTATGGACGGTTGCAGAGCGGCGGATCGATCGATACGTCGGATGTGGAAGGCGCGATCCGGATGGCGGTCGCTGCCGACGATCAGCTACAATTACCGACCATGGAGAAAAAAGCCAAATTGACGATGGCGCAGATTTCGACGCGCAAGAAGACGATCGTCGCCCGCACGCCGACGCAGGATGCCTATATCCGCGCGCTCGAGCGTTCCGAGCTCGTCTTCGGTGTCGGTCCGGCTGGTACCGGCAAGACCTATCTCGCGGTTGCCCATGCAGCACAGCTGCTGGAGCGCGGCGCCGTCGACCGTATCGTGCTTTCGCGTCCTGCCGTCGAGGCAGGCGAGCGCCTGGGCTTCCTGCCCGGCGACATGAAGGAGAAGGTCGACCCCTATCTCCGGCCCCTCTACGACGCGCTCTATGACATGATGCCGGGTGACAAGGTCGAACGGGCGATTACCGCCGGCGTCATCGAAATCGCGCCGCTCGCCTTCATGCGCGGCCGTACCCTCGCCAATGCCGCCGTCATCCTCGACGAGGCGCAGAACACGACATCGATGCAGATGAAGATGTTCCTGACCCGTCTCGGCGAAAACGGCCGCATGATCGTCACCGGCGATCCGAGCCAGGTCGACCTGCCGCGCGGCGTCAAGTCCGGCCTGGTCGAGGCCCTGCAGATCCTGAGGGGCGTCGAGGGTGTTTCGGTGGTGCGCTTCAAGGACGTCGACGTCGTCCGTCATCCGATGGTGGCGCGTATCGTCAGGGCTTACGAGTCCCACACGGCCGTTCACGACGAAAGCGAGCAGAGCGACCGCTGATCGGCGGTCGTTGCGATCATGACGGCATTGGACATCCAGATCAGCGTGGAAGAAGGCAATTGGCCCGAGGAAGGGGCCTTGCTTGCCTTCTCATCGCCCGTGCTCGAAGCGGCTGCAGCCTATCTCGCGGCCGAAGAGAAGCAGCCGTTGCCGAAGATGCCGCCGGAACTTTCCCTCGTCTTCACCGACGACGCTTCCATGCGAGCGATCAACGCCGAATGGCGCAACCAGGACAAGCCGACCAATGTGCTGTCCTTCCCCGCTTTCCCGGTGAAGCCGGGCGCGATGCCGGGACCGATGCTGGGCGACATCATCGTCGCCCGCGAGACGCTCGAGCGCGAAGCCGTGGAACTCGAGAAATCCTTCGATGCGCATCTGACGCATCTTCTCGTGCATGGATTCCTGCATCTTTTCGGTTATGATCATATGCAAGATGACGAAGCCGAAAGAATGGAAAGCCTGGAGACTCGCATTTTGGCGCGTCTTGGCTTATCTGACCCCTACGGGGATCGTACCCCGGATTAACAGTTTGGACCGATGAGCGATTACAAAACACAGCCCGTCGCGCTGGCGACCGAGGAGGCAGACGCCTCCGGAGAGGCGGAGGCGGGCAGTAGTAGCACCGCCACTCGACACGAGGGCACGAAATCCACTTCTACCTTCTGGAGCCGGGCCGCGCGCCTGTTGCGCGGCGCAAGTCCATCGAGCCTGCGCGAGGATCTTGCCGACGCGCTTCAGACCGATGCCGATAGCAACACGGCCTTCTCGCCCGGCGAACGGGCGATGCTCAACAATATCCTGCGCTTCCGCGAGATCAGGGTCGAGGACGTCATGGTCCCGCGTGCCGACATCGAAGCGGTCGACCAGAGCATCACCATCGGCGAGCTGATGGTGATCTTCGAAGAGTCCGGCCGCTCGCGCATGCCGGTCTATAACGAAGGCCTCGATGATCCCCGCGGCATGGTGCACATCCGCGACCTGCTTTCCTATGTCACCAAGCAGGCCCGCAATCGGCGCCGCAACGGCAAGGCGCCGGCTGCCACAGGCGAAAAGACCGAGAAGACGCCCCGATCGCCGAAGGCGAGCTTCGACCTCTCCCGCGTCGATCTCGGCAAGTCGCTGGAAGAGGCGGGCATCGTCCGCCAGCTCCTGTTCGTGCCGCCTTCGATGCTGGCCTCGGACCTGATGCAGCGCATGCAGGCCGCCCGTATCCAGATGGCGCTCGTCATCGACGAATACGGCGGCACCGACGGTCTCGTTTCGCTCGAAGACATCGTCGAGATGGTCGTTGGCGATATCGAGGACGAGCACGACGATGACGAAGTGATGTTCGCCCGTACCTCGGACGATGTTTTCCTCGCCGACGCTCGCGTCGAGCTGGAAGAGATCGCCGCGGCGATCGGCCCCGATTTTGACGTGCGTGAGCAACTCGAAGACGTCGACACGCTCGGCGGCCTGATCTTCGCCTCGCTTGGCCGCATTCCGGTGCGCGGCGAGGTCGTTCAGGCCATTCCGGGCTTCGAGTTCCAGATCCTCGACGCCGACCCGCGTCGTGTGAAACGCGTTCGCATCATGCGCAAGCGTCCGCCGGCTCGCCGTCGCCCGTTGCGGCCGGAGGGTGAAACCGTTCCGGAGACGGTTATGGTCAATCGTGCCAACGGTGCAGCATCTTCCGAAGCAGCGGCCGACGAGCAATAATCGTTCGGCTCCCGCGCACGTTTCCATGTGCGCGGGGCAGGGTGCGCGGGGCAGATGCCTCTCACCCATCCACTTGACGTCTCCCGGCTTGAACGCGGTTCTCAAGGACCGGCGGCTCGACCCAAGCCGGAGCACATGCCTTCCATATCCAAATCCGCCCCTGAAGGGGACAAGCAGCCGGTTTTTTGGAACACTGGCGCCGATTGATTCGGTTGTTGTTTCGCTCCGGCGCCGCGGCTAGCGGCCGGGATCGACTGGAGGCTGCATGGTAAGACTGGCTGGCAGGGTGATGCTTCTCTCCGGTTTCCCGAGGGCATTGCTCGCGTTCCTTGCGGGGCTTCTCGCGGTTCTGGCGCAACCGCCCTTCGGCATCTTCGCCTTTGCTTTCGTCGCTTTCCCGATCCTCGTCTGGCTGCTCGACGGCGCGACCGGAAATCCGGATGGCGGCATCGTCAGGCGGCTCTGGCCGGCGGCGGCGATCGGCTGGTGGTTCGGCTTCGGCTACTTCCTCGGCGGTCTCTGGTGGCTCGGCAACGCGCTCCTGGTGGAGGCCGACGACTTCGCCTGGGCGTTGCCGCTCGCTGTCGTCGGTCTCCCGGCTTTCCTGGCGCTCTTTTATGCGCTCGCGACGCTGATCGCGCGCCTGTTCTGGTCCGATGGTGTCGGGCGGATCGCAGCACTTGCTTTGGCCTTTGGCCTTTGCGAATGGCTGCGCAGCTTCCTCTTCAGCGGGTTTCCCTGGAATGCCATCGGCTATGCGGCGATGCCGATGCCGCTGATGATGCAGTCTGCAAGCGTCGTCAGTCTTGCGACCATCAACATGCTGGCGGTCTTCGTCTTCGCGGCACCCGCACTCATTGCCACCGGCAGGGGAAGCCGGATTGGTCTCGCGGCCGCACTCATCCTCCTCACGGCGCACGTCGGCTTCGGCTTCTATCGCCTGGCACAGCCAGCCCCCCCTGCGGCCGAGCCGCCGCTGACGGTCCGTCTCGTCCAGCCGGTGATCGATCAGGCGAAAAAGCTCGACGACCGCGAGCGTGCGGCGGTCTTCGAGGAACATCTTTCGCTCACTGCTACCGCGCCCGAAAACGGCGGCAAACGCCCGGACATCGTCGTCTGGCCCGAGACGTCGATCCCCTTCATCCTCACCGACAATCCCGACGCCCTGGCGCGCATCGCCGAGGTACTCGACGACGATCAGATCCTCATCGCCGGTGCCGTGCGCGCCGAGGACGCGGGCGCCGGCCTGCCGCCGCGCTACTACAACTCGATCTATGTCATCGATGGCCGCGGCCAGATCATTGGTGCCGCCGACAAGGTGCATCTCGTCCCGTTTGGCGAGTATCTGCCGTTCGAGGAGGTGCTGTCGTCCTGGGGCTTGAGTTCCATCGCCGCCTCCATGCCGGGCGGCTTTTCGGCGGCAAAGAGCCGCTCGCTGCTGACCTTGCCCGGCGGCAGGAAGTTCTATCCGTTGGTCTGCTACGAGGCGATCTTCCCCGACGAGATCGACGGGGCCACGCGCGGAACGGATGCGCTTCTCAACATCACCAATGATGCCTGGTTCGGCGACACGCCCGGTCCGCGCCAGCATTTCCATCAGGCACAACTGCGCGCCATCGAGACCGGAACCCCCCTGATCCGCGCAGCTAACAGCGGTATATCAGCAATTGTTGATGCACGTGGGGTTTTAATGGTAGGATTGTCCTACAATTATAGGGGAGTGGTCGACACACTTCTGCCGGGAAAGATGCCTACGCCTTTGGACGACGCTATGCGAAGCCGAATCTTCTGGCTGAGTGCACTCTTGCTCCTTCTGGTTGCAGTGTTTTCGCGTGTTGGTTTTAATATTAGGAAGAATTGACCTAAAACCCCTAAAATTGCATAGTGGTCCGCACCATCGTCCTTGTTGTGGCGGCTTTGTCGTATCACCGTGGCGGTCGCCTCGGTGAGCGGTGCTTCATGCCGGGCGGTGGATCAAACGAAACAGCGTGTTTGGGAACGCAGATATGATCGAAAACAAAAAGAAGCCGAACCCGATCGACATTCATGTCGGTAGTCGGATTCGTCTTCGCCGCACGATGCTTGGCATGAGCCAGGAGAAGCTCGGCGAAAGTCTGGGGATCACTTTTCAGCAGATCCAGAAGTATGAGAAGGGCACGAATCGCGTCGGCGCGAGCCGGTTGCAGAACATTTCGGGCATCCTGAATGTTCCGGTTTCCTTCTTCTTCGAAGATGCCCCGGGCGACAGCGGTACCGGTCAGCCCGGCATGGCAGAAGCGTCCAGTTCCAACTACGTTGTCGATTTCCTGTCGTCCTCCGAGGGGCTGCAACTCAACCGCGCTTTCGTCAAGATCACCGATCCGAAGGTTCGCCGCCGGCTTGTCGATCTGGTCAAGGCTCTCGCTGCGGAAGCAGAAAGCGAATAGTTCCAACGTTCCCCGTCGGGACTTGAAAACAAAGCGGCCTTTGTGCCGCTTTTTTCATGCGCGCTTTTCTCCGGGCGCGCCAAAGTGATTGGCCCTGATGGTGATATAAAGATATATTTATGTCGTTGTGCGCTTGTTTTTCGGGCGCAAAACCACTAACACCATGCCAGCGCTTTTTCTTCATTGAGGGGACTTCCCGCATGCGTGCAAACTACCTGTTCACGAGTGAATCTGTAGCCGAAGGTCATCCGGACAAGGTGTGTGACCGTATCTCCGACGAGATCGTGGATCTGGTCTACCGCGAAGCGGCCAAGACCGGTGTCGACCCGTGGGGCGTTCGCATTGCCTGCGAAACCCTGGCGACCACCAACCGCGTCGTCATCGCCGGCGAAGTGCGCCTGCCGCCGAGCCTTCTGAAGAAGGACAAGGACGGCAACGACGTCATCAACCCCTCGAAGTTCAAGTCCGCCGCCCGCAAGGCGATCCGCGAGATCGGCTATGAGCAGGACGGCTTCCACTGGAAGACGGCCAAGATCGACGTGCTTCTGCACTTCCAGTCCGCCCACATCGCTCAGGGCGTCGACAGCGCTGCCGACATGCAGGGCGAAGAGGGTGCCGGCGACCAGGGCATCATGTTCGGCTACGCCTGCCGCGAGACCGCCGAACTCATGCCGGCGCCGATCTACTACTCGCACCGCATCCTCAATCTGCTCGCCGCCGCCCGCAAGAAGGGCGAAGGCGAAGTCGCCAAGCTCGGTCCGGACGCCAAGAGCCAGGTCACCGTGCGCTACGTCGATGGCAAGCCGGCGGAAGTCACCTCGATCGTTCTGTCGACGCAGCATCTCGATGACACCTGGGATTCGGCCAAGGTTCGCTCGGTTGTCGAGCCCTATATCCGCGAAGCTCTCGATGATCTGAAGATCGCCGACGATTGCACCTGGTACATCAACCCGACCGGCAAGTTCGTCATCGGTGGCCCGGACGGCGACGCCGGCCTCACCGGCCGCAAGATCATCGTCGACACCTATGGTGGTGCTGCGCCCCATGGCGGCGGCGCCTTCTCGGGCAAGGACACGACCAAGGTCGACCGTTCGGCTGCCTACGCCGCGCGCTACCTGGCAAAGAACGTCGTCGCCGCCGGTCTTGCCGATCGTTGCACGATCCAGCTCTCCTACGCCATCGGCGTTGCCCAGCCGCTGTCGATCTATGTCGACCTGCACGGCACCGGCAAGGTCTCGGAAGATCAGGTCGAGCAGGCCATCCGCAAGACGATGGACCTGTCGCCGTCTGGCATTCGCCGTCACCTCGATCTCAACAAGCCAATCTACGCCAAGACGTCTGCCTATGGCCACTTCGGCCGCAAGGCTGGCCGCGACGGTTCCTTCTCCTGGGAGAAGCTCGATCTGGTGAAGCCGCTGAAGGCGGCGATCGAGCAGAGCGGTGCCGTCAACGGCCGGGCAGCCGCCTAATCCTGCGATTGGCGTGGCGTGTAACGCCGCGCATTGAAGATAGCGCAGCGGCCTGCTATCAGGCGCTTGCGAAATTCAGGGCGGGCGCTCCGGCAAGGAGCGCCCGCTTCGTTTATTTTGATTTTGGGTCGGCTTGATCCGGGATCAGCGTGACCAAGGGACAAACGACATGACCGAACCGCGCCGTGCCAGAGCAACCGAGGCCTTTTTCGGCCGCCGCAAGGGCAAGCCGTTGCGCGAGCGGCAGGCGGCGCATCTGGAAACCGTGCTGCCGACGCTGAAGCTCGATCTGTCGAGCCCGGCTCCGGCGGAACTGAAGACGTTGTTTCCTCAGGGCGTCGATCGTATCCGGCTGGAAATCGGCTTCGGCGGCGGTGAACATCTGATCCACCGCGCCGCCGAGACGTCCTCAACAGGCTTTATCGGCGTCGAGCCCTTCGTCAATTCCATGGCCAAGCTCGTCGGCCACATCGAGGCTCGCAGTGTCAGCAACATCCGCCTTTATGACGACGACGCCACCCAGGTTCTCGACTGGCTGCCGGCCGCTTCCGTCGACCAGATCGACCTGCTCTATCCGGACCCGTGGCCGAAGCGCAAACATTGGAAGCGCCGCTTCGTCTCCAAGGTCAATCTCGACCGCTTTGCGCGCGTGCTGAAGCCGGGCGGGCTTTTCTGCTTCGCCTCGGATATCGACACCTATGTCAATTGGACGCTGTTGCATTGCCGCGATCACGCGGCCTTCGAATGGACGGCGGAGAAGGCAGCCGACTGGCTGACGCCGTACGAGGGGTGGCCGAGCACACGCTATGAGGCCAAGGCACGCCGGGAAGGCCGGAGCTCCGCCTATCTCACTTTCCGCCGAGCCTAGCAATTCCAGGAAAAGTGCGAAGCGGTTTTCCGTCTGGAATTGCGTCGTTCAATACAGAGCGGCGGCTTCAATTCAGCCCTATAGATCTACGGTCACCGACGGCAGCCTGATCAATGCAGGGTGACCGTCTTCAGGTCATCCTCGGCGGCCTTGAAGAAGGTGCTGGAACGATTGTCGGTCAGGAGGATCGGCGTGCCGTCGGCGCCGAACAGAGCCCAGAGATCGATGCCCGGTCCCATCTCGGGTGCTTCCGGGAAGCAGCGCGAGACTTCTTCCGAACGCATTTTCCGGATGTAGCCGATTTCGCCTTCGCCGAGATGTGCGAGGTCGTTCTTCGACAGTGACGAGCTGACAGCTTTCAGTCCCATGGTGATACTCCGTGGTCGCCGGCCAGGGGAAAATCCCGCCGGTTATCCTACTCTGGGACTGAAATGTTAATTTTCTTTACCATACGCACCGGTTCGGGACGGACGAGGTCGACGGAGAGCAAGCCATTGCGCAGCTCGGCGCCGAGAACTTTCATGCCATCGGCGAGAACGAAGGTGCGTTGAAACTGACGCGCAGCGATGCCGCGATGCAGGTACTCGCGGTCGCCGTTGTCGACCTGGCGGCCACGGATGACGAGCTGATTCTCTTCGGTGGTCACTTCGAGGTCTTCTTCGGAAAACCCGGCCACGGCAAGCGTGATTCTGAGCCGCTCGGGTGCGTCAACGGCGGCATCGCCGCGGATCCGCTCGATGTTGTAGGGCGGGTATCCGTCATTGCCCTTGGCGATGCGCTCAAGGGTCTTTTCCATTGTGTCGAAACCCAGCAGAAGCGGGCTCGTAAAGGGAGTAATTCGGCTCATTCTTCAAGTCCTTGCGAGATCAAGCGACCGATGTTCGGACCTGCCCAGCAGCATCCTTGCCGCAATATGGTAGCTGTGCGCAATGAGTGCAAGCCGCTTGCCTCGGGCGTGCACGCAAATCATAGTCCGCTCTCGCAGAATCCAAGAGTGGGACGAGGAGGGCGCATGCGACGCTACCCGTATCCGCTCCGGTGCATTGAAATCGATCGCGCCTGGCTTTGGGTCGGGTCGACCCAACCAAACGTGATCCAGGGAGGACGAGAGAGTGCCCGTGCCCAGAAAGATAATCATAGACACCGATCCCGGGCAGGACGATGCCGCCGCCATCATGCTCGCTTTCGGCAGTCCGGAAGAGATCGACCTGCTCGGCATCACCACGGTCGCCGGCAACGTGCCGCTGACCTTGACGGCCCGCAATGCGCGCATTCTCTGCGAGCTCTGCGACCGGCCGAGGGTTCGGGTTTTTTCCGGCGCCGACAAGCCGATCGCCCGTCCGCTGGTCACCGCCGAGCACGTGCACGGCAAGACCGGCCTCGACGGCCCGACGCTCGATGAGCCCAGGATGAAACTCGAGGAGCAGCACGCGGTCGACTTCATCGTCGAAACGCTGCGCAACGAGGCAGAGGGCTCGGTGACGCTCTGCACGCTGGGACCGCTCACCAACATCGCGCTCGCGCTCCAGAAGGCGCCTGAGATTGCGCCGCGGGTGAAGGAACTGGTGATGATGGGCGGCGGCTTCTTCGAAGGCGGCAACATCACGCCGGCGGCCGAGTTCAACATCTATGTCGATCCGGAAGCCGCCGATATCGTCTTCCGCTCGGGCATTCCGATCGTGATGATGCCGCTCGACGTCACCCATCGCGTGCTCACCCACAAGGCGCGGGTGCAGAAGATCCGCGACATCGGCAGCCGCCCGGCGATCGCCATGGCCGAGATGCTCGAATTCTTCGAACGCTTCGACATCGAGAAATACGGCACCGATGGCGGCCCGCTGCACGACCCGACGGTCATCGCCTATCTGCTGCGCCCCGAGCTTTTCACCGGTCGGGATTGCAATGTCGAGATCGAAACCCAGTCGCCGCTGACGGCGGGCATGACGGTTGTCGACTGGTGGCAGGTCACCGGCCGGCCGCACAATGCCAAGGTCATGCGCTTCGTCGACGACCAGGGCTTTTTCGATTTGTTGACCGAGCGCCTGTCGCGCATCTGAGCCTACGCTCGATCATCATGCTTCAAACAAAAACGGCGCCCCGATAGGCGCCGTTTCTTTTCTCGATCTGTTGATCAGAACTCTTCCCAATTGTCCTGGGCAAGCGCGTTGGCGCCCGAGGTTTGGGTGAGCACCCGCTGCGTTGAAGCCGAGTAGCTGCTTCGTGCCGGGCTTGCTGCCGGAGCCGGCCGCGCCTCGCGGG
The DNA here is from genome assembly GCF_900103435.1 of Sinorhizobium sp. NFACC03. Classification (NCBI taxonomy): domain Bacteria; kingdom Pseudomonadati; phylum Pseudomonadota; class Alphaproteobacteria; order Hyphomicrobiales; family Rhizobiaceae; genus Sinorhizobium; species Sinorhizobium sp. NFACC03. Next base: position 138,878 of record NZ_FMXF01000015.1, read on the forward strand.
CAGGTGCCGGTGCCGGGCGTTCGGCCGCACGCATGCGTTCGGCGGTACCACGCAGCATCTCCGACGAGGAAGGCTGGGCCGACGCCGAGGACTGGGCGACGCGGAAGCGGGCAACCAGGGCGTTGAGCGTGCGGGCCTCTTCGTTGAGCGCCATGCCGGCAGCCGTCGTCTCCTCGACCATGGCGGCGTTCTGCTGGGTCACCTGGTCCATCTGGTTGACGGCCGAGTTGATCTCCTTGAGGCCGACGGCCTGCTCGGAGGCCGAGCTCGAGATCTGGCGGATGAGGCCGTTGATCTGCACCACCTGCTCGGCGATCTTTTCGAGCGCGCCGCCCGCCTTACCGACGAGGTCGACACCTTCGCGCACCTGGCCGGCCGAAGTGTTGATCAGCGTCTTGATCTCCTTGGCGGCATTGGCGGAGCGCTGGGCAAGCTCGCGGACTTCCTGGGCGACGACGGCAAAACCCTTGCCGGCTTCGCCCGCACGGGCCGCCTCGACGCCGGCGTTGAGCGCCAGAAGATTGGTCTGGAAGGCGATTTCGTCGATGACGCCGATGATGCGGCTGACCTCGTGCGACGACTGTTCGATACCCTTCATCGCGGCGATGGCCTTCTGCACCACTTCGCCCGACTGTCCGGCATCACTGCTGGCCACTTCCACCGATTTCGCGGCGACCTTGGCGTTTTCGGCACTGGCGTTGACCTGCGAGGTCAGCTCGTCGAGGGCTGCTGCCGTTTCTTCGAGGCTCGCCGCCTGCTGTTCGGTGCGGTGCGACAGGTCGTTGGCGGCGCTGCTGATTTCGCTCGTGCCGTTGCCGATGTTGACGACCGAATGGTTGACGGTGCGGATCGTCGCTTCGAGGCTTTCCATCGTCGCGTTGAAGTCGCGCTTGAGCTGGGCATATTCGCCCGGGAACTCGTCGGTGATGCGGAAGGCGAGATCGCCGGACGAGAGATGGGACAGGCCCTTGCCGAGGCGGGCGACGATGTCGCGCTGCAAGGCGCTGCTCTCGGCACGCTCGGTTTCCGACCGGCCGCGTTCGCGCTCGGCCTGTTCGCGCTCATGGCGGGCTTCGCCTTCCAGGCGCTTGGTGTCGGCAAGCTGGTGGCGGAAGCCCTCGAGTGCCTTGGCGACTTCGCCGGTTTCGTCGGAGCGATCCTGGCCGGCGATCGCCTTGGTATAGTCGCCGTGGCTGAGTCCTTTGACGTCGTTCACGAGGGCGGCGAGAGGCTTCTGCACGAAGCCGCGGACGGCGAGATAGAGACCGAGCAGAACGGCGCCGAGCACGACCAGGCCGCCGACGATCATCATGTAGGTCTGGTCCTTGACCGGGGCATTGATCGCGGCGCGCGGCACGTCGACGAGCACGACCCAGCTGGTGTTCACGCCCGAAAGCGCGAAGGGATAGACGAGGCGGTCGAAGGGTTCGTTGCCGTCATAGGAAAGGTTGGAAATGACGCCAGGCTTGCCGGAATCAAGCGCATTCTTGACGATGTCGTTGCCTTCGCCGTCATAGGCTTTGAGCAGCAGTTCCGGGATCGGCGCGACGAGCCACTTGCCGCTCTGCGACAGCAGGTAGACGCGCCCGGTTTCGAACGGCTTCAACTTCGCCAGACCCTCGGCCAGCGAGGCGAGTGAAATGTCGACGCCGGAGACGCCGATCAGCTTGCCGCCTGACATAACGGGATAGGCGATCGAGCTCATCGCGGTCGGAATGTCGGTACCCTCGGCAGTATAGGGCTGGGTGATCGCGCCCTTGCCGCTCTTTGCCGCGAGCGCATACCACTCCGCCGGATAATCGGCCTTGAAGGTGGAGTACTGGATTTCGTTGTTCCGGGTCTTCGACCAGTAGGGCGTGAAGATGCCGAGCTCGTTGCCGCCCAGTTCCTTATTGTTGACAACATCTTCCTGGCGGCCGTCGAAGGCCTTGGGCTCTTCCGCGAACCAGCTGCCGAAGGCTAAGGGGTTCTGCTCGAGGCTCGCCCTCAGGATATTGATCACCCCGGTGCGCTCCATTGACTTTTCCGCATGTGCCCGGCCGAGAACGCCGGCCATCGAGCGGGCAGCGCTCGCAAGCTCGCCGACGTCGCCGGCGATGTCGGAGGCGATCGCGCGGGCTTCACCGTTTGCCTGTTCAAGGACCAGCGTTTCGACGCGATCCTGGGTCTGGGAGATGAGAACGAAATTCGAGGCGAGCAGGACAAGTGCAATCGTGCCGCCTGTCACCGCGATCAGTTTGGTCGCCAGCGATTTGGCTTGGAACTTGAACATGAAATCCTCACGTGCTGGGAGGTCCGCCGGCTCTCGCCTGCGGTGGACGCATTTCGCAATGGGGGTGAACTCCATCATGGAGCGTCAGATGCCGACCGGCATGTTGGAGGCAACCGGATCGCTTCGACCGGCCTTCTCAGGCTCCTGAATAGACTGGAGATTCTTAAAATAGGCCCAACGCGGACGCTGTTTTACCTGTTGCTTTGATAAAATTGCGCGCGGAGTTTTATCTCCGCGACATCGGCTGTCCGGATTGCGCAAGCGGAGATTTTGAGACGGTTGGAAACGCGCGGCGGCAGAGAGCCGGCAAGAAAAATGCGGGCGATCTCCGCCCGCACCAGATGCCCTTTGGCCTATCACGGGTCGGTCCGACCCAAGGTTGTCGCGATCTAGATACGCGACGCCACTTCCGAGGAAAGCGGGATCGAGGGCTGGGCGCCGCTCTTCAGGCAGGCGAGCGAGCCGGCGACGGCTGCACGGCGCAGCGCATCGGGAAAGGCAATGCCGGCGTCGAGGCTGGCGGCAAGATAGCCGCAGAAGGTGTCGCCGGCGCCGACGGTATCGACCGGTTCGATCTTCAGGCCCTTGGCACGCTGGATCTCGCCTTCGTGCACGGCGACGACGCCTTCGGCGCCGAGCGTGACGATGACCGTCTGGCCGGTCTCGGCGTGAAGCGCCTTCATCGCGTCTTCGCGTTCCGCGCTGCTGATGCCGCTCCTGCCGGCAAGCAGCTCGAATTCGGTCTCATTGGCAATGACGATATCGGCCATGCGCCCGAGGCGAGCCGCATCCGCGGTCAACGGCGCGATGTTGATGACAGACCGGACGCCCTTCTGCTTGGCTACATTGAGCGCCTTCTCGACGGAGGCTGCCGGAATTTCGAGCTGCAGCATCAGCGTGTCGCCGGGCTTCATGCCGTCGACGGCTTTCACCGCATCGGCCTCATTGACAGTCGCATTGGCACTGGCGACGACGACGATGACGTTTTCGCCGTCACCGCCGACCAAGATATGCGCGGTGCCGGTTGGCTCTTCCACCGTCTTGGTCAGGGAGAGGTCGGTGCCAGCACCCTTCAGCAGTTCCAGCGCGCCATCGGCAAAACTGTCCTTGCCCACAGCACCAGCCATCTTAACTGTCGCTCCGGCACGTCGCGCGGCAAGCGCCTGGTTTGCGCCCTTGCCGCCGGCGGCGGTCGAAAAACCAGTTCCGGCAACGGTCTCGCCCGGCTTCGGAAGGCGTGCGGTCGTGGCGATCAGGTCCATGTTGATGGACCCAAAAACAGTGATCATGTGAAAATTTCCCGTCGGATTGCAAAGTGGGCCGGAGAGTGCCCGACAGCCTCAGTCCTCGTCAACCACCCGCAGGCGCAATTGCCCGACGCGGTTGTCGACGGCGGCACGCGGATCGCTTGCTTCTTGCGTCCCGCCTTCGGCTTGAAGTTCGAGCGCCTCGATCTTGGCGCCGCGCCGCGTGAGCTTGCTGGACGAAATCAGAATATCCTCGACGTCCTTCTGGCTCATGGCGAAATGGCCCTGAAGCTTGCGCACGCGCTCGTCGAGACGGCTGAGGTCCTCCATCAGCCTGGCTACTTCACCCTGGATCAGATGCGCCTGCTCGCGCATGCGCGCATCCTTGAGGATCGCCTGGATCACCTGGATCGACAAGAGCAGCAGCGACGGCGAGACGATGACGATCCGCTGGCGATGCGCCTTCTGCACGATCGCTTCGAAATGCTCGTGGATTTCGGCGAAGATCGATTCCGATGGCACGAAGAGGAAGGCGGTGTCCTGTGTCTCTCCGGGGATCAGGTATTTGCTGGCGATATCGCGCACATGGGTTTCCATGTCGCGGCGGAAGAGTTGCGCGATCTGTTGGCGGCGTTCCGCGTTCGGGGCATCCCGCATCGCGTTCCAGGCTTCCAGCGGAAATTTCGCGTCGATGACGAGCGCCGGCTGGCCGTTCGGCATGCGGATGGTGCAGTCGGGCCGTGCGCCGTTCGACAGCGTCGTCTGAAATTCAAAGGCGCCCATCGGCAGCCCATCGGCGATAATCGCCTCCATGCGTGACTGGCCGAAGGCGCCGCGCGTCTGCTTGTTTGAAAGGATCGCCTGCAACCCGGCCATGTCCTTGGCCAGCGACTGGATGTTGTTCTGGGCATTGTCGATGACCGCCAGGCGCTCCTGCAGCCGCCTGAGGTTTTCGTGCGTCGCCTTGGTCTGTTCGGTGATCGAAGTGCCGATCCGATGGGTCATGCCGTCGATGCGCTGGCTGAGGGACTGGTTGAGTTCGGCCTGCCGGGCGCCGAACACCTCGGCCATGGCGGCAACCCGCCCCTGCATCTCCGTCTGGGCCGCAAGCAGCATCGCCATCTGCTCCTGCCGTTCTTCGTCGCGAGTATCCCGACGCCGCGAAAGCGCCATCAGCAGCGCGACTGCCACCATCAGACCGCCGGCGATGGCGAGATGGCCCAGCGTGACCGGCAGAGTGCCGATGAAAAACAATGGCTGGGAAAGGTCGATGGGCGCTGGTTCCATGGTGTAAGCCTAACAGATTCGCAGATGTTTTATAGATCAAAACATGAACATCTGTACCGTGCGGTTAACGCGAGGCCATGGGAAAACGGCCGCTGAGGGTGGCAAGGCAATTTTCTTGCACGCCGATGGAAAGATCGGCTATGGGAGCAGCATGACGATCAAGCCGCTTATCATCCTTCCCGATCCTGTGCTTCGCCAGGTTTCCACGCCGATCGAAACCATCGACGCGGACATCCGCCGTCTGGCCGACGATATGCTCGAAACCATGTATGACGCGCCCGGCATCGGCCTTGCCGCGATCCAGATCGGCGTTGCCAAACGCATGCTGGTGCTCGATGTTTCGAAGGAAGGCGACGACAAGACCCCGCTCGTTTTCATCAATCCCGAGATCGTTGCTTCGTCCGATGAGCGCTCGGTCTACGAGGAAGGCTGCCTGTCGATCCCAGACTTTTACGCCGAGGTCGAGCGCCCCGCGGCGATCACCGTCAAGCATCTCGACCGTGACGGCAAGGAACAGATGATCGAGGCCGATGGCCTGCTCGCCACCTGCCTGCAGCATGAGATCGATCACCTGAATGGCGTGCTGTTCATCGATCACATCTCCAAGCTCAAGCGCGACATGGTGATCCGCAAGTTCACCAAGGCCGCCAAGACGCGCGGTGCGAAGGCGATCTGACGTCGACGACGCAAGCGGTCGCGAACAGATCGCGCGAAGGGCACGATTTGAGGGCGGGAACCCATTGAACAATTCCAGGAAAAGCGTGAAACGGTTTTCCGCCTGGAATTGTCCTGTTTCAGAGAATGAGATCATTTCGCCGTTTCCCCGCATGAAGTGATCTGAAAGGACGGAGTTACCGCCTTGTCACTTCGCATCATCTTCATGGGTACGCCGGAATTTTCGGTGCCGACGCTGGCGGCGCTTGCCGAGGCTGGTCACCAGATCGTTGCCGCCTATACACAGCCTCCGCGACCGGGCGGCCGCCGCGGGCTCGACCTGCAGAAGTCGCCGGTCCATCAGGCGGCCGACCTGCTCGGCATCCCCGTGCTGACGCCGGTCAACTTCAAGGACGAGCCGGATCGCCAGACCTTCCGCGACTTCGACGCCGATGTCGCCGTCGTCGTCGCCTATGGCCTGCTTCTGCCCGAGGCGATCCTCACCGGCACCAAATACGGCTGCTACAACGGCCATGCTTCGCTGCTGCCGCGCTGGCGGGGTGCTGCCCCCATCCAGCGCGCCATCATGGCCGGCGATCATGAGACCGGCATGATGGTGATGAAGATGGACAAGGGGCTCGATACCGGCCCCGTCGCCCTCACCAAGGCCGTCCAGATCGGTGAGACGATGACAGCGGGCGAATTGCACGACCGGCTGATGCAGGTCGGTGCGACGCTGATGAAAGAGGCGATGGCCAAGCTTGCGGCCGGCGATCTGCCGCTGACCGCGCAGCCCGACGAGGGCGTCGTCTATGCGGCGAAGATCAGCAAGGCGGAAACCCGCATCGACTTTGCCCGCAGCGCTCGCGAGGTGCATGATCATATTCGCGGCCTGTCGCCATTCCCGGGTGCGTGGTTCGAGCTCGAAATCGCCGGCAAGCCGGAACGTATCAAGGTTCTGAATTCCGAGCCGGCATCGGGTGCCGGCGAGCCCGGCACGGTACTTGACGACAATCTCACGATTGCCTGCGCCGAGGGTGCGGTCCGGCCCACGCGCCTGCAGCGCGCCGGCGGCAAGGCGCTCGGCGCCGCCGACTTCCTGCGCGGAACGCCGGTCGCGTCCGGCACGAGGGTCGGCTGATGCCGCGGTTCAAGCTGACCGTCGAATATGACGGCTCCGACTATGTCGGCTGGCAGCGGCAGGACAATGGCGAGTCCGTGCAGGGTGCGATCGAAAAGGCCGTCCTGTCGCTGACCGGCGAGACCGTTTCGATCCGCGGCGCCGGCCGCACCGACTCCGGCGTGCACGCCAGTGGCCAGGTCATGCATGTCGATCTGACGCGCCCGTGGAAGCCCTATACGTTGCGTAACGCGCTGAACGCGCATCTGGGGCTTGCGGGTGAGCGTGTGGCGATCCTCGAAGCCGAGGAAACGTCGCCGGAGTTCGACGCGCGTTTCTCGGCGCTGCGTCGGCACTATCTCTACCGCATCATCTCCCGGCCGGCGCCGCTGGCGCTGGAAGCCAGGCGCGCCTGGTGGGTGCCGAAGCCGCTCGACCACGCGGCCATGCACGAAGGCGCGCAACGTCTAGTCGGCCACCATGACTTCACCACGTTCCGCTCCGCCCATTGCCAGGCGACGAGCCCGGTGCGCACGCTTGATCGGCTGGATGTCGCGCTCGTCGCCGGTGTCATCGAAATCCGCGCCACGGCGCAGAGCTTCCTGCACAACCAGATCCGCTCCTTTGCCGGTTCGTTGAAGCTGGTGGGCGAGGGGAAGTGGACGCCGGACGACCTGCAGGCCGCACTCGAAGCGCGCGACCGCAAGGCCTGCGGCCCCGTGGCCCCACCCGATGGGCTCTACTTCCTGCAAGTGGATTATTGATCGCGGGGAGATCCCGGAGCTTTAGCCCGGGATCAGGCCGAAAAAGCGCTGCAAGAGATCGCCGATCATCATCGACGGCAGCAGGAAGAGCGCCGTCAGCGCCGAGGCCAGCAGGGTCTGGTTGCCGGTAATCATGCGCAGGAGCCGGAAAAGCAACGCGACGCTGACGACGAGCAGCGCCAGCCAGATCAGGCTCGTCAGGCCCTGGCTTCCCGGAATGATCAGGCGGATGGCGGCGGGAATGGCCATCGCGTAGGAAAGCGGGACCGAGAGCCAGTTGGTGGTGACGACGATTGGCACCACGGCCCCTGCAAAACCGAGCGGGCGCGACAGAGTGGCGATCAGCACCAGCGGCAGCAGCCAGCTGACGAGATCGACGACCAGAAGCTTGAAGATGAAACCGATGCCGATGGTCGTACCGGCCGGCATCGCCGAGAGATAATAGAACCGCCAGGACGCCCAGGTGACGGCGATCGCCGGCAGGCACCAGAGCATAGAGGTGAAGGAGCGCCAGAGGCCGCTCTCACTGAAATCGAGCCAGCGGAATCCCTCCTCTTTGCCCTGCGCCAAGAGCCAGAGGCCCTTGATATAGGCAAGCACTTCATCAAGCAGCGGCATGGCCGAACCAGCTGAAGATGAAGGTTTCGTAGATGTTCGTCAGCGTCTCGAGGTCGGCGACGGCAACGCGCTCGTCGACCATGTGCATGGTCTGGCCGACCAGGCCGAACTCGACCACAGGGCAGTAGTCCTTGATGAAGCGCGCATCCGAAGTGCCGCCCGTGGTCGACAGCTTCGGCTGCCGGCCGGTGACAGCCTCGACGGCGCCGGAAAGCGAATCGATCAATGCGTTGTTGCGTGTCAGGAACACGTGGCTCGGGCGCTCGGCCCAGGTGATCTCGTAGCGGACGGGCGCGCGGTCCGGGCGCAGGCTGCCGGCGGCTGCGGCGCGGTCGAGCCGCACGATGATTTCAGCCATCAGGCTTTCCGCCGTCCAGGTGTCGTTGAAGCGGATGTTGAAGGCGGCACTCGCCTTGGCCGGAATGACGTTGACGGCGCCATTGCCGACATCGATCGTCGTCACCTCAAGGTTCGATGCCTGGAAACTCTCGGTGCCGTTGTCGAAGGGCGGATCCATCAGCGCCTGGGTCAGCTGCAGGACGCCGCGCACGGGATTGTCGGCAAGGTGCGGATAGGCGGCATGGCCCTGCACGCCGTTGACGTTGATGCGGCCGGAGAGCGAGCCGCGCCGGCCGATCTTGATCATGTCGCCGAGATGGTCCGGATTGGTCGGTTCGCCGACGAGGCAGGCGTCCCAGCGCTCGCCCTTGTCGGCCGCCCATTGCAAGAGCTTGGTGGTGCCATTGATTGCCGGCCCCTCTTCGTCACCGGTGATGAGGAAGGAAACCGAGCCCTTCGGGAGCCCATGTTTTTCGATGTGGCGGGCGACTGCGGCGACGAAGCAGGCGATGCCGCCCTTCATGTCGACGGCGCCGCGGCCGTACATTTCTCCGCCGGCGATGTCGGCCGAGAACGGGCCGTGGCTCCAGGCGGCTTCGTCGCCGACGGGAACGACATCGGTATGGCCGGCGAACATCAGATGCGGGCCTTCCGTGCCGAGCCGGGCATAGAGGTTCTCGATATCGGGCGTGCCGACGTCCTTCGCCACCACGCGATCGACCGCAAAGCCGAGCGGCTTCAGCATCGCCTCCAGGGCGGAAAGCGCTCCGCCTTCGGCCGGGGTGACCGAGGGGCAGCGAATGAGGGTGGCGAGATTGGCGATCGGATCGGTGGGGGTCATCTAACGCTATGCCGTCTGCTTGGCCGCTGAGGCCAATGGAATGGAGGCTGCTGGTTTATCCGATCGCCAGCGAACTGTCACGCGGGATGGGGAACTGTCACGCGGGGATGCAATGCGGCGCCGCGCCTGGGCGGAGGCGCGACGCCGCAGCGTCAGCGGGCCGGGATGGATCCGGCCCGCGTGAAGAGTGTAACGGGTAAAAAGGCCCTATTCTCCGGGTGCGAGATGCGGCGCTTCGATATGGGCTCCGGCGTGCTTCAGAGGCCGCTCGCCGGTAAGCTTGCGGATCAGCACGTAGAAGACCGGCGTCATGAAGATGCCGAAGGCGGTGACGCCGATCATGCCGGCAAAGACCGCGACACCCATGGCCGAGCGCATTTCCGCACCGGCCCCCGTGGACGTGACCAGCGGCACCACGCCCATGATGAAGGCCATCGAGGTCATCAGGATCGGACGAAGACGCAGCCGGCTCGCTTCGATCGCGGCCTTGACCGGGGTGCTGCCCGACAGTTCGAGTTCGCGGGCGAACTCGACGATCAGGATGGCATTCTTCGCCGACAGGCCGACCAGCACGATCAGGCCGATCTGGGTGAACACGTTGTTGTCGCCTCCCGTCAGCCAGACGCCCACCAGTGCCGCCATGATGCCCATCGGCACGATCAGGATGATCGAGATCGGCAGAGTCAGGCTTTCATACTGGGCGGCGAGCACCAGATAGACGAGCAGCAGCGCCAGCGGGAAGACCAGGATGCCCGAATTACCGGCCAGGATCTGCTGATAGGTGAGATCCGTCCATTCGAAGGCGATGCCCGGCGGCAGGGTTCCGGCGGCGATCTTCTCGATAGCCGCCTGTGCCTGGCCGGACGAGAAGCCCGGAGCCGGGCCGCCGTTGATGTCGGCGGACAGGAAGCCGTTATAGCGGATCGCCCGTTCGGCGCCGACGGTCTGCTCGACCTTCAACAGCGCCGACAGCGGGATCATCTCGCCGGTCTGCGAACGCACCTTCAGCTTGCCGATGTCGTCGGCATGGCTGCGGTAGTTGGCATCCGCCTGGATGCGCACGCTGTAGGTGCGGCCGAAGGCGTTGAAGTCGTTGACGTAGAGCGAGCCCAGGTAGATCTGCAGGGTCTCGAACACGTCGGTGACCGCCACGCCGAGCTGGCGTGCCTTCACCCGATCGAGGTCGGCATAAAGCTGCGGCACGTTGATCTGGAAGCTGGAATAGAGCCCGGCCAGCTCAGGCGTCTGGTAGGCCTTGGCAAGGAACGCCTTGGTCGCCTCGTCGAGCGCCTGGTAACCGAGGCCGTTCTTGTCCTCGAGCTGCAGCTTGAAGCCGCCGGTCGTGCCGAGACCCTGGACGGGCGGCGGCGGGAACATGGCGATGAAGGCATCCTGGATCGCGCCGAATTCCTGGTTGAGCTGCATGGCGATCGCGCCGCCTGACAGTTCGGGCGTCGTGCGCTCCTCGAAGGGTTTCAGGGCAACGAAGACGATGCCGGAGTTCGACGAGTTGGTGAAGCCGTTGATCGACAGGCCCGGGAAGGCGATGGCGTTCTTGACGCCCGGATGCTTGAGCGCAATTTCGCTCATGCGCTTGATCACGTCTTCCGAGCGGTCGAGCGTTGCTCCATCAGGAAGCTGGGCGAAGCCGATCAGGTACTGCTTGTCCTGGGCCGGCACGAAGCCGCCGGGGATGGCGCGGAACAGCGTGAAGGTGACGCCGAGCAGCAGGACATAGACGACCATGATCAGCGACTTGCGCGTCAGGATGCGGCCGACGCCGCGGCCATAGGCCTCCGAGCTTGCCCCGAAGAAGCGGTTGAAGCCGCGGAAGAACCAGCCGAAGGCCTTGTCCATCGCCCGCGTCAGCCAATCCTTCGGCGCGTGATGGTCCTTCAGGAGAAGGGCGGCCAGCGCCGGAGACAGCGTCAGCGAGTTGAGGGCCGAGATGACAGTCGAGATCGCGATCGTCAGCGCGAACTGGCGATAGAACTGACCGGTGAGGCCGGTGATGAAGGCGAGCGGCACGAAGACGGCGACGAGCACCAGCGCAATCGCGATGATCGGGCCGGAGACTTCCTGCATGGCGCGATAGGTCGCCTGAACCGGCGACAGGCCCTGCTCGATGTTGCGTTCGACGTTTTCCACCACCACGATCGCATCGTCGACGACGATGCCGATCGCAAGCACCAGGCCGAAGAGGCTGAGCGCGTTGATCGAGAAGCCGAAGACATACATCACCGCGAAGGTGCCGACGATCGAGACCGGCACGGCGACGAGCGGGATGATCGAGGCGCGCCAGGTCTGCAGGAAGATGATGACGACAAGCACGACGAGCGCGATCGCTTCGAGCAGGGTATGGATGACCGACTCGATCGAGGCGCGGACGAATTGCGTCGTGTCGTAGACGATCTCGTAGTCGACGCCCTCAGGCATGGTGAGCTTCAGCTCAGCCATGGCCTTGTGCACGTTTTCGGAGATCTGGATCGCGTTCGAGCCCGGCGCCTGGAAAATGCCCATGCCGACCGCCGGCTTGTTGTCGAGCAGCGAGCGCAGCGAGTAGTCGGCAGCGCCCATCTCGACGCGGGCGACGTCGCCAAGGCGGGTCACTTCGCCCTCGGCGCCGGATTTGACGACGATGTTGGCGAAATCCTCAGGTGTCTGCAGACGGCCTTGCGCGTTGACGGAAAGCTGCAGGTCGAGGCCGGGCACGGAGGGCGAGGCACCGATGACGCCGGCGGCCGCCTGGACGTTCTGACCGCGCACCGCATTGGCGATGTCGCTTGCGGCAAGACCGCGCTCGGCGGCCTTCTGCGGGTCGATCCAGACGCGCATCGAATAGTCGCCGCCGCCGAAGATCTGCACCTGGCCGACGCCGTCGATGCGGGCCAGCCGATCCTTGACGTTCAGCACACCGTAGTTGCGCAGATAGTTGATGTCATATTGCCCGTTCGGCGAGATCAGGTGCACGACCAGCGTCAGGTCTGGCGAGCTCTTGACGGTGGTGACGCCGAGGCGGCGCACTTCCTCGGGCAGCCGCGGCTCGGCCTGCGAGACGCGGTTCTGCACGAGCTGCTGGGCCTGATCGGGATCGGTGCCCAGTTCGAAGGTGACCGTCAGCGTCATCAGGCCGTCGGCGGTCGCCTGGCTCTGCATGTAGAGCATGCCTTCGACGCCATTGATCTGTTCTTCGAGCGGTGTCGCCACCGTCTCGGCGATAACGGCCGGGTTGGCGCCCGGATACTGCGCGCGCACGACGATCTGCGGCGGCACGACTTCGGGATATTCGGAGATCGGCAGACCGGTCATGCCGATCAGGCCGGCCACGAAGATCAGGACCGAAAGAACGCCCGCGAAGACCGGGCGGTCGACGAAGAAGCGTGAGAAATTCATGGTATCCCCCTTGGGACGAGTTCGGGCAGACGGCGGGTGTCCCGCGGCGAAAGGTGTCGCCGCGCGGCGCTGTCTGCTGAGTGATGCCTAGGCCGGCCGCCTCTTCACACCAGGCGAAGAGGCACCTGATTACTTGGCGATCGAGGCAGTCGTTTCCTCGACCTGCTGCGGCGCCACGACGACGCCAGGGCGAACCCGCTGCAGGCCGTTGACGACAATGTTCTCGCCGGACTTCAGGCCGCTTTCGACGATCCGCAGACCATCGGAATTCGGCCCGAGTTTCACCTGGCGATACTCGACCTTGTTGTCGGTACCGACGACGAAGACGAACTTCTTGTCCTGGTCGGAGCCGATGGCGCGGTCGCTGATCACGAGCTTTTCCTCGGGGTCCGGTTCGCCGATGCGGATGCGGACGAACTGGCCAGAGATCAGCCTGCCGTCGGCGTTTTCGAGCGCTGCACGCACCCGGATCGTGCCGGTTGCCGCATCCACCTCGTTGTTGATGAGCTGGATATGGCCCGTGATCGGCGTGCCCTCGTCGGCGGCGGTGCCGACCTGGACCGGAAGGCGCTCGATCGCGTCGCCGCCGGCCGAGGCGGCAAGCTTGGCGAGTGCCGTCGTGACCACCTCTTCGCTGGCGTTGAAGCTCGCATAGATCGGATCGACCGAGACGAGTGTGGTCAGCACCGGCGAGGCGGAGCCTGCGGCGACCAGGTTGCCGGCGGTGACGTCGAGCCGGCCGACGCGGCCGGAAATCGGCGCCCGCACCTCCGTATATTGCAGGTCGAGTTCGGCGGTGCGCAACGCCGCCTTGGCCGAGCGCACTTCGGCTTGAGCTTCGTCATAGGCGCTGGAGCGCTGGTCGACGCTGCTCTGCGGCACGGCGCTGGTGGTCACCAGCTTGCGGCCGCGCTCGAGTTCGATCTTGGCAAGCGCGACGCGCGCTTCGGCTGCCTCGACCTGGGCCTTCGCCCGTTCGACGGCCGCGGCATAGGGCTCGGGATCGATCGTTACCAAGAGATCGCCCTGCTTGACGAGCGCGCCTTCGCGGAAATGCGCCTTGAGAATGGCGCCGCCGACGCGCGGGCGAACCTCGACCCGCTCGATCGCTTCGAGCCGGCCGGAGAATTCCTCCCAGGTGGTGATACGCTTGGACTGCGCCCGCGACACCGAGACCGGCACGGCCGGAGGTGGCGCCGCGGCGGTCTCGGTTGCGGCGTCGGCCTCGAAATGCTGCGGCAGGCCGAGCATGACGGCACCACCGCCGGCGACAGACAAAAGGATACTCAGGCCGGCGCCCCAGAGGGCCCGACGGGTCACTATCGATGTCATCTTTTCTCTCCTTGCCGGTTGGGAGCCGGCGCGTTGCTTTCGATGTCAGACAAGGTGAAGGGGCTGGGTGACCGCCGCTCTCGTCTAACGCACCGTCATTTCCGCCGGCTTCGCCCCCGTCTTCTGGAAGAATCGGGAGAAGATGCCGGTAATTTCTTCCTGCTGTGCCGCCCAGTTTTCCTTGGCGACCGTATTCTGCGGCAGCCATCCGGCTCGTCCCGGCAGGACGTGAGATTCAACTGATACGCCCGCCTGACGCAGGCGTTTGGCATAGGCTTCGGTTTCGTCGCGCATCGGACACTCCTCGCTGGTGAGGATCAGCGAAGGCACGAGGCCGGCGAGCCGCGTGCAGTGGGCCGGCGCGGCGTAAGGATGCGTGAAGCCGCCGCTTTGCCCGAGGTAGCGCTGCCAGCCGTCGGCGATCGATTGCGCCGAGGACTGCGGACAGTATTGCCGGAACGATTCCGTCGCGAGACACGGGTCGAGCATCGGCGACAAAAGAATCTGGCCCTTGAGGTCGGTCAGATACTGGTCACGCGCCATCAGCGCGGCGCCGGCGGCAACATTGCCGCCCGCCTCTTCGCCGGCCACGAACAGCGACGATTTCTTGTGCGCGAACTGCGGGCAGCGCGAGCGCATCGACGACAGCATGGCGTAGGCGACATCAAGCGCCGCGGGAAACGGATTGAGGCAAGCTGTGGAATATTCCGGCGAGATCACCACGGCGCCAGCCGCCGCAAGCGCCTCGGCGACGCGCTCACCGGCGGCGATCGTTCCGCCCATGAAGGAGCCGCCATGCAGGTGCAGCACGATCGGCGGCGGATTGAGCAAAGCTTCGCCGCGGTAGACGCGTGCCGTGCAGCAGCCTTGGCCGGTCTGCATCGTCTCCACTTTGAACAGTTCGCCCATCTCTCTTGCCTTCGGCCCGAGCTCAACCCACATGTGGCGACAACACGCCACGGTAGGAGAATAACATTGTCTTCTGTCTGGAATAGTCTTTTCAAACTGACTACACTATTCGTATTCTCGAACAATTATGGCTCTTGAAAATGGACCAGCTCACGGCCATGCGTGCGTTCCTCCGGGTCGTCGAAACCGGGAACTTCACGCGCGCCTCCGCGTCGCTCAGCATGCCCAAGGCAACGTTGACCAATCTCATCCAGGGGCTGGAGGCGCATCTGCGCACGAAGCTCCTGAACCGCACCACGCGCCGCGTGCTGGTGACGCCTGATGGTGCGCTTTATTACGAGCGGGCCGCGCGCCTCTTGACCGACCTCGACGAACTGGACGGCAGCCTGTCGAGCGCCCAGAGTTTGCCGAAGGGGCGATTGCGTGTCGAGACGGCGGGCGCCTTTGCCAATCTGATCATCGTTCCAGCGCTTCCTGAGTTCAATCGGAAGTATCCGGACATCCAGATCGACCTCGGCGTTTCCGATCGCACCGTCGACTATCTCGCGGAGAACGTCGATTGCGCCATCCGTGGCGGCGCACTGACGGATCAGTCGCTGATCGCCCGACGCATTACAGAGATGAAATTCGTCACCTGCGCCTCGCCGGAATATCTCAAGCGGCACGCAATGCCGCAGCATCCTTCCGATCTCGCGAAGAATTGCTCCGTTGTCGGCTATTTCATGCCGAAGACCGGCCAGCCGATGCCCTACCAGTTCCGCCGCGGCAACGAAGAGATGGAGGTCCAGGGTCGTTACAGCGTCGCGGCAAACGAGGCGACGACCTATCTTGCTGCCGCGCGCGCCGGATTGGGTGTCATCCAGGTGCCGCTCTTCATGGTCCGCGACGATCTGCGGGCCGGCACCATGGTTCCGGTGCTCAGCGACTGGCAGATCGATCCGGAGCCGGTCTATCTTGTCTATCCGCCGAACCGCCACTTGAGCAGTCGCCTGCGCGTCTTTGCCGACTGGGTGGTGAAGGTGGTCGCCCAGTCGCAACTCGACGCGGAGTGAGCCTCACTTGTCTCGTTCGGCGTCGTAGCGCTCGCGGGCCACATCCAGCGCGCCGAAATGCGTCTCGGCCCAACGATCGAGCACCAGCAAGGTTTCGCTGAGTGAGCGGCCGATCGGGCTCAAGCTGTATTCCACATGCGGCGGCACGGTCTTCTTGTCCTCGCGGATAGCGAGGCCGTTGCGCTCCAGCTCCTTCAGCGTCTGCGTCAGCATCTTCTGCGAGATGTCGCCGAGCCGGCGCATCAGCGCGGCATTGCGCATCGGCCCACCTTCGAGCGCCGAGATAATGAGCATCGGCCATTTGCCGGCGATCAGCTCCAGCGCGTGGCGTGACGAGCAGGTTGGATCGAACACGTCAGGGATCGAGGCTGCGGGCGCTTTCGCCGGGCTTTCCGGATTTTCCATAGTTACCAAAAGGTGCGTAATTGTTATTTGGTGCCTACCCTACCAGATTGTGAACCATGTGAGAATTCCAATGGAGACGAACATGGCATGGATCATTCTGATAGCGGCGAGCCTCGTCGAGATCGTCATGGGACTGGCGCTGAAATACGCCGAGGGCTGGACGAAACTGATGCCGAGCGCGATCGGCATCGCGGCAGCTCTCGGCAGCGTCTATCTCCTGACGATCGCGATGCGAGACCTGCCGGCAGGCACAGCCTACGCCGCCTGGACCGGCATCGGCTCGGTCGGCATCACTGTGCTCGGCATCGTGCTCTTCGGCGACCCGATCTCCTGGATGCGCATCACCTGCATCGCGATGATCATCGTCGCCGTCGCCGGCCTTCGCTTCCTGGAAGCCTGAGACCACATCGTTCGCAACCCTGCTCACGAAAAAAGCGCCGCGATCCGATCGCGGCGCTTTTTAATTGACTGAGAACTCTGCCGGTGTCGGCTTAGCCCTGGCGGTTCTTGGCGTTGCCCTTGGGCTTGGTTTTGGGCTTGAAGCCGCCGTCCTTGCTGGCGTCCGGCTTGCCCTTCTTCTTGTTGTTCCAGGGCTTGCCGGCACCCTTGGCCGGCGGCCGGTCCTCGGTATGGGTCGGTCCATCGGAATAGGCGGCCTTCTTTTCGAACTTCCGCTTCGGCTTGAAGTCGCCGCGATCATCGCTCCGCACAGCATCGTCGGAATAGGGGCGCTTCTTGGCAAAGCCCGGCTTGTCCTTGGAGTAGCTCGGCTTTTCCTGACGCTGCTGCGAAAGGTCAGGCGCGCCAGCGAGCGGCTTCACCCGAATGCCTTTCTCCAGCATCTTGTCCTTGCCGATGGCCGACAGGAACCGTTCGGCACCCTCGGAGGTCATCTCGACGAAGGTTTCCTCCTGCTGCATGCGGATCGCGCCGATGTCGCGCTTCGTCAGCTTGCCGTGGCGGCAGAGCATCGGGATCAGCCAGCGCGGCTCAGCGCTCTGCTTGCGGCCGACCGATAGCGAGAACCAGCTGCCGTCGCTGAAATCCGCGCGATCGGCGCCGAAATCCTCGCGGGGTCCGGCGCGCTCGTCCCGGCGCGGTTTTGCACGATTGTCCCCGACGGCAACCTCGATCAGGTCTTCCGGAGCGGAGCGTCCCGAGCGGAACTGGCGCACAAAGGCAGCGGCCATCTGTTCAGCACCGTGGCGTTCGATGAGCGCTGCGACGATCGCCTCCTCGTCCTCGCGGATCGGCTCGGCAAAGCTGGTGTCGGCAAGCAGGCGCTCGTCGTCACGCTGGCTGACCTCGTCGGCCGACGGTGGCCGCGCCCATGTCGCGGTGATCCGTCCGCCGTCGAGCAGGCGCTCGGCCTTGCGGCGCTGGTTGACCGGCACGATCAGCGCGCTCACCCCCTTCTGGCCGGCGCGTCCGGTTCGGCCGCTGCGGTGCAGCAGCGTTTCCGAGTTGGTCGGCAGGTCGGCGTGGATGACCAGTTCGAGGCCCGGCAGGTCGATGCCGCGGGCGGCGACGTCGGTGGCGATGCAGACACGGGCGCGGCCGTCGCGCATGGCCTGCAGCGCGTGGGTGCGTTCGTTCTGGCTGAGTTCGCCCGAGAGCGCCACCACCGAGAAGCCGCGGTTGTTGAAGCGGGCGGTCAGGTGGTTGACCGCGGCGCGGGTCGAACAGAAGACGATCGCGTTTCTGGCCTCATAGTAGCGCAGCACGTTGATGATCGCGTTCTCGCGATCGTTCGGCGCCACCGTCAGGGCGCGATATTCGATGTCGACATGCTGCTTCTGTTCGGAAGCGGTGCTGATGCGCACGGCGTCGCGCTGGTAGTTCTTGGCAAGCGTCGCGATCGATTTCGGCACGGTTGCCGAGAACATCAGCGTGCGGCGGTCATCGGGGGATTCCTCGAGAATGAATTCGAGGTCCTCGCGGAAGCCGAGGTCGAGCATCTCGTCGGCCTCGTCGAGCACGATGGCGCGCAGCGAGGAAATGTCGAGCGAGTTGCGGCGGATATGGTCGCAAAGACGTCCGGGCGTGCCGACGACGATGTGCGCGCCGCGTTCCAGCGCCCGCTTCTCGGTACGCATGTCCATACCGCCAACACAGGAAGCGATGGTCGCGCCGGTTTGTTCGTAGAGCCATTCGAGCTCGCGCTTCACCTGCAGCGCCAATTCGCGCGTCGGGGCGATCGCCAGCGCCAGCGGTGCGCCGGCCGGGCCGAAGCGGCGCTCGTCACCCAGCAGGGTCGGCGCGAGCGCAAGGCCGAAGGCGACCGTCTTGCCGGAACCGGTCTGCGCCGAGACCAGCGCGTCCCTGTCGGCGAGCTCCGGGTCGCGCATCGCCTTTTGAACCGGCGTCAATTCGTTGTAACCGCGTTTTGCCAACGCCTCGGCGATCGCAGGCGCGATCCCTTCGAATTCAGTCATATCGTGTCTTTCGGATTTCGGTCGTCATGCCCAGGACGATCGGATCGTCATTGGCGCGAATTGCCGTGGCCAGCACGTCGCGGGCCTGTCATGGCGCGCTACATACGCGCTCGCACGGTTCTTGTACAGGGGCGAAGGGTCCAGAGCGGGATGAGGAAAGGTGTGCACGGTTTTCCGCCCGCCTCCCGCTCCAACTTACAGGAAACGATCCGTTTGTGATTTTGGGTCGATCCGATCCAAAATCATCGTGTCTAGATTCCCGGTTGGTCGCTGCGCGCGCCGAATTCGTTGGGTCCCGGCTCACCCGGCCACAGGCAAAGCGCGATGAAAACCACCGGGCTGAGGACGGGAATGAACAGACAGAGCGAGAGCGGTCCGGGATAGCCGATATCGTGCAGGCGCTTGATCGCCAGCATGGCGATCGAGGGCAGGGAGACGATCGCCGAGATGGCGAACGCCAGTGTCCAGAGGGCCAGCGCCGTCTCGTGTTCTTCGTTGGCAACCATCCTGGCGACGATGAAGCCGCCGATGAGGAACCAGAACAGCCAGGACAGGAAGAAGGGCAGGCGGCCGATGCGACCAGAGGGGCTGAAGAACAGCCAGGTCATGCTCGGCTGCGGCCCCTCCGGTGTCATCGCATCAGTCCCGCAGCAGTTCGTTGATGCCGGTCTTCGAGCGGGTCTTCTCGTCAACGCGCTTGACGATGACGGCGCAATAGAGGTTCGGTGCCGGCTGGCCGTTGCCCATGGTCGAACCGGAAGGCATCGAGCCTGCGACGACGACGGAATAGGGCGGCACTTCGCCATAGGTGATTTCGCCGGTGGCGCGGTCGACGATCTTGGTCGACTTGCCGATGAAGACGCCCATGCCGAGGACCGAGCCCTCGCGCACGATGCAGCCTTCGACGACTTCCGAGCGGGCGCCAATGAAGCAATTGTCCTCGATGATCGTCGGGCCGGCCTGCATCGGCTCCAGTACGCCGCCGATGCCGACGCCGCCAGAGAGATGCACGTGCTTGCCGATCTGGGCGCAGGAGCCCACGGTTGCCCAGGTATCGACCATCGTGCCTTCGCCGACATAGGCGCCGAGGTTGACGAAAGATGGCATCAGGATCGCGTTGGGGGCGATATAGGCCGAGCGGCGCACGACGCAGTTCGGTACGGCGCGGAAACCAGCCTTCTCGAATTCGTTGACGCTCCAGCCGTCGAACTTCGACGGTACCTTGTCCCACCAGACGGACTGGCCCGGTCCACCCTTGACGATTTCCATCGGGTTGAGGCGGAAGGAGAGCAGCACCGCCTTCTTCAGCCATTGATTGACCGTCCATACGCCATCCTCGCCGCGCTGGGCAACGCGGACCTTGCCGCCGTCGAGCAGGTTCAGCGCCGTCTCCACGGCATCGCGCACTGCGCCGCGCGTTCCGGTGTTCACGGAATCGCGGTCTTCAAAGGCGGTCTCGATCGTCTGCGACAGGGAGGTGAGGTCGTGGTTCGTCATCGGAATTCCTTAAAGTTCGGCGGTTATCCTGCGAAAGCTCTACTGCATAATTCCTCAAATCGGAATCGATTTAAGGACAAAAATACGCAGCAGATCTAGGTGCTGCAGCGATCTTGACACGTCTTGGCGGACGTGTGGCGCTGTAGAAGCCGGTCCTGAAAAGTTGAAGGGCTTTTCAGGCCGATGCGCTTGCCCGGGGTTGGCAAATCCGGGCGATTCCTGCACTACAGCGCCGCGCACCCGTTCGGGACGCGCAAGGGGCGCGCAGCGCAGTGGTGCGCTTGCAACCTTCATGACCGAGGATTGAGGATAGGACGCGTCTGGCCGAGATGCCGATTGTCCGGAACGCGACGAGAAAGACGACACGATGGCACGCATGAAGAAGCGCGCACTGCGCCGCAAGGACGGGGTCTGGGATCCACTGGCCGACAGCTCGCAGAGCCGGCAGCGAGCGCAGACGGTCCCGATCACGCCGCAATCGGCATCGCCCTCCTATCGCCTCGCCTATATCGACGACGATTTCCTTTGCCGCGAGGAACTGCGCCCGGTCCGTCTGCAGCTCGAACTCATGAAGACCGAGATGATGCTGGAAGAACGCGGCATCAATTCCACCATAGTGATGTTCGGCGGTGCCCGCATTCCCGAGCCCGGCGGTGATGCCTGGGCGGCAAAGAACGAGACGCAGCGCAAGAACCTCGAGGCGGCCTCGGTCTATTACGAGGAAGCGCGCAAGTTCGCGCGGCTCTGCTCCGAGCATTCGGCCAAGCTGCACTACAAGGAATATGTGGTCGTCACCGGCGGCGGACCTGGCGTGATGGAGGCGGGCAACCGCGGCGCCCACGATGTCGGTGCACCGTCGATCGGCCTCAACATCGTGCTGCCGCATGAGCAGGCGCCGAACCGCTTCGTGACGCCGGAACTGTCGTTCAACTTCCACTACTTCGCCATCCGCAAGATGCACTTCCTCTTGCGTGCCAAGGCCGTCACCGTCTTCCCCGGTGGCTTCGGCACGCTCGACGAGCTCTTTGAAACGATGACGCTGATGCAGACCGGACGTCTGGCGCTGGTGCCGCTCATTCTCTTCGGCGAAAAATTCTGGCGTTCGATCGTCAACTTCGAGGCGCTTGCCGAGTTTGGCACGATCGCACCCAATGACATCGATCTGGTACACTTTGTCGAAACGGCTGACGAAGCCTGGGAGATCATTGCCCGCTTCTACGAAACCGTCGATCCGAAGTCGGTGCCGATGGCGAACGGGCGGCGCTAGAGTATCCGTGTTGGTCAAGTACGGGTTGGTTCCCATATGCGGCCATCCCTGAGCAATGCGTTTGCGATGATGATGAGCTTTCGCATGACGGCGGTAATGGCGAGTTTTGAGGCTTTTCCGGCGGCCTTGAGCCGGTCGTATTTGGCCTTGAGGTCGGGATTGAAGCGGATGGCGACGAGCGCGGGCATGTAGAGTGCTCGTCGGACATTGGCCCGGCCGCCGCGGATGAAGGCGCGGCCGATCCACTGTCCGGACTGGCGAGCGACCGGAGCGAGGCCGGCGAGGGAAGCGACCTGGGCCTGGTCGAGTGTACCGAGTTC
>NZ_FMXF01000005.1:0-266903 GCF_900103435.1 Sinorhizobium sp. NFACC03
CCAACGTCATCCAGGCGCAGCGCGACTTCTTCGGCGCCCACGGCTTCGACCGCATTGACGGCGCCGACAGCCATCACGGTCCGTGGGGCAGCGGCCTCAACGGCTAAAGCAATTCCAGGAAAAGTGCAAAGCGGTTTTCCGTCCGGAACTGCGTGATTTCAAAGACTTAGATCGCTTCAGTTTCGATGAAACAATGAAGTGATCTAAGTCTCGACGACAGAGCAGCTTGAGACGGGGCGGCCTTGGCTGCCCCGTTTTGCGTTGGGGCTGCCGCCGCCGCTTCGTTCGGACAAGATGCTAAAGCGCGTCGCGATCTTCCAGATTTGCTCCTAGCGCTTTAAGTTTTCGATATTTCGCATGTCGTTATCGCAAAACCGCTGCGCACTTTTGCGCGACACGCTTTAGCCCGTCATCGATGAGGTCGCTGATATCCCTGTGCCGCCCGATGCACCCGGATTGGAGCAGGATTTGATTGGCAGGACGGCGAACACCGAGGCAATCATCAGCACAATAATGATCAGCACCAGCCTGTCGGTGAAGGTGGCTCGAAAGATCTGCAGCACATAGTGCTTGGTCTTCATCGTGCCCACGCGCTTTCATCGCCATCTGCGCATGATGGCTTCCGTGCACCGTGGACGTCATACGTCCGTTCATGTGAATTTGCTTGCTTCGTCGGGAAACTGCTGACGTCGTGTATTGTTCCGGGAAGGGCGCCTGGCGCTGCGATTGCCGCCAGGCGCTTTCGCCGATGGGCGTAACTAACGCCGATAGGCGTTGCGGTCGCCACCCGAGCGGCGGCGCTGTGCCCGCAGCTTGCCCAGCCTTTTCGGCGGATCGACAAAGATCACCAGCAGAAACCCGACGGCCATAAGCACGTATGCCGGGATGCCGGTCGCCGCGCTGCCGAAGAAAGCGCAAAGGGTGGCCAGCGCAAGGTAGATGCCGATGGTGAAGGGGTTGGATACAAAGCCCCATACGCGGTTCGTCATTCGGTCTTTCCATGCAATTTTCGGTGTCATGCCGAACATCACCTGTCTGAAGTGATTGGCAGCAGATGCTGCGATGGCGCCCCAGCCAGCCCAGCAATATGTGAATGGTGAGCGTCGCGACAATGACACTCGGACCTTTGACTGCGCGAATCGGACCAAAGTCCCATCGATTTCAAGCGGCCATCCGGTAGGATCTGTAGCAGCTGCTACGGTAGCACTTCACAAGAACCTAGTTTTTTCAGTACCGATTTAGAGCGGAGTCGCGTTGTGCGTTCGGACTTTGCTTGTGGACCCTCGGTCCCCGCCGAGGAAGGCGGGCACTGCGAATGCTGGGCGCCGGCGCGCGACGCCCAGCTCGCCTATTTTCGTGTCAGCTCCGCAGACCGGGAGCTTCCTGGCCGGTGCGGGCGACATATTCGGTGTAGCCGCCGCCATACTGGTGGATGCCGTCCGGCGTCAGTTCGAGCACACGGTTGGACAGTGCGGCGAGGAAGTGGCGGTCGTGCGAGACGAAGAGCATGGTGCCTTCGTAGTCCGCCAGCGCCTTGATCAGCATTTCCTTGGTGTCGAGGTCGAGGTGGTTGGTCGGCTCGTCGAGAACCAGCAGGTTCGGCGGATCGAACAGCATGATTGCCATCACCAGGCGGGCCTTCTCGCCACCGGAAAGCACCCGGCACTTCTTCTCGACATCGTCGCCGGAAAAGCCGAAGCAGCCGGCAAGCGCGCGAAGCGGTGCCTGGCCTGCCTGCGGGAACGTGTCCTCAAGCTGCTGCAGCACCGTGCGGTCGCCATCGAGCACGTCCATGGCATGCTGGGCGAAGTAACCCAGCTTGACGCTGGCGCCAAGCGCGACGTTGCCTACGTCCGGTTCGGTCGAGCCGGCAACGAGCTTCAGGAGCGTCGACTTGCCGGCGCCGTTGATGCCCATAATGCACCAGCGCTCGCGCCGGCGCACCATGAAGTCGAACCCTTCATAGATGCTGCGGCTGCCGTATTTCTTGTGCACGCCCTTGATGTTGATGACGTCTTCGCCGGAGCGTGGCGCCGGGCGGAATTCGAAAGCGACGCTCTGGCGGCGCTTCGGCGGCTCGACCCGGTCGATCTTGTCGAGCTTCTTCACCCGGCTCTGAACCTGAGAGGCGTGCGAGGCGCGGGCCTTGAAGCGCTCGATGAACTTGATCTCCTTGGCGAGCATAGCCTGCTGGCGCTCGAACTGCGCCTGCTGCTGCTTCTCGTTCTGGGCGCGCTGCTGCTCGTAGAAGCCGTAGTCGCCCGAATAGGCGTTGAGCGAGCCGCCGTCGATCTCGATGATCTTGGTGATGATGCGGTTCATGAACTCGCGGTCGTGCGAGGTCATCATCAGCGCGCCGTCGTAGTTCTTGAGGAAGTCCTCGAGCCAGATCAGGCTTTCGAGATCCAGATGGTTGCTCGGCTCGTCGAGCAGCATCACGTCGGGCCGCATCAGAAGAATACGGGCAAGCGCCACGCGCATCTTCCAGCCGCCCGAGAGCGCGCCGACATCGCCGTCCATCATCTCCTGGCTGAAGCTCAAGCCCGCCAGCACCTCGCGGGCGCGGCCTTCCAGCGCGTAGCCGTCGAGCTCCTCGTAGCGTGCCTGCACCTCGCCGTAGCGCTCGATGATCGCATCCATCTCGTCGAGCCGATCCGGATCGACCATCGCGGCTTCAAGCTCGCGCAGTTCGGCGGCGACTTCGCTGACCGGCCCGGCGCCGTTCATGACCTCGGCAACCGCGCTGCCGCCCGCCATCTCGCCGACGTCCTGGTTGAAGTAGCCGATGGTGATGCCCTTATCGACGGCGACCTGGCCTTCGTCAGGCACTTCCTCGCCGGTAATCATGCGGAAGAGCGAGGTTTTGCCGGCGCCGTTCGGGCCGACGAGGCCGACCTTTTCGCCGCGGTTGAGGGCGGCGGAGGCTTCGATGAAAAGGATGCGGTGGCTGAGCTGCTTGCTGATGTTTTCGATGCGGATCATGTCTGCTGTAGCCTGAAGGGAGGTGTGGGGCGCCGTCGCGCCCGATTGTTGCCCCGGCCTGTCGCAGGTTTCTGCGTCACAAGCAAGACTTCAGGGTGCTTCCGCGTCGTTTCACGACGCCCATGGCAAACTGTCGCTGGTCGACGACAGAGGGGCACGCCGTCTCCCAGATCCTCATTCCTGTGCCTGTCACAGGAATCCAGTCAGGCCCAAGTCTTTGGGCCGAAAAGACTCTTCCGCGCCGCGGACGCGGCGCTGCTGGATCCCTGTGACAGGGCACAGGGATGAGGGCGGAGATGTTTTCGGCTCAGGCCCGCAGACCGCGCGTGATCGGCGGCTGGAACTCCGGCTGGCTGAGGCTCTGCAGCGTTTCCGGCGGTTGGCCGTCGATATGGCCGATGACCGCCTTTGCCAGTTCGCGACCGGCAACGCGGATGTCCTCGTACATGGTCATCACCTCCGGGCGAAGCCAGCGCAGGAAGTCGCTCGGGGACTTCGAAACCATGTCGCAGTCTTCGCCGAGCTTCTTCTTGGCCATCTCCAGACCGGCGATCAGCGCGATCGCGCCTGAACCGCTCCCCGAGATGATGCCGTCGGGCGCGTCCTCCGAGCGCATCAGCACCTCGAAGGCGTCGCGGATTTCGACCAGAGAATGGTCGATATTGGTCTGGTGGAAGCCGATTGCATCGGCCTGAAAGTCGCGAAGGCCCCGTTCGAAGCCGGCGCGCATATGCGAATAAAAGGTGAGATGCGGCGGCGGCTCGAGCAGCACCAGGCGCCGCCGGCCGCGCGCGACGAGCTTGCGCACCGCCTCATAGGCGAAGCGCTCGTTGTCGAAGTCGTGATAGGGGTGGACGATGCCCATTTCGGTGCGGCCGTGGGTAACGAAAGGCAGGCCGCGCTCGGTCAGAAGTGCCACGCGCGGATCGTGCGGCTCGGTGCGCGAGATGATCACGCCGTCGGCAGCGCCCGTGTCGAGGATGTAGCGGATCGGCGCCAGGGCATCCTTGACGGCGCTATAGGGGGTGACCACGAGGTGATAGGGCGTGCCCGCGAGGATCTCGGTGATGCCGACGACCATCGGGCTGGTGATGCCCATGATCTCTTCTTCCAGCGTCAATACGAGACTGATGACGTTGGTCTTGCCGGTTCTGAGCCGCACGCCGGCGCGGTTCGGCTGGTAGCCGATCTGCTTGGCGACGAGACGCACGCGTTCCTTGGTTTCCGCGCCGATATCGGGCGCATCCTTCAGCGCCCGGGAAACCGTGGTGATGCCGAGCCCGGTCATGAAGGCGATCGTCTTCAGCGTTGGCCGGCCGCCATCCGGCAGTGTTTGCGGCCTGTTTTTCGTCTTGCTGTCCATTGCCGTCACCCGCCCACTCTCTGCCCGCGCGCCGCCAGTTTTGCCCGCCCGGCGGCGAAACGCGTCGGTTCAGCCCTGTCCACTGCTGCCTGCCGCGTCACTTTATCGCCTTATATACGAAAAGCAGCGAGCGGCTATCCTGCTTTGGACCGATAAAATTGCTTCAAATCTGTAACGATACAGTTGCGATGTCGAGCGTTTTCGTTGCTGCACTGCGGAATCTGAAGCGGTCTGGTTGAATCGCACCTTGGGGCGGGTGTCTTTTGCGCTTGCGAGACGATGATCTCCACAACGGCGCAAGGCACTCGCTGAAGTTCTATAAATATCAGCTATATAAGCGAGTCTTCTGCAAGACGCGAAGGGGCAGGCGCCGGGCGCAAAGCGCTTTGGACTTCCGCTGTCATCTGCACGCAATAGGTGTTTTCTAAGATTCTGTTTAAATCGATTGTGGTGGGTGTTGCGTCCTGTAATCGATTGCATTAAGTTTTTTACGGTAACGTTACAGTGAGGGAGGAGACTCATGAAAATACGTTCTTTTGCAGCCATGCTCGCGACCGCGGTGGCCCTGCCACTCGGTGCGGCCAGTGCCGCCGATCTTGAAGTAACCCATTGGTGGACGTCCGGCGGCGAAGCAGCCGCGGTCGCGGAACTCGCGAAGGCCTTCGACGCAACGGGCAATCACTGGGTTGACGGCGCAATCGCCGGCTCCGGCGGCACTGCCCGCCCGATCATGATCAGCCGCATCACCGGCGGTGATCCGATGGGCGCCACGCAGTTCAACCACGGCCGCCAGGCAGAAGAGCTGGTTCAGGCCGGCCTGATGCGCGACCTGACCGACGTCGCGACCCGCGAGAAGTGGAAGGACATCATCAAGCCGGCAAGCCTGCTCGATTCCTGCACCATCGACGGCAAGATCTATTGCGCCCCGGTCAACATCCACTCCTGGCAGTGGCTGTGGCTGTCGAACGCCGCCTTCAAGACGGCCGGCGTCGAAGTTCCGAAGAACTGGGACGAGTTTGTTGCCGCCGCACCGGCGCTGGAAAAGGCCGGCATCGTGCCGCTCGCAGTCGGTGGCCAGCCCTGGCAGGCAGCCGGCGCCTTCGACGTGCTGATGGTGGCGATCGCCGGCAAGGACACGTTCCAGAAGGTCTTTGGCGACAAGGACGAGGAAGTGGCGGCCGGTCCTGAGATCGCCAAGGTCTTCAAGGCCGCTGACGACGCCCGCCGCATGTCCAAGGGCACCAATGTCCAGGACTGGAACCAGGCGACGAACATGGTCATCACCGGCAAGGCCGGCGGCCAGATCATGGGTGACTGGGCTCAAGGTGAATTCGCGCTTGCCGGCCAGAAAGCCGGAACGGATTACACCTGCCTTCCGGGTCTCGGCGTCAACGAGATCATTTCGACCGGTGGCGACGCATTCTACTTCCCGCTGCTGAAGGACGAAGAAAAGTCCAAGGCGCAGGAGGCGTTGGCTTCGACGCTGCTCGATCCGAAGACCCAGGTCGCCTTCAATCTCAAGAAGGGCTCGCTGCCGGTGCGTGGCGACGTCGACCTCGCAGCCGCCAACGACTGCATGAAGAAGGGCCTGGACATCCTTGCCAAGGGCAACGTGATCCAGGGCACCGACCAGCTGCTTTCGGCCGACAGCCAGAAGCAGAAGGAGGACCTGTTCTCCGAATTCTTCGCCAACTCGTCGATCACGCCGGAAGACGCGCAGAAGCGTTTCGCCGACATCATCGCGAACGCGGAGTAACCGCAACTGCCTGATTGACCGGTCCCGCCGTAATGGCGTGGGCCGGCCAAGGCCTCCCTTTCGGCACGACGTGCCGACAGCCGCGCGTGCGTTCGCCTTCACGCGGCACTTAGGGAGCGGTTGTCGCCCTGATGCGGCACGACGTCGACGTTGATCGCGCGGCGCTGCCCATCGTCCGAAACCCATTGCAGTTCCGGAGGAACGAAACATGGCAGGCTACACACAAGGTTCGGGCCGACCGAACCAGTGGCTGCGGAACCTGAACGCGAAGATTGCCTCCGTCCCGATGATCCTGACGGCCGTGGTGATTTTCCTCGGCGGCACGATCTGGACGGTCGTCTATTCCTTCACCAATTCCAAGCTCTTGCCGCGGCTATCCTTCGTCGGCCTCGATCAGTACGAGCGCCTCTGGGACGCGCCGCGTTGGCTGGTCTCGGTGCAGAATCTGGCGATCTACGGCGTCTTTTCGCTGATCTTCAGCCTGGTCATCGGCTTCGTGCTGGCGGCGCTGATGGATCAGAAGATCCGCTTCGAAAATACCTTCCGCACGATCATGCTCTATCCCTTCGCCCTGTCCTTCATCGTGACGGGCCTGGTGTGGCAATGGCTGCTCAATCCGGAATTCGGCATCCAGTCTGTGGTGCGTTCGGCCGGCTGGGAGAGTTTTACCTTCGACCCGCTCTATAACGCCGACATCGTCATTTACGGCATCCTGATCGCCGCGCTCTGGCAGGGCACCGGGCTCGTCATGTGCCTGATGCTCGCTGGGCTGCGCGGCATCGACGAGGACATCTGGAAGGCGGCGCGCGTCGATGGCATTCCGATGTGGAAGACCTACATCTTCGTCGTCATCCCGATGATGCGCGGCGTCTTCATCACCACGCTGGTGATTATCGCGAGCGGCATCGTCAAGGTCTACGACCTTGTGGTGGCGCAGACGAGCGGCGGCCCCGGCATCGCGTCGGAAGTGCCGGCCAAGTACGTCTACGACTACATGTTCCAGGCGCAGAACCTCGGTCAGGGCTTCGCCGCCTCGACCATGATGCTGATCACCGTCGCCATCATCATCGTGCCTTGGGCCTATCTGGAATTCGGGGGAGGGCGCAAGCGTGTCTGATATCGTTGCTTTCAATTCGGTGGCTGACGAAGCCGCACCCCAGGCGCAAGCCGACAGGGTTATCGCCGGCCCACGCGGTCGCAAACCCCGCCGGGCGCTGTCGGGCCGTAACATCATGATCTACGGCACGCTGATCGTCGTGGCGCTCTACTACCTGCTGCCGCTCTATGTGATGGTCATGACCTCGCTCAAGGGCATGCCGGAAATCCGGCTCGGCAACATCTTCGCGCCGCCGGTCGAAATTACCTTCGAGCCGTGGGCGAAGGCCTGGGCGAGTGCCTGCACCGGGCTTAACTGCGACGGCCTTTCGCGCGGCTTCTGGAACTCGGTGCGCATCACCGTTCCCTCGACGATCGTCTCGATCGCGATCGCCTCGGTCAACGGCTATGCGCTTGCCAACTGGCGCTTCAAGGGCGCGGAGCTGTTCTTCACGATCCTGATCGTCGGCGCCTTCATTCCCTATCAGGTGATGATCTACCCGATCGTCATCGTGCTCCGGGAAATGGGCATCTACGGCACGCTGACCGGCCTCATCATCGTGCACACCATCTTCGGCATGCCGATCCTGACGCTGCTCTTCCGCAACTATTTCGCCGGCCTGCCGGAGGAACTGTTCAAGGCGGCGCGCGTCGATGGCGCCGGGTTCTGGACGATCTACTTCAGGATCATGCTGCCGATGTCGCTGCCGATCTTCGTCGTGGCGATGATCCTGCAGGTCACCGGCATCTGGAACGACTTCCTGTTCGGCGTCGTGTTCACCCGGCCGGAATACTACCCGATGACGGTTCAGCTCAACAACATCGTCAACTCGGTCCAGGGCGTGAAGGAATACAACGTCAACATGGCGGCGACGATCCTGACGGGTGCCGTGCCGCTCTTCGTCTACTTCGTCTCCGGACGGCTTTTTGTTCGCGGCATCGCCGCCGGCGCAGTGAAAGGGTAAGGACATGCAAAACGTCAGCGTATCGGTCAAAGACCTGTCGTTGAGCTTCGGTGCCGTCACTGTGCTCGACACGCTCAACCTCGACATCAAGGACGGCGAATTCCTGGTGCTGCTCGGCTCGTCCGGCTGCGGCAAGTCGACCCTGCTCAATTGCATCGCCGGCCTGCTCGATGTCAGCGACGGGCAGATCTTCATCAAGAACAAGAATGTCACCTGGGAGGAGCCGAAGGACCGCGGCATCGGCATGGTGTTCCAGTCCTACGCGCTCTATCCGCAGATGTCGGTGGAGAAGAACCTTTCCTTCGGCCTGCAGGTTGCGAAGGTCCCGAAGGAGGAGATCGACAAACGTGTGCGCCGCGCCTCCGAGATCCTGCAGATCCAGCCGCTCCTGAAGCGCAAACCGTCTGAGCTTTCCGGTGGCCAGCGCCAGCGCGTGGCGATTGGCCGGGCGCTGGTGCGCGACGTCGACGTGTTTCTGTTCGACGAGCCGCTCTCCAACCTTGACGCCAAGCTGCGCTCGGAGCTGCGCGTCGAGATCAAGCGGCTGCACCAGTCGCTGAAGAACACGATGATCTACGTCACCCACGATCAGATCGAGGCGCTGACGCTGGCTGACCGCATCGCTGTCATGAAGAGCGGTGTGATCCAGCAGCTGGCCGATCCGATGACGATCTACAACGCCCCGGAAAACCTGTTCGTCGCCGGCTTCATTGGCTCGCCGTCGATGAACTTCTTCCGCGGCGAGCTGCTGCTTGGGGACCAGCGCGCCTACGTCCACGCCAACGGCGTCGATTTCGACGTGTCCGCCTATCCGTCGCGGGCACCCCTCGTGCACGGGCAGAAGGTTGTCCTTGGCCTCAGGCCCGAACATGTGCGCGTCGACGAGGCGGCAAGCGGGGCTGCGGCCTTGCACCGGGCGGTGGTCGATATCGAGGAACCGATGGGCGCCGACAATCTGTTGTGGCTGAAACTCGCCGGTCAGTCGATGTCGGTGCGCATCGCCGGCCAGCGGCGCTATGCGCCAGGCACGGCCGTCACGCTCTCCTTCGACATGGCGGTTGCCTCGATCTTCGATGCGACGAGTGAGAACCGGATCTGAGATAAAGGACGTGCCGGACAGAGACCTCTGTCCGGCGTCTCCCAGCAATGACAGCGCCGGCGTCGCCGGTTGATCCATGGAAATACGACAATGCTCTCTGAGGACTACACCCGAACCGCCATCCGTCTCGACATTTCAGGGGATTGGCAGCTCAGCTCGGTCGACAACAGCCACAGCTTGGCTATGGCGCTGCCGGGCGACGTGCACTCGGCCTTGCAGAAAGCGGGCGTGATCGAAGACCCCTATGTCGGTCGCAACGAGAATGACGTGCAGTGGGTGGCGCACAAGGACTGGGTGATCGAGCGAACAGTCACGGTCGCCGCCGACGAACTCGCGGGCTACTGGTATCTCGACCTCGAATGCCTCGATACCGTTGCCTCGGTCTTCGTCAACGACACGCTGGTGCTCGAAGCGGAGAACTGCTTCCGCCGCTATAGACCCGATGTTTCCCGCGCTCTCGTCGCCGGGGAGAACCGCATCCGCATCGTGCTGCATTCCTCGATCGCCGAAGGCGCGCGCCGGCAGGCCGAGCAGCCCTTCTACGTGCCTTACCATCCCGGCAATTCGCCGATCGCCAATGGCAACATGCTGCGCAAGCCCCAGTGCCATTTCGGCTGGGACTGGAACATCGCAATCGCGCCGCTCGGCGTCTACGGCGAGCTCGCGCTCTGCCGGCTGGAGATCGCCCGCATCGAGCATGTGACGACCAAGCAGGTCTGGCTTGAGGACGGTTCGGTCGACCTTCTGGTGACGGTGACGCTGTTTGCCGACGCGCCCGGCATCGTCCCCATACATTTTTCGCTCGACGAGGACCGCGAGCGGCTGGACTGCGCCGTCGGCAAGGGCGAGACGCGCATCACCCATGTCTTCACCGTCGCAAAACCAAAGCGCTGGTGGCCGGCGGGTAGCGGCGAGCAGCATTTGTCACATCTGACGGTCGAGGTGCCGCAGGAGCAAGTGAGCCGCCAGATCGGTTTCCGCACGATCGAGCTGGTGACCGACAAGGACGAGGCCGGCAGCCGCTTTGCCTTCCGCGTCAACGGCCGCGAGATCTTCTGCAAGGGTGCCAACTGGATCCCGGCCGATGCGCTGATGTCGCGGGTGACGCCAGAGGGCGTCGAGGATCTGCTGACCTCGGCAGTGGACGCCAACATGAACATGATCCGGGTCTGGGGCGGCGGCTTCTACGAGCCGAACTGGTTCTACGATCTCTGCGACCGGCTCGGGCTTTTGGTGTGGCAGGACTTCATGTTCGCCTGCAACCTCTATCCCTCGACCCCGGATTTCCTGGAGAATGTCGCGGCAGAGGTGGATTATCAGGCAAAGCGCCTGTCGTCGCATCCATCGATCACGGTCTGGTGCGGTGACAACGAGCTGGTCGGTGCACTCACCTGGTTCGACGAGCCGCGCAAGGATCGCGACCGCTATCTCGTCTCCTATGATCGGCTGAACCGCACGATCGAGGTGGCGCTGAAGGCCGCACTTCCCGAAGCGATCTGGTGGCCGTCGAGCCCGGCGTCCGGCTATCTCGATTTCGGCGACGCCTGGCATGCCGATGGTTCCGGCGACATGCACTACTGGTCGGTTTGGCACGAGAACAAGTCCTTCGACAATTACCGCACCGTGCGCCCACGTTTCTGCTCGGAGTTCGGCTTCCAGTCCTATACGTCGATGCCGGTCATCCGGCAGTTTGCGGCGGAGAAGGACCTCAACATCGCGTCGCCTGTGATCGAGAGCCACCAGAAGAATGTCGGCGGCAATGAGCGCATCGCCGGCACGATGTTCCGATATTTCCGCTTCCCCAAGGATTTCCCGGCTTTCGTTTATCTCAGCCAGGTCCAGCAGGGGCTGGCGATCCGCACGGCCGTCGACTATTGGCGCTCGCTAAAACCCCATTGCATGGGCACGCTCTACTGGCAGCTCAACGACACCTGGCCGGTCGCCTCCTGGTCGAGCCTCGACTATGGTAGTAGCTGGAAGGCGATGCACTATATGGTCCGCCGGTTCTTCCAGCCGGTTTCGGTCGCGGCCATCCCATCGGCGGATGGCAGAGAGATCGCCTTCTCGATGGTCAACGATACGGCGGAGCCGGTGACGGTCGAGCTTCAGACCTTCTTGGTTTCGCTCGATTGCAAGCGCACGCCGCTGACGGCGGCCGCCGGCACCTGCAGCCCGGATCGCGCGGCGACCCTGGTGACGCTTGCGGCTTCCGATATTCCGGCGGATCACCTGTTGTTCTGGTCGTTCGATGCATCGAACGGCATGCGCGGCGAGGGGCACCACGCCAACGGCACCTACAAGGCACTCGACCTGCAACCGTCCGGTTTGACACTCGATGTGGCGCCGGCGGGCGAAGGCGCTTTCGACGTCAGCGTCAAGGCAAGCGGCCTGGCGCTGCATGTGATGATCGAGGCCGATGTCGCCGGCCGATACTCCGACAATGCCTTTGATCTGCTGGCCGGGGAAACCAAGCTTGTCCGCTTCACGCCGAAGGTGCCGCTCGCCGCAGGCGAGCTTCCGCGCTTTGCCGCCTTCGATCTTGAATCCTGCCAGGGAAAAGGTTGACCGCCATGAAACGCAGCCACGTCAACGATATCATCGCCGAGAGCGGTGCCTTCATGAAGAGCTACGGCTTCACACTGCCGCCCTTTGCCTACTGGTCGCCAGAACAACTGAAGGCGCGGGTCGCCTCTGACAGCCCGACGATCTTCGATGCCCGGCTCGGCTGGGACATCACCGACTACGGCAAGGGACGCTTCGATGAATTCGGGCTCGTGCTCTTCACGCTGCGCAATGGCAACGCCGCGAACCTCACGACCGGCCACGGCATGGTCTATGCCGAGAAGCTGATGATCACCGCCAAGGACCAGGTCAATCCGCTGCACCGCCATGCGGTGAAGACCGAGGACATCATCAACCGCGGCGGCGGCTCGCTGGTGCTGCAGATGTACAATTCGAGGCCTGATGGCACCGTCGACGAGGAGAGCGATGTCGTCGTCGCCACCGATGCGCGACTTCGCACACTCAAGGCTGGCGAACTCTTGAAGCTCAAGGCCGGCGAAAGCGTCACGCTTTTGCCCGGCAACTGGCACGCCTTCTGGGCCGAAGCCACGGACGTGCTGATGGGCGAGGTTTCGACCGTCAACGACGATCTCACCGACAACTATTTCCGCGAGCCCGTCGGTCGCTTCTCGGCGATCGAGGAGGACGCGGCACCCACCCACCTGCTGGTGTCGGACTACGACACCTGGCTCAAGTGATCCCAGGACCCCAACCCCCAAGGGCAATTGACCCAAGACCAAACGATCTTTCGAGGAGGATTTCATGAAGGACGTCAGTTTCCAGCTTTATAGCGCCCGCAATTTCCCGCCGTTCGCCAATGTGCTCGAGGCACTCGGACAGGCCGGCTACAGCCAGGTCGAAGGCTATGGCGCACTCTATGCGGCGCTCAGCGACGCGGAGATCGCGAGCTTCAAGGAAGGGCTCGACAGCAATGGCCTCGCCATGCCGACGGCGCACTTTGGCTTGGACATGCTCGAAAGCGATCCGGGCCGCGTGCTGGAGATCGCCAAGGCGCTCGGCATCCAGGCGATCTATTGCCCGTACCTGATGCCCGACCAGCGCCCGACGGATGCGGCCGGCTGGCGTGCCTTCGGAGAGCGGCTGCAGAAGGCCGGCAAGCCCTATCGCGATGCCGGGCTGATCTTCGGCTGGCACAACCACGACTTCGAATTCTTTGCCCTTCCTGACGGCAGCATTCCGCAGGACCTGATCTTCGAAGGCGGACCGGATCTTTCCTGGGAAGCCGACATCGCCTGGATCATCCGCGGCGGTGCCGACCCGATCGCCTGGATCAGGAAATACGGCGACCGCATCACCGCCGTCCACGTGAAGGACATCGCGCCCACCGGCGAGAAGAAGGACGAGGACGGCTGGGCCGATGTCGGCGAGGGCACAGTCGACTGGAAAGGCCTGTTCCAGGCGCTCTCAGGAACCAAGGCCCGCTACTTCATTGCGGAACATGACAATCCGAGCGATTTCAAGCGCTTCGCCAAGCGTTCGCTCGCCTCCATCCAATCCTATTGAGAAGCAGGTTCATCCATGACCAAGGAACTTGGCGTCGGCATCATCGGATGCGGCAACATCTCCACCACCTACTTCAAGCTCGCTCCCCTCTTTAAGGGCATCAAGGTCGTCGCCTGCGCCGACATCAACCCGGCGGCAGCCGAGGCGCGGGCAGCCGAATACGGCGTCGAGGCGCAGAGCATCGAAGCGCTGCTCGCCAATCCTGACGTCGACATCGTCGTCAACCTGACGATCCCGGACGCGCACTACCCGGTGTCGAAGGCGATCCTCGAGGCCGGCAAGCACGTCTACTCTGAAAAGCCATTGGTGCTTTCGCTCGAACAGGGCGAAGACCTCAGGGCGATCGCTAGGGACAAAGGCCTTTCCGTCGGTTGCGCACCGGACACCTTCCTCGGCGGCGCGCACCAGCTGGCCCGCAGCACCATCGATGCCGGCAAGATCGGCCGGGTGACGTCTGGCACCTGCCACGTGATGAGCCCGGGCATGGAGATGTGGCATCCGAACCCGGACTTCTTCTTCCTGCCCGGCGGCGGCCCGATCCTCGATCTCGGCCCCTATTACATCGCCAACCTGATCAACCTGATCGGGCCGGTGAAGCGCGTCGCAGCACTGTCCTCCATGGCCAACCCGACCCGCACCATCACCAGCGAGCCACGCAAGGGCGAGGAGATCCCGGTCAAGACCCCGACCAACATCCACGCGCTGCTCGAGTTCCAAAATGGCGCGACGATCACCCTGTCGGCGAGCTGGGATGTCTGGTCGCATCGCCATGCCAATATGGAGCTCTATGGCACCGAAGGCTCGCTCTACGTGCCCGATCCGAACTTCTTCGGCGGCAAGGTGGAGATAAGCGGTCGCGACAGGAACATTGAGCCACTGGAACCCTGGGATCATCCCTTCGGCGTCGAAAACCAGGAGCATCCGCAGGGACCGATGGCGAACTACCGCACCGCCGGCCTAGCCGACATGGCGCAGGCGATCCTTGAAGGCCGCGATGCCCGCTGCTCGCTCGACCGGGCGCTGCACGGCGTCGACGTCATGGTCTCGATCCTGAAATCGGGCGAGGAGGGCCGCTTCATCGAGCTCTCCACCACCTGCACGCAGCCGGCCGCGCTCGGCATCGAGGAGGCGCGGGCGCTGCTGCGGGAGCGGCAAGAAGAAATGTCGGGAAATCGCGTCGCTGCGGCTTCATAGGGGGCAGCCGTCCGGCACGCGCGCCGCGGACCAGGGGGCCCTCTGCAAACTCGGAAGAGAGGCTTCCGGGGGAGAGCTGCACCCCAACCTCCCTCATCCTCGCCCTTGTGGCGGGGATCCAGCGACACGACGTCTGTCGGGTCAAAAGACTATTCAGCCCAAGGACTTGGGCTGGCTGGATTCCTGTGACAAGCACAGGAATGACGGAGATTTTGGCTGGGGCAAAGCTTCCCTCGCGAGCGTTCGGCGATTAGAGATATCTTTGACAGCAAGCTTGGGTTTCCGTGATCACGGAAACCCTTCTCGTTTTGAGGGATGGTAGGTGCATGCCGCCATCCGGATACGGATCGCGGAGGATTGTGCGATGACCTGGCTACCGGCGGAAAACCGCTACGACACCATGAAGTATAACCGCGTCGGCCGCTCCGGCCTGAAGCTGCCGGCGATCTCGCTGGGGCTCTGGCACAATTTCGGCGGTGACACGCCGCATGACCGCAAGGTCGACATGTGCCGCACCGCGTTTGACCTCGGCATTACCCATTTCGATCTCGCCAACAATTACGGCCCGCCTCCGGGCTCGGCCGAGACCGCCTTCGGCGAAATCATGCGCACGGATTTCGCCCATCTGCGCGATGAGCTGATCATCTCGTCCAAGGCCGGCTACGATATGTGGGCCGGTCCTTACGGCGAATGGGGCAGCCGCAAGTACATGATCGCTTCCTGCGACCAGAGCCTGAAGCGCATGGGGCTCGACTATGTCGACATCTTCTATTCGCACCGTTTCGATCCGGACACGCCGCTTGAAGAAACCT
This sequence comes from Sinorhizobium sp. NFACC03, assembly GCF_900103435.1. Lineage (NCBI taxonomy): Bacteria > Pseudomonadati > Pseudomonadota > Alphaproteobacteria > Hyphomicrobiales > Rhizobiaceae > Sinorhizobium > Sinorhizobium sp. NFACC03. The sequence goes on from NZ_FMXF01000005.1 coordinate 15,353, forward strand.
GTGGCGCGCTCGACCATATCGTGCGTTCGGGCAGGGCGCTTTATGTCGGCATTTCCTCCTACAATTCGCAGCGCACCCGCGAAGCGGCTGCAATTCTCAAGGATCTCGGCACACCGTGCCTCATCCATCAGCCGAGCTATTCGATGCTCAACCGCTGGATCGAGGACGATGGCCTGATCCACACGCTCGAAGATCTCGGCATCGGCTCGATCGTCTTTTCGCCGCTTGCCCAGGGCATGCTGACGACCAAGTATCTGCAGGGCATTCCGAGCGACAGCCGGGCGGCGCAGAACCACTTCCTCAAGAAGGACTTCATCCGCCCGGAGATCATCGACAACATCCGCAAGCTGAACGGCATCGCCGAAAAGCGCGGCCAGACTCTGGCGCAGATGGCGCTTGCCTGGGTGCTGCGCAACGGCCGGATCACCTCGGCGCTGATCGGCGCCAGCCGCTCCGAACAGATCGTCGATTGCGTCAAGGCGCTCGAAAACGACACGTTCACGGCGGAGGAGCTGGCCGAGATCGATCTCTATGCCCGTGAGGCCGATATCAACCTCTGGGCATCGTCGGCCGAACGCTAAGTTCTGCTGAAAACATTGATTTGCCTGCATTTTGGGCAAAACTGCCTGCTTTCCGGCGCATTAGACAAAAGTCGAATAGGTGCCGGAAAGCGCCTTCTGGACATGGTCCGGTGTTTCTGTAAGGTGCTGCAATGCCGGTCGATTGCGACGCCGATTTGCGTCGTTTCGGCAGGTTAACGAGGAGGAGCCACCGTCGCCCGGGAAGGGGCAGGGTGGATTGATGGGTGGTAGCGCTGATCGCGGCCGCCCTTTTGGCGAGAACTAGGGGAGGAACCATGGATCGCCGTTCATTTATCAAAAACGCAAGCCTCGGTGGCTTGGCCGCAGCGGGTGCTGCCGCGCTTGCAACGCCGGCCATTGCGCAGGCAAACCCCAAGATCAACTGGCGCCTGGCATCGTCGTTCCCAAAGTCGCTCGACACGATCTATGGCGGCGGTGAAGTGCTAGCGAAGCATGTGTCGGAAGCGACCGACGGCAACTTCCAGATTCAGGTCTTCGCCGCCGGCGAAATCGTGCCCGGCCTGCAGGCTGCTGACGCGGCGGCTGCCGGTACGGTCGAGGCTTGCCACACGGTTTCCTATTATTACTGGGGCAAGGACCCGACTTGGGCGCTTGGTGCCGCCGTTCCCTTCGCGCTCAATGCGCGCGGCATGAACGCCTGGCACTACCACGGCGGCGGCATCGATCTCTTCAACGAGTTCCTGGGAACCCAGGGCCTCGTCGGTTTCCCCAACGGTAATACCGGCGTGCAGATGGGCGGCTGGTTCCGCAAGGAGATCAAGACGGTCGCCGACATGCAGGGCCTGAAGATGCGCATCGGGGGCTTCGCCGGCAAGGTCGTCGAGAAGCTCGGCGTCGTGCCGCAGCAGATCGCCGGCGGCGACATCTATCCGGCGCTCGAAAAGGGCACCATCGACGCCGCCGAATGGGTCGGCCCCTATGACGACGAGAAGCTCGGCTTCTACAAGGTCGCGCCCTACTACTACTATCCCGGCTGGTGGGAAGGTGGCCCGACGGTCCACGCCATGTTCAACAAGGCGGCCTTCGACGGCTTGCCGAAGAACTACCAGTCGCTGCTGCGCACCGCCTGCCAGGCGACCGACGCGAACATGCTGCAGAAGTACGACTACCTGAACCCGTCGGCGATCAAGCGCCTGGTGGCTTCCGGTGCCAAGCTCAGCCCGTTCAGCGCCGAAATCCTGTCGGCCTGCTTCGACAAGGCGAACGAAGTCTATGCCGAAATGGAAGACTCGAACCCGACCTTCAAGAAGATCTGGGACTCGATCAAGGCCTTCCGCGGCGAGTACTACCTCAACGCCCAGATCGCCGAATACAACTACGACACCTTCATGATGATCCAGCAGCGCGGCGGCAAGCTCTAAGCTTTCGCCTGTTGCTGATGACAAAGGGCCGCTCGCAACGTCTGTTGCGGGCGGCTTTTCGTTTCGGCCGGAGGCCGCCGGCGTCCCGACGACCCTGCATTTCTGATCCCTACGCATGCGCAGGAGGCGCGGCACGGCAGCGGTTTCGTGGTATGGTTGCGGCCTTGATGAAAGGGAGAAGGTGCAATGCCAAGCGAAGGCCAATCGGTCGTGCTCGGTCCCCATCAGGGCCGCCGGTACGACATGGGTGCCATACAGGCTGTCTTCAAAGCCGATCGCCCGGAAACCCTAGGCCGCTTTTCGATCTCGGAATGGTGGCTCGATGCTCGGCATGAAGGACCCGGCGCTCACAAGCACGACGACAATGACGAGATTTTCTACGTCATCGAGGGCACCGCCAGCATCCTGGTCGGCGACACCTGGCACCAGATGGCCAAGGGCTCGCTCTGCGTCATCCCGCGCGGAACGATGCATGATTTCCGCAATGAGAGCGCATCGCGCATGGGTCTGCTCAACGTCTATGTCGGCGGACCGTTCGAGGAGATGATGCCCATGATCGTCGACTGGTATCGCGACAATCCGGCCAAGAGGATCGATTGAGCAAGTGCGTTTGGTGTGGCTGCCCTGAGATTGCTGACAGACCTCGACGATGGCCTGCGGCGATATGCGTGCCCCGTTCTCCCTCATCCTCGCCCTGGTGGCGGGGATCCAGCGATCCGACGTCCGTCGGATCGAAAGACTCTTTTCAGCCCAAGGACTTGGGCTGGCTAGATTCCTGTGACAGGCACAGGAATGGGGGAGAGTGTGGTTTGCGCTCGACCTCCTACAGGCATCGAGTATTGTTGTCGGCAAACGAAAAGGGCGGCCCTTGCGGGGCCGCCCTTATGTTTTGTGTGCCAGCCGTCTTACTTGAACGAAGGCGGCTGGCTGAGGTCGTTTGACGGTGCCGTCTGCGGCTGGGCACCCGTGCCGCCGAACGAAGGCGGCTGGCTGAGGTCGTTCGAGGGCGCGGTCTGCGGCTGGGCGCCGGAGCCGCCGCCCTGATCCGCAGGCTTCTGGTCGAGCGGGCTGCCGCCTGGAAGCTGCAGGCCGCCCGGAAGGCCGAGGCCACCGCCATTGTCCGGAAGCGTCAGGCCACCACCCGGCGCAAAGCCCGGCACCTCGATCTTGATTGTGTTCGGATCGACGCCCATGCCCGTTCCCTTGTAGTGCATGACCATCTGCGGGAACATGATCGTCAGCGCCACCATCAGGATCTGGATGCCGACGAAAGGCACCGCACCCCAGTAGATCTGCCCGGTCGTGACGGGCTGGATCGTCTTGCCGGTGATTTTGTCGAGATAGGGCACCTTTGCCGCGACCGAACGCAGATAGAAGAGCGCGAAGCCGAAGGGTGGGTGCATGAAGCTCGTCTGCATGTTGATGCCGAGCAGAACGCCGAACCAGATGAGGTCGATGCCGAGCTTGTCGGCGGCGGGCGCCAGGAGCGGCACGATGATGAAGGCGAGCTCGAAGAAATCCAGGAAGAAGGCCAGGAAGAAGACGAGCAGGTTGACGGTAATGAGGAAGCCGGTTTCGCCGCCCGGCATCGCCGTCAGCAGGTGTTCGACCCAGATGTGGCCGTTGACGCCATAGAAGGTGAGCGAGAAGACGCGCGCACCGATCAGGATGAACAGCACGAAGGCCGAAAGCCGGGTCGTTGCCGTGAGCGCCCCGCGCACCACGTCCATGTTGAGACGGCCCTTGGCGGCTGCCATGATCAGCGCACCGACGGCGCCCATCGCACCGCCTTCGGTCGGCGTCGCGATGCCGAGGAAGATGGTGCCGAGGACGAGGAAGATCAGCGCCAAGGGCGGAATCAGCACGATGATGACCTGCTGGGCAAGCCTCGACATCGCATTGATCTTCAGGCCGCGGTCGATAAGCGCGACGACGTAGATGACGATGACGCCGACGGTGCCGCCGAGGATGTCGGCATTCTCGCCCTGGGTCGGGTAGAGATAGACGTGGGCGGCATACGCGATGCCTGCCGCCACCGCCAGCGCAACGGCGAGCGACGTGACGCCGGAACCGAGCGTGCGGGCTTCCAGCGGCAGGGCCGGCATCGAATCGCGCCGGATGAAGGTCATCAGCAGGATGTAGACCATGTAAAGGCCGGTCAGCACGAGGCCCGGGATCAGGGCGCCGGCGTACATGTCGCCGACCGAGCGGCCGAGCTGGTCGGCAAGAACGATGAGCACGAGCGACGGCGGGATGATCTGGGCAAGCGTGCCCGAAGCCGCGATGACGCCCGAGGCGACCTTCCGGTCATAGCCGTAGCGCAGCATGATCGGCAGCGAGATCAGGCCCATGGCGATGACCGAGGCGGCAACGACACCGGTGGTGGCTGCGAGCAGCGCGCCGACGAAGATGACCGCATAGGCAAGACCGCCGCGGATCGGGCCGAAGAGCTGGCCGACGGTATCGAGCAGGTCTTCAGCCATGCCCGATTTCTCGAGCACGATCCCCATGAAGGTAAAGAATGGGATGGCGAGCAATGTGTCGTTTGACATCACCCCCCAGAACCGGTCCGGCAGTGCATTGAGCAGCGGCCAGGAAAGATTGATCGAGTCCGACAGCGGCGCGAGCTCGACGCCGATGATGAAGAACAGCAGGCCGTTGGCGGCGAGCGAGAAGGCGACCGGGTATCCCAAGAGCAGGAACACGATCAGCGACGCGAACATGATCGGCGCCAGGTTTTCAGCAATGAATTCGATCATGGACGGGTCTCCGGAGACACGACATCGTCAAGCGGCGCATGGGTCGGCACATAGGGTGTCGGGTCTTCCATGTTTCCGGTCATGATCGCGATCTTCTTGATGATTTCCGACACACCCTGGAAGGCGAGCAGCAGGAAGCCGACCAGCAGGATGGCCTTGGCCGGCCAGATGATCAGGCCGCCGGCCGAGGAGGAGACCTCGCCCGAGACGTAGGACATCTTCACGTAGGGGAAGAGGTAGTAGAGCACCAGGAGAACGAAGGGCATCAGGAACAGCAGGTGTCCGAGCAGATCGATCCAGTGCTGCACGCGACGCGAGAACTGGCCGTAGACCACGTCGATACGGATGTGTTCGTTCTGGCTGAGCGTGTAGGCGGCGGCAAACATGAAGGCGGCGCCGAACAGGTACCATTGCGCCTCGAGCCAGGCGTTCGACGACATGTTGAAGATTTTTCGGATCACGGCATTGCCGGCGCTGACGAGCACTGCCGCCAGGATCAGCCATGAAACGCTCTTTCCGATGAATTCCGTGATCGTGTCTATTAATCGGCTGAAGCCGAGCAAAGCTCTCATCGATTTCCTCCCCGCGATGGCTCTTATGGTTCTTGTGCCAAGCACAGCCAGAGTGCCGATTTCAAGCGCGCGTTCAAGTCCGAGGTACGATTTTCCCGTGTAGTTCGGCCGCCTCCGACTAAAGTAGAATAAGCTGTCCCGGCGCTCTGCCCATTGTTTGTGCAAACCCGTACCGCTTCGTCGGTCTGAGCGTGAGCGGACGGTTCCCGCCGGCGCGTCAGCGGTGCGAATCGGTGTGGAAAGACGGCCATAGAGAGGTGCTTGAACGTCTTACTGCAACGTTGCAGTCTTGAAATCGTATGATTTTTGAGATCGGATGTGCGCACCAACGGAGGACGCCGAAACCCATGACTGCCATGATCCGCAACCCGATCCTGAAGGGGTTCAACCCGGACCCTTCGATCTGCCGCGTCGGCGACGATTACTACATCGCGACCTCCACCTTCGAATGGTATCCGGGCGTGCAGATCCATCACTCGCGTGACCTGGTGAACTGGCGGCTCGTGCGTCGGCCGCTGGAGCGGGCAAGCCAGCTCGACATGCGCGGCAACCCTGATAGCTGCGGCGTCTGGGCGCCGTGCCTGTCCTACAACGACGGGCTGTTCTGGCTGGTTTACACAGACGTCAAGCGCTTCGACGGCAACTTCAAGGACGCGCACAACTACATCGTCACGGCGGAAGCGATCGAGGCGACCTGGTCGGATCCGGTCTACGTCAATTCCTCCGGATTCGATCCGTCGCTCTTCCACGACGATGACGGCCGCAAGTGGTTCCTCAACATGCAGTGGAATCACCGCACCGAGAGTTTCGGCGGTTCGCCCAAGCATCCGGCTTTCGACGGCATTTTGCTGCAGGAGTGGGACGAGCGCACACGCAAGCTTGTCGGTCCGGTGAAGAACATCTTTGCGGGCTCGGCGCTCGGCCTGGTCGAGGGGCCGCATCTCTTCAAACGCAATGGCTGGTACTACCTGACGACGGCGGAAGGCGGCACCGGATATGATCATGCCGTGACCATGGCGCGGTCGCGCACGATCGATGGTCCCTACGAGATGCATCCGGATACCTACCTGATGACATCAAAGGATCACCCGGAGGCGCCGCTGCAGCGCGCGGGACACGGGCAATATGTCGAAACACCTGATGGTCAGGCCTATCACACGCATCTCTGCGGCCGGCCGCTGCCGCCGCAGCGTCGCTGCACGCTCGGCCGCGAGACGGCGCTGCAGAAATGCGTCTGGCGCGATGACGGCTGGCTCTATCTCGAAAGCGGTGGCCCGGTGCCGGAGGTGCTCGTGCCCGCTCCAGTTCAGGTCGAGCGGATACCGGCAGCGACCGTCGTAGAGACGGATTTCAACGACAGTGCGCTGCCGATCGAGTTCCAGTGGCTGCGCACACCGCAGCCGGAGCGGATCTTTTCGCTCGAATGGCGGCCCGGGCATCTCCGGCTCTTCGGGCGCGAGAGCATGGGCAGTTGGTTCGAGCAGGCGCTGGTCGCCCGCCGACAGGAACATCACGCCTTCCGCGCCGAGACGACGGTGGATTTCAAGGCCGAAACCTATCAGCAGGTCGCGGGCCTGACGCAGTACTACAATCGTCACAAATTCCACGCGCTCGGCGTGACGTGGCACGAAACGCTCGGGCGTGCGCTGACCATTCTCTCATGCCCCGGCGATTTCCCGCATGGCCGGCTGGAGTTCCCTGTCGGCAGCGGCATCGCCATTCCGGATGGACCGATCGACCTTGCCATGGAGATCCGCGACAACGATCTGCAGTTCTTCTGGCGGGAGACACGAACAGGGGATTGGCGCGCGATCGGCCCGGTTCTCGATGCGGGCGTCGTTTCGGACGAGGGCGGTCGCGGCGAGCATGGATCCTTCACCGGTGCTTTTGCCGGGATGTTCGCCTTCGACACGTCGGGGGTGGGCAAGGCCGCCGATTTCGACCATTTCCGCTACGTCAGCCTTGCGGAAGGTTGAGTAATGGATATTAGGAATACAGCATAAGCGTCAGATATCATTACGTATTTGTAATGTAGCGCTTTCATATTCGGTTCAGGAAGAGGGGGCTAATTTTCGGGTGAAGACAACGAAAGGACACCCGAATGAAACGTCTCCTGATCGCGCTCGTCGCCAGCTCCGTTCTGATCGCGCCGGTCGCGGCACTTGCCCAGCCGGCAGGATCCTTCGAGGTGGCGCAGAACTATGACCGCTCCCGCCGCCCAATCGACCGGAATGGCGATCGCCAGATGGATCGTCACGTCGACCGCCACGTCGACAAGCACGTCACGATCGAGAAACGGGTGATCGTCAAGAAGAAGGAACGCTGGGCGCGCGGCCATCGCCTGTCGCCGGCCGACCGCCGCCACATGGCCCAGGTGCGCGACTATCGCTATTACAAGCTGCGTCCGCCGCCGCGCGGCCAGCAGTGGGTGCGGGTCGACAACGACTTCCTTCTGATCAGCCTTGCAACCGGCGTCATCGTCGGCCTGGCGACGGCACGGTGAGGACAATCTTCTGGCCAGGGGCGGCGGTTGCGCCGCCGCTGGCCAGCAATGGCATTTCTATCATTCTGAGGATGCCCCCGGACGCCCGGCGCCGACCAAGACCTCCCTCATCTCTGTGCTTGTCACAGAGATCCAGCCGCCGTGCGTCGGCACGGCGAAAGGAATGCTGGACGCCTGGAGTTTTCTCGCGCCGCCGACGCGGCGCGGCTGGATTCCTGTGACAAGCACAGGAATGAGGGAGGTTTTTGCGGCTGTTGCACTTCACAAGCGCCTCTTCGAGTCTTGTTTGCCCCTTCACTTGGCGCGCACCGCTACCGTTCCGAGGGTCGGCGAGTATTCCCGCTCTCCGAACAACATGCCTTCGATCTCGCCCATTGGCTCCAATGCCTCTTCCTCCCCAGCCGTTTCCCCTAAGAACGGATCGAACATCGGCACCGGCCGCCCGGCGGTGTTGAGCGCCATGCACATGAAGCGCGGCCGACGAGGAATTGGCGCGGCCTCTGCCATCAGGCGGCCCGCGGCGACCAGTTGGCGAAGGGATCGGCGAGATCGCGCCAGCGCTCTGGTTGGAAGGCTTCGTCGGCGATGAGGCAGGCGTCGAGTTCGGCGCGAATCTCTGTCTCGCTCATCGGATCTGCGCCGATGAAGACGATCTCCTGGCGTCGGTCGCCCCAGACCGGATCGATATAGGGACCGACAGCCTTCAGGAAGCCAGGGTCGCGCGGCCATTGCTCCTTCGGCACCGCGGACCACCAGAGGCCCATCTTGCCGGTTCTGACGAGCGGACCCGCCTGGCTGATCTCGCCGACATAGTGCGGCCGGGTCGCGAGCCAGAAGAAACCCTTGGCCCTGAGCACGCCCGGCCAGGAGCGATTGAGAAAAGCCTGGAAACGCATGGGATCGAGAGGCCGGCGGGCGCGATAGACGAAGGAGTGGATGCCGTATTCCTCTGTCTCCGGAACATGATCCTTGAAACCGTGCAGTTCCTTGTACCAGAGGGGATGCTGCTCGGCCTGGACGATATCGAAGCGGCCGGTTCCGAGCACATCGCGCAGCTTGACCTTGCCGAAATCGGTCTCGATCAGCTGCGCATCGGGATTAAGGCTGACGATGATCTTGCGGGCGGCGTCCAGCTGCTCGGGCGTGGCGGTGCCGATCTTGTTCAAAACGACGACATCGGCGAATTCGATCTGCTCGACAAGCAAGTCGACGAGCGTGCGTGTATCGCCTTCACCCGCCGTCTCACCGCGATCGGCAAGGAAATCGAGCGAGGAATAGTCCGCGATCAGGTTCACGGCATCGACGACGGTGACCATCGTGTCGAGGCGCGCGACATCGGCCAGGCTCTCGCCGTCCTCGTCGCGAAAGTCGAAGGTGGTGGCGACGGGCAGGGGCTCGGAAATGCCGCTCGATTCGATCAGCAGATAGTCGAAGCGGTTCTGTTCGGCGAGGTTGCGGACCTCCTTCAGCAGATCCTCGCGCAGCGTGCAACAGATGCAGCCATTGGTCATTTCCACCAGCTGCTCTTCCGTGCGCGAGAGGCCGGCGCCGCCGTCGCGCACCAGCGCCGCGTCGATGTTGACTTCGCTCATGTCGTTGACGATGACGGCGACGCGCAGGCCGTCGCGGTTGGAAAGCACGTGGTTGAGCAGCGTCGTCTTGCCGGCGCCGAGGAAGCCGGAGAGAACGGTAACGGGAAGCTTTTCCATCGATTGTTTCCTGTATGTTATATCGTTACGATTGTTGCGGGTAAAAAAGGCGAGCACGATCGCCCGCTTCAGCCTGCTGACAAAGCCGCCTCCGATCGGGAGGGCCCGCCGATGAAGGCAGGGTCAACACCTCCGTCATTCCTGTGCCTGTCACAGGAATCCAGCTGGCCCAAGTCCTTGGGTCGAAAGAGTTTTTTTACCCGACGGACGTCGGGTCACTGCATCCCGCCACAAGGGCGAGGATGACGGAGTGTGGGATAACCGCTCGCAAGCATGCCATCTCACGCTTTGCCAGCGGAGCGAGGCGGGCGCTCCCCACATTCGAGAGAAGCGAACGCCCGCCTTTGCCGTCTTGGGAGGACGGATCAGCTTGCCGAGGCGAGGCAGGTTTTCAGCGATGTGCCGATGTTTTCCATCAGCTGGAAGTAGAGATCCGGGCCGGCGTCGAGCGTGCCGGCTTCCGGGTCGAGCGTGCCGGATTTCGCCGGCGTTCCTTCGATCACCACATTGATCAGCTTCGGCTCGAACTGCGGCTCGGCAAAAACACAGGTCGCACCTAGCTCCTTGATCTTGGCATGGATCTGGGAAAGTCGCTCGGCGCCCGGCAGCACTTCCGGGCTGACCGTGATCGAGCCGGCGACGCGGACCTTGTAGCGGTGCTCGAAATACTGATAGGCATCGTGGAAGACGACGAAGGGCTTGTCTTTCACCGGCGCGACCGTTTCGGCAAGCTTTGCATCAAGGTCGTCCAGCCGCTTGTTCAACGCCTCAAGATTGGCCTTGTAGGCGCCGGCATTGTCCGGATCGGCTTCGGCGAGCGTCTTCTCGATCTCGGCAGCCATCGCCTTGGCATTCACAGGGTCGAGCCACATGTGCATGTCAGTATCGCCGTGGCCGTGCTCATGATCATGGCCGTGATCGTGCCCGGCGGCCGCTTCCGGCGCTGCGGCGTCATCATGCTCCGTTTCGCCTTCCGCATGCTTGTGGCCTTCGTCGCCGTGTCCTTCATCGCCATGGTCATGCGCCTCAAACGCGCCACCCTCGCGGAATTTCAGCTTCTCGAGGCCTGGCGCTTCGCTGAGTTCCACCACCTTGGCGCTGCCACTCAGCGCGTCAAGCGGCTTGTCGAGGAAGGCTTCAAGGCCGGGGCCGACCCAGAAGACCACCTTTGCCGCCTGCAGGGCAGAGGCGTTGGAAGGTTTCATGTTGTAGGTGTGCGGCGAAGCGGCGCCCTCGACGATCAGCGACGGTTCGCCGACGCCCTGCATGATCGAGGCGACGAGGGAGTGGATCGGCTTGATCGAAACCACCACATTGGGGCCGGCGGCGGCAGCGGGCGCGGCGAGAAGCATGGTGGAGGCAAAAAGCAGGGCGGAAGTCGATTTCATCGGGTTCTCCGGGCTTGAATGGCGCGCCTGGCCCTATCGCCCGGGCACGCTGTCGGGCATGCAAAGCATCGATGCAACAGGCCATTGAAGGGCTTGAAGCAATCATGTAATGTTATTACATCAATTGCGTTATGCTATAACGTGTGCGATAGCCAGTGGCAACTATCCAATCCGGAATTTTTTCATGCTGAATTTCCGCTCCCCAGACACGCTGCCGTTGGTCAATCTCAGCAATGCCGGCGTGCGCCGCAACGGCCGCTGGCTGGTGCGCGGCGTCGAGTTCTCGATCAGCCCGGGCGAGATCGTCACGCTGATCGGGCCGAACGGCTCGGGCAAATCGACGACGGCAAAGGCGGCGATCGGCGTGTTGAAGCCCGACGAGGGCTATGTCGAGCGCAAGCCGGGCCTGAAAGTCGGCTACGTGCCGCAGAAGCTCGCCGTCGACTGGACGCTGCCCTTGACGGTGGAGCGGCTGATGACGCTGACGGGCCCCTTGAAGGGCAGGGAGATCGAGGAAGCGCTTTCGGCGACCGGCGTGCTGCATCTTGCCAAAGCCGAGGTCCAGCATCTCTCGGGCGGCGAGTTCCAGCGGGCGCTGCTCGCCCGTGCCATCGCCCGCAAGCCCGACCTGTTGGTGCTCGACGAACCGGTACAAGGGGTCGATTTCAGCGGCGAGATCGCGCTTTACGAACTGATCAAGCAGATCCGCAACCGCACCGGCTGCGGCATCCTTTTGATCTCGCACGACCTGCACATCGTCATGGCGGAGACCGATACGGTAGTCTGCCTGAATGGCCATGTCTGCTGCCGCGGCACGCCGCAGGCCGTCAGCCAAAGCCCGGAATACCAGAAGCTCTTCGGCAGGCGCGCGGCCAGCGCGCTGGCGGTCTACAGTCACTACCATGACCACACCCATCTGCCCGATGGCCGGGTGCTGCATGCCGACGGCTCGATTACGGAACATTGCTTCCCCGGCGACGGCCACCATCACGACGACGAGGAAAACGTGCACGACCACGGCGAGGATTGCGGCTGCGGCCACCACGCGCGGCTGCATGGTTATGACGTGAAGGAGAAGCGCGATGCTTGATGATTTCTTCGTGCGCGCGCTGATCGCCGGCATCGGCATCGCCGTCATGGCCGGGCCGCTCGGCTGCTTCGTCATCTGGCGGCGCATGGCCTATTTCGGCGACACCATGGCGCATTCGGCGCTGCTCGGCGTGGCGCTGTCGCTGCTTCTCGAGCTCAACCTGATGCTCAGCGTCTTCATCGTTGCCGCCGTCGTCTCGGTACTGCTCCTCTTCCTGCAGCGGCGAGGGGCGCTTTCGACCGATGCGCTGCTCGGCATCCTCTCGCACTCGGCGCTCTCCTTCGGCCTCGTCATCGTCGCCTTCATGACGTGGGTGCGCATCGATCTCGTCGGCTTCCTCTTCGGCGACATCCTCGCCGTCTCCGAATCCGACATCGACATCATCTGGGGCGGCGGCATCCTCGTCATCTTCGCCATCGTCTATCTCTGGCGGCCGCTCTTGGCGTCCACCGTCAATCCGGAACTGGCGGAGGCGGAGGGGTTGCAGCCCGAGCGCACGCGGCTCTTCTTCATGCTTTTGATGGCGCTGGTGATCGCGATCGCCATGAAGATCGTCGGCATCCTGCTCATCACCTCGCTGCTCATCATCCCGGCGGCGACTGCACGGCGCTTTTCGACCTCGCCGGAAGTGATGGCGGTTCTTGCCTCGGTCATTGGTGCGCTTGCGGTTACCGGCGGACTTTTCGGCTCGCTGCACTGGGATACGCCATCGGGACCGTCTATCGTCGTTGCTGCGGTTGGGCTTTTCGTTCTGAGTCTGCTACCGATCGGCCGCCGCCCGATCGAGGCAGCGCACCATTCCACGCCCGGAGGACACCACTGATGGCGACGCCGCAACTGACCAAGAACCAGACGCTGGTGATGGATGCGCTCAGCCATTCCGAAGGGCCGATGAGCGCCTACACCATTCTCGACAAGCTGCGCGATCATGGTTTTCGTGCGCCGCTGCAGGTTTATCGGGCACTCGACAAGCTGCTCGAATACGGCCTCGTGCACCGGCTGGAGAGCCTGAACGCCTTCGTCGCCTGTAGCTGCCCGCATGATCACGAGCACGACCACGGCGTCACCGCCTTCACCATCTGCGAAGGCTGCGGCCAGGTGACGGAGTTTCATGACGAGGCGATCGAGCAGCGGCTTTCGACGCTGACGCGGGCGCAGAACTTCAAGACCGAGAAGACCACGATCGAGATCCGCGGCCATTGCCAGAGCTGCGTCTGAGTCCGATTCCGCCGATCAGGGCGGAACCGCTTTTTCGGACAAGCCTGGAGTTCAATCCAGCCGGGTGAGATCGGAGGCGTAGCGCCGCCAGTTCTTGACGTAGTGCGCTGCCGAACGCTTCAGCCCTTCAACAGCAGCGTCGTCCAGCGTACGGATCGCCTTGGCCGGCGCGCCGACGATCAGCGAATTGTCCGGAAACTCCTTGCCCTCGGTCACTAGCGCATTGGCACCGACCAGGCAGTTGCGGCCGATCTTGGCGCCGTTGAGCACCGTCGCACCCATGCCGATCAGCGAGTTCTCGCCGATGGTGCAGCCGTGGATGATGGCACCATGGCCGATGGTGCAGCCTTCGCCGATCGTGACCGGGAAGCCCGGGTCGACATGGATGACGACGTTTTCCTGGATATTGGTGCGGGCACCGAGCCGGATCGGCTCATTGTCGCCGCGCAGCGTCACGCCGAACCAGATGCCAACCTCGTCGCCGATCTCGACCTGTCCGATGACGTTTGCGTCCGGGGCCACCCAGTAGCCGCCGTTCGGCGGGGTCTGCGGGCGAAGCGATCCAAGGGCATAAAGCGGCATCGGCAGATATCCTTCGTGTCGTCTGAAATGATGGGGTGCCAGGAAGTGCGCGTCACGCCGTTCCTGGCACAATTTTTCTAAAGGACGCTAACCGCAAGCGCCGCGACGCCGTCGACGCCGCAGGTGACCTCGTCGCCGCGCACGACGGCACCAACGCCCGACGGCGTGCCGGTCATGATGACGTCGCCGGGAGCCAGCGTGAAGAGCTTGGAGAGCTCGGCGATGATCTCTGGTACCTTCCAGATCATCTGATCGAGATCGCCCTGCTGGCGCATTTCGCCATTCACCTTCAACCAGATATTGCCGTTGACCGGGTGGCCGATCGCTTCGGCCGGCACGATCACCGAGACCGGGGCGGAATGTTCGAAGGCCTTGGCGGCGGCCCAGGGCTTGCCTGCCTTCTTGGCCTCGGCCTGCAGATCGCGGCGGGTGAAGTCGATGCCGACGGCATAGCCGTAGACGCAATCCAGCGCATCCTCGACGGCGATGTCGCTGCCGCCGCGCTTCAGCGCCACGACGAGTTCGACCTCGTGATGGACGTCGGCGGTCAGCGGCGGATAGGGGAAGGCGCTACCGGCGGCAAGCAGGTTGTCCGGATTCTTCTGGAAGAAGAACGGCGGTTCGCGGTCCGGATCGTGACCCATCTCGATGGCGTGGGCAGCATAGTTGCGACCGACGCAATAGACCCGGCGAACCGGAAAGCCGACCAGACTGCCTGAGATCGGCAGCAGCACGGGAAGCGGAGGAGGGATGATAGTTTCCATGATCGTCCGGTCTTGGGCGTCCATCGGTCTCAACGGACAGAAAGATCGCTGCGCGTTTGATAGGCGCTCGCCGTCGACCGAGTGCGGTTTCGAGCGAGGCAGGGAAGAATCCGGACGTTACTGCATAAATCCGCGAATCGGAATCGATCCTATGAAAAATAAGACGAAGGTTTGAGAAGGATTTTGGACTAAAACGCGCCCGGACGGGCGCGCGAGATCACAGCAGCCGAGAGGATGCCGTGAGCGGCAAACTCAGGCGCAGTGTGCGTAGGCCTGAAGCTGATCGCGGGTCAGGAACCTGCCGTCGGAACGCGAATTGAGCTCCGGATGGCTGTATTCGAGACTGGGAACTTGGGGAAGCTCAAGGGCCTGGCGCACCGTCATGATACCGACGTCACGGCGGCCACCTTCACGCTTCACGCTGACTTCAACGATGCGATAGAGATTGCTCTCGCTCATATGTTCTCTCCCGTATATCGTTTTTTTTAATTCCCTTGCGGGGAATAAAGCGCTCCGAAATTGGTTTTTGTGAGGCACCTCAGAATATAGCCGGAAGAAGTGAAGGCTTCACGACAGAAATCGGGCCGTTTCTGGAAAAATCATGCATGATTGGGCGATAATGCGCCGAAATGATGCGGTTTTTGAGCAAATGCCCGGTATCTGAGCCGTTCGTCGACGGGTATTGGGTCTGCGGCTTCAACTAAGCGGCTTCAACTAAAAGGTCATCTTGCGCCCGCCGCTGGCGAGCGTGCGCCGCTTCGTGCGGCGGGATACGGTCCGGCGCGGTTGCGCCTCAGTGAGCGTCCAGTTCGGCCTCTTCGGCAGCCGATATGAACAGCGTTCGCGCCTCCTCGGCCGTGCGGCGACCATCGATTGCGGCGCGGCAGGCACTGCGGGCGGCAACATAGAACGGCCCGCGGCGGGGCCAATGGTCGGCAAGGCAGGCGAGCGCGTCTGAGGGGCCTTTCACGGTGCGGCACATGCCGCCAACAAAGTCGAGCTCGATCGGCTGTTTCCAGACTACTTGCATGCGTCTCCTCCTCGAGATCATCTCAATGAATGTCGGCACTGCGGCTGTCGGCCCCCTGGCTCCTCTCAAGCGGCATCGACAGTCGATCTTGCTAATGTAGCGCAGGAGGAGGGATTTGTAAGCAGCTTTTCCGTGTTTGATCAGCGCGCTGCACGCGCTGGCGGCGTGCGGCGATGGCCGAAAAGGACGCCACGACCCTAAAGGGAGACGTCGTGCCGCAGGCGCTCGGCAAAGGCGCGTCCTGCAAGAAGCAGGTGCATCTCGTTGGTATTGCCGGCAAGGTAGTCGTCGATCAGCATGCGGGCATGGCGCCGCGCCCGTTCGCCGTCGCGTGCCCAGCCCTGTTCCCGGCAAAGCTCGTCGAAGACACGTTGCAGCCTCTCCATGTCACCCTTCGACAGGGCAAGGCATTGTGTCGCTCGCAAAGGGGCCACCTGTTCCTCCCGCAGCACCCATTTCCCCGCCCGGCACTATGGCAGAACGCAAGCGAATTTGACCCCTTGGGAATGAGGGGTTCCAGTGGTCTAGCGATTAATCGGAGATCGGCTATCAGGCCGCGGGCACGACGCGGTCGACCTTGGTGCGGCGACCGCCTTCCTCGATGCGATAATAGTCGGGGCCGATCTGCGCATACTGGTCGCAGCGCCGCCCGCCGTCCTCGAAGGTGATGCAAACCTCGTCGCCAGTGATCGTGTAGCTGCCGCCGTCGCGCACCTCGTAGTCGCGATAGCCGTAGCGGCCGTCGGCGTAGAAAGTGGAATTGACGCCGTTGAGGTTGTAGCGCAGCGTCTTTCCGACGAGGAAGGCCTGGAGCGCGTCGCCGGAAAGCGTCGGTACGGAGGGGGCAGCCGGTCTCGGCCTTGCGACTTCAGGCGCCTCCAACTCCATCGACTGGCATCCGGCCAAGAGAAGCGTGAGCAGTGCCGCGATCGCGCGTTTCATGCCGTCCGTCCTTTTTCCTGTCGACTGTATCGATACAGGGGGCACTGCCTTACCGTGCAAATCCTTAGTTCGGAATCGATTGATGGGCGAAACTAGGGAGCAGGTTCCTGGACAGCGACCGCTGGCATCTCGATAGACGCGCGGCGCTGTAATCGCCTTCGGTCGCTTCTGTCAAGTCCAGGAAGCGGTGGTGACGGCGGATCGCGTCACGCGTCGTGCCGCGTGGGCGGGCCTGCGAAGTAGAGAAAGAGATTGGCGGACCCCTGCGCGCCGGCCATCGCCGCTTCGCCAAAAGAGCTCGCATCCGTTTCGTTCTGCCAGGCGGCCTTGAGATCGGCGAGGCAATTGGCGATGGAATCGACGATCGCCTGTTTGTCTCCGGCCTGCATGACGAGAGCCGCGACCGTCGCATTCAGGATCGAGAGTTGCCCGAGCCGGGCCGCGTCGCCATGGAGGCGCAGCTCTTCATTGCTCATTTCGTCCGGGGATTTCGACATCGCATGATTCCTTCGCTTGCTGGTTGCGGCGAAAGGCGATCATTTGCCGACGAAGAAGGCAAGTTGGCCGGAGTTCGGCAAGCGGTTCGGTCCGGCGTTGGTCCTTCAAATACAGGCAGGCGGCCTTGGCCGCCTGCCTCACCCAAAAGGGGTATCTCAGAAGATACTGCCGGCCACTGCCGCGGCAACCGTGGCGGCCAGCGCCGCCAGAAGGAACGCTGCCCCTATGACGGTCGCTATTGTCCGCCGGCGCCGTGCGCCGCTCCAATCGTAGCTCATGTCTTCGCTCCGACGACGATCATGTCAAAGCGGAACAATCGGAGATTCTGCTTAACAAAATGGAAACCAGGCTGCCGGCGGGGGGACCGGAGGGCGAGCGCTCCTCGCTGAGGCGCTCTGCCGCGGCTCGAGTGGTGATCCCATCAGCTGCGCATCGAGCGGAGTTCTGGAAAGTCGTACCAGCGCAGTCGCTTGTCGCTGCAGCGGGAATCGTACGAGCTCGAGTCGACGATCTTCCCATCGCGCAAGGCATAGCCGCCGACCTGCAATACCTCCTGGATCCGGGTTTCCCTGAAGCGGACACAAAAGGCATAGATCTTGGCTTCGGGATTGAGCAAGACCACACTCGATATCTCAGCCATCTTGAACTGGGCGCCCTTGGCGTCGATGGCCCGCATCACTGCAACATACTCCTTGCGCACCGCTGCCGACGGCGGTTTTTGCGTCGCCAGAACGGATTCCGGCGCCGGCGGCTGGCAGCCGGAGAGCGCAAGAGCGGCCAGTGCGAGAGAGAGGTATTTCAGCATTCGTTGTTCCCCATGTGTCGTTGCCGCGCAGGTTGTATCCGGCGCGTCGCGCGGCTGCAATATCAATCGGATAGGGGCCGTCATGCGGCTATCACCGCATTGCAGGGGGCGAGAATCGGGGGATGGGCCGTGTCGTTCGAGACGGTCTCGCATTCTTCGGCGTTGCACTGTATAAGGCGCCGTCCCATCAGGGGGCTTTGGCGCCAAGCGGGCGCCAGTGCTGCAAATCTGCCGTGAGTGCTACAGTGTAGCGCCGGCGCGCAAAACCAGAATAACGAGAGCTGATCGAGCATGGCAGAAGGCCGCGCACAGCCCGGAAATCCGGGCAGCCGTCACTATTTCAACGCACCGGTTTTCGCCGTGGCGCCTATGATCGATTGGACGGACAGGCACTACCGGTTCTTTGCGCGGCGGCTGTCGCGGCATGCGCTGCTCTATACGGAGATGATCGTCGCCGATGCGATCCTGCGCGGCGACAAGCAGAAGCTGCTCGGTTTTGATGCTTCCGAGCATCCGGTCGCGCTTCAGCTTGGCGGCAGCGATCCGCGGAAGATGGCGGAGGCGGCTGTTATCGCCGAAGCCTTCGGCTACGACGAGATCAACATGAATGTCGGCTGCCCGTCAGACCGGGTGCAATCCGGCACCTTCGGCGCGTGCCTGATGCAGGAGCCGGAAACGGTGGCTGCTTGCGTTGCGGCGATGAAGGCGGCGGTCAAGATCCCGGTCACGGTCAAGTGCCGCATCGGCGTCGACGATCAGGACCCTGAAGTGGCGCTGAGGGTGTTCGTTGAGCAAGTGGTCGCGGCCGGCACCGATGCCGTCTGGGTGCATGCGCGCAAGGCCTGGCTGCAGGGGCTGAGCCCGAGGGAAAACCGCGAGATCCCGCCGCTCGACTATGGTCTGGTGCATCGGCTGAAGCAGGAAAATCCCAATCTTTTCATCGGTATCAATGGCGGCCTTCAGACGTTGAGTCAGGCGCTTGAGCAGTTGCAGCATCTGGACGGCGTCATGCTTGGCCGTGCGGCCTATCACGACAGCGCCATGCTGACGGCGGCGGATGGGCATTTCCCGCATCCGCTGACCGGGGCCACGCCGGCGGCACAGGAAGCCGGTGCGTTCTCCGAGCGCGGCCATCGCCTCGATCTCGATTTCTGGGCGGATGTTCGTGACGTGATGTCGGATTATGCCGCCGCGCATATCGCCAACGGCGGTCGCCTGATCCACGTGACGCGGCATATGGTCGGCCTGTTCCAGGGCTGGCCGGGCGCGCGGCGCTATCGGCAGTTGCTTTCCGCCGACGCGACGCGCAAGGGCGCCGGGCCCGAAGTGATCCACGCTGCCTTCGACGCGGTGTTCGAGGCCATGGCGGCCAAGCAGGCGGCGGAATAGGGTCGGCTAGCGCCTGAGGTTTCTTCCCTCATTCCTGTGCTTGTCACAGGAATCCAGCAGCGCCGCGTCCGCGGCGCAGAAGAGGACAGAGGTCAATAGTCGTCGGGGGAGGTCTCGCCGCGCCGACGCGCGGCGGCTGGATGCCTGTGACAAGCACAGGCATGAGGGGAGCAGAAGTCGTGCCTTCCAAAACCTCGTGCCCCAAACGAAAACGGCGCCCCTTGCGGAGCGCCGTTTCCAAATGAATGTCCGACTGGACGATCCGGCTTAGGCAGCCTGGATGTTGACGGCCTTCGGGCCCTTGCCCATGCGATCCGGCTCGGTGTCGAAGGTGACCTGCTGGCCATCCTTGAGCGTTGCGAGGCCAGCGGCCTGAACGGCGGAGATGTGTACGAACACGTCCTTCGCGCCGCCATCCGGCGTGATGAAGCCGAAGCCCTTGTCCTGGTTGAAGAATTTTACGATGCCCTTGGTGGCCATGGAAGAAGTCCTTTTCCTTCAGTCAATTTGCGTTGCCCGCGCCCCCGAGGGGATGTGGGCATCTCGTCTTCCGCTTGCAAGCGGAAAGGCGTCGAGTGGTCACGATATCGGGGAAAAGACGTCTACGGTGCCGATGCCGGCGGTCCGGCACGAAGCCGGGCGCAGTTGAAAGTCCAGTCTCCGGGATAGAAATCGCCCGAACGGCGCAAGAAGTGACAGGATTTGCAGAAAAAGGCAAGCGCCTTGTACGACGCATCAAGGCGCGGAGTGTCAGGCTTTGCAAGGCTTTGGCCGATTTCTCGCCACTCCATTCACGCCTCCGGCAGAAAAATCGGGGACGGTCCGTTTCTCGACACAATTTCGTCCCGACCGCGACCGAACGTGCGCGCCGCCGACGGGGCCGGTCGCGGATCGCAGCGGATGCTGTCGTTGCGCTTGGCCGCGTGCCTAAGGCTTGCACATCCTCGGGATAACGCGCAGGCTTTACCGAAGGTTGGTTCCGTCTTCGCTGGCGATGGCGTAGCCACTGGCAAAGGCGACGGGCCGACATTCCGCCTGGAGCGGACGAAGGTCGCCTAGCCTGGACGATTAAGTCGCCTTGGCCGGGCGATAACCGGGAAGACTGGGCGAAGTGTCGCCCAGAGAATGCGCCGGCTGGCACGACCGGGTGGCGGAAATGACAGACGAAGTGGGGACAGCGTGATCGACCCTTACGAATTGCTTGGACTGGAACGCGACGCCGACAATCAGGCGATCCGCAGCGCCTATCGCAAGGCGGCGAAATCCGCGCATCCGGATTCCGGCGGCGATCCCGAACAGTTTGCGCGGCTGCAGGTGGCCTATGAGCTGCTCAAGGATCCCGTGCGCCGCAAGGTCTATGACGACACCGGCTACGATCCGCAGCTCGCCGATCCGCGCGACCTCAAGGGGCTGATGATGCTGGAAACGCTGGTCAACGAGTTCATTCTCGACGAGCGCGAGCCCGGAACCTTCGATCCTGTCGCCGCCATGCGGCGCAAGCTCTCCGACGATATCGTCAAGAGCCGCTTCCATATTCTCGAGCTCGAGCGTCACCGCGCCCGCGTGCGCAAGCACCTCGACCGCCTCGGCCGCCGGCCGGAGACCGACGTGCTCGGCTCGATGCTGCGCGCCCGCTCGCGGTCAATCGCCGAGGCGATCAAGAATGCCGACGAGCAGATCAAGACGATCGAGCAGGCCTATGAGATGCTGGAAGGCTACAGCTACGAGCTGGAGGCGCTGGAGATGAAGGCGCATGCGGCGGAGTAAGGCGCCGCCTCGGGCGCTGTCGCGTTCGTTCTGGCTTTGCGACGAAAGGCATGGCCGCGCTTGATATGCGGCTGCCGGCTCCCTGATCGCCGATCCTGCTGTCGGCGGCGTTCGCCTACACGCCGCCGCTGTGCAGCCGCCTCTGTCGGTGTCATACTCTCTCCCTGTCCCGGGGCCTTGGGATCTCCGTCATCGTCTGGAGCGAAGGAGAGTGGCATGAGCCGTCGCTTGAACATGCGCGTTGCCTTTCTTCTTCTGGGGATCGTGCTCGCCGCCTACCTCGCGGTCAGCTACTTCCTGGTCCCGGAGCTATGGCTCTTCCACGATGACCGCCGGAAGGTTCCGCTCAATCCCATGGTGACATCCACGGAGCAGGGCATTCCCGGTGATCCGATCAATGTCGGGCTGGTCGGCACCAAGGAGCAGATCATCCGCGCCTTTAACGCCGCAGGCTGGGATGCCGCCGACAAGGTCACGCTGCGATCGTCCGTCGATATAGGCCTCAGTGTCGTGCTCGACCGCCCGGATCTCGATGCGCCCGTCAGTCCGCTGTTCTACGAGGGTCGCAAGCAGGATCTGGCCTTCGAGAAGCCGGTCGGCCGCAGCGCCGACCAGCGCAACCATGTGCGCTTCTGGCAGACCGCGACGCCTGCCGAGGGCGGTGGCCCGCTCTGGCTCGGTTCGGCGAGCTTCGACCGCGGCGTGGGCTTGAGCCACGACACCGGCCAGATCACCCACCACATCGGTCCCGATCTCGATGCCGAACGCGATCTGGTGATCGGCGACCTCAAGAAGGCGGGGCAGGTTTCGTCGACCTACGAAGTCCCCGGCGTCGGTGCCACTAAGACCGGCCGCAACGGCGGCGGCGACCCCTATTTCACCGACGGCAAGGCTTTGGTTGGGGTGCTCAGGCCGGCAACAGTGGGCAGCGGCGCGGGGATTGCCAAGTGAGGTTCGGCGGCTCGTGCTGCCTCGCCTTGTGGAGCCAAGCCCCCAGCGCGCCTTTCGACTTACGCCGACTGCCCCATGAACTGCGACAGCGATGCGAAATCGTCGTGCAGGTGGCCGGCCTCGATCGCCCGGCGGAAGATCGCCTCGTATCCCCCGGTGATCGTGCGGTCGATGCCGCGGGCTTCCATCAGGTCGACCAAATGGTGAAACGCGCTGTAATGCGGCGATACGGACGAGAGCGTTTCGGCATCAGCGTCATAGCGCCCGGCGGCGCTGCGTTTGATGAGGTCGGAGACGAGCCCCTCGACCACCGGCGCCGTCGCCGTCCATTGTCTTGCCAGCACGCCGAGATCGATCGCCTCGGCCCGGCAAACGGCGATCGACTGCAGCGCGCCGAACAATGCGCCCCACATCAGCGCCAGCACGGCGCTGTCGAGCGCATTGGCGAGGCCCGGATCCTCGCCGATGAACTGGACATTGCCGCCGAGGGCGCCGAGCACGTTACGGCCTTCCTCGAAAACACCTGAAGGGCCGGAGACAAGCAGCGTGCCCGCCTCGGTGCCGATGAAGTCCGGCGTCGCCAGGATCGCGCCGTCGAGATAGCGGGCACCCTGCCGCTGCGCCCAGCCGTGCGCCTCGCGGCCACCATCGGGCGTGCCTGACGTGAGTTCGATGATCAGTCTGCCCTCGAGGGCACCGGCGACCTCCTTGTCGCGCAGAAGGCTTTGCGTCGCCTGGTAGTCGCTGACATTGACGATGACGACCTGCGATGCGGCGACCGCATTGCGCACGCTTGCCGCCACCTCGGCCCCGGCGGCAGCGAGCGGCGCCGCCTTTGCCGGCGTGCGGTTCCACACCGTCGTCGGGTGCCCGGCCTTGAGAAGCGCATGCGCCAGCGCCGATCCCATGCGCCCCATTCCCAATACGCTGATTGCAGGTTGCATTCCCAGTCTCCATATCCATGGCGCGGGAAGGGCGCCTGCACCCTTATCCCGCCCTGATTTCCACAGCGACGCGGTTGTCGTCGCGGTTCAGACGTAAGGTGGGCGGCCCGGGTCGCAATACGCACCGGATGGTAAGTGCTTACCGCGACGTAAGGGAGGATGACGTGACGACAGCAATGGAAAACTGCGGCTTTGCCACCGCGCTCAGGGCGATCGAGGGCAAGTGGAAGGTCGATATTCTCTGCGAACTCGGCAAGGCCGCCCGCCGCTTCGGACGCCTGCGCCAGGCGATCCCTTTAATCAGCGAGAAGATGCTGGCGCAGCAGTTGCGTGAATTGGAGGCCGACGGCCTCGTCAGCCGCACCACCTATCCGGAAATCCCGCCAAAGGTGGTGTACGCGCTGACCGAACGCGGCGCGGCGCTGAACGTGGCGGCGGCGGCTCTCTGCAAGTGGGGCGAGGAATTTGGCGGCGATGACGAGGTGCGGCCGGAGGCGAGGGTGGTTGCTGCGGGCTGACCGGTGGTAGCGTCGCCCGGGTGAAACAGTGGCGGCGCCCGCAAACGCGCGCGCCTTTGAGCACGCCCTTATGACCGCGCCCCTGTGTCCACGCCTTTGTGTCCACGCCCCTGAGCACCTCCCTCCGGAGCGGCGATCTTAGCGGTCACAGCCCGCTCGCCCCTCATCTCTGTGCTTGTCACAAAGATCTAGCAGCCGCACGTCCGCGCGGCGGGGTATGCCGAGCCGGCACGCTGGGTGCTCGCGCATTCGGGGCAACGCATCCCCTCGTGCCGCCGACTCGGCGCGGCTGGATTCCTGTGACAAGCACAGGAATGAGCGAGGTGGTGACGCGGCCGCGGCACTTCGTCAGATGCCGTTGTGACGCCGATTCCTGTGGCTCCGGGTGCCCGCGATTTCCTGCGCCTGCGGAATTTTCATCCCTGGCATCCGGTTCCCTTGGGGCAACGATCTTCTGTCCACCCTCATCTCTGTGCTTGTCACAGAGATCCAGCAGCCGCACGTCCGCGCGGCGAGAGATCCCGAGCCATAACGAAGACTTTCTCGTAATGGTCGGCGCATCCCCCCGCCGCAGCGCGGCAGGGGGATGCCTGTGACAGACATGGGAATGCGGGCGGTGGGACGCGTGATCGCCGCGCTACTTCACCACGGCATGGCGCTTGCGGCCAAGCGAGAGCCGAACCGGATGCTCGCCGAGTGAGACGATTGTCTCTGCATCCTCAACGACTTCTCCGTCCAGGCGGACACCACGCCCGGCGATTGCCCGCCGTGCCTCGCCCTTTGATGAGGCCAGTCCTGCCCGCACTACGAGGTCAACGAGACCTATGCCCTTCAGTCGCTCGGCCTCGCTCAGCACCACGGTCGGCAGCCCCTCGGCCGCTTCACCTTCGCCGAATGCCTGCCGCGCCGTCGCCTGCGCCCGCCGGGCAGCCTCCGCCCCATGCACCAGCGCCGTCGCCTCGTTGGCGAGCCGTTCCTTCACCGCGTTGAGGTCCGCGCCCTCGGCGCGACCCAGCCTTTCGATCTCGTCGAGCGAAAGCTCGGTGAAGAGTTTCAGGAAGTGCACCACGTCGGCATCCTCGGCGTTCCGCCAGAACTGCCAGTAGTCGTAGGGCGAAAGGCGGTCCGCGTTGACCCAGACGGCGCCGGCTGCTGTCTTGCCCATCTTGACGCCCGAGGCGGTGGTTAGCAGCGGCGTGGTCATGCCGAAGACTTCCGCGCCCTCGATCCGGCGCAAGAGATCGACGCCGCCGACGATATTGCCCCACTGATCGCCGCCGCCGAGCTGCAGCCGGCAACCGGTGCGGCGGAACAGTTCGAGGAAATCGACCGCCTGCAGGATCATGTAGTTGAACTCGAGGAAGCTCAGGTTCTCCTGTTGCTCCAGCCGCGTCTTCACGCTGTCGAAGGAGAGCATGCGGTTGACGGAGAAGTGCTTTCCGACGTCCCGCAGCATGTCGATCCAGGCCATCCGGTCCAGCCAGTCCGCATTGTTGACCATGACAGCATCGCTCGGCCCGTCGCCGAAGGTGAGCAGCCGCTCGAACACTTTGCGGATGCCGGCGACATTGGCCGCGATTTCCTCCTCCGACAGCATCGGCCGCGCCGCCGAGCGAAAACTCGGATCGCCGATGCGCGTGGTGCCGCCGCCGATCAGCACGATCGGCTTGTGGCCGGCCTGCTGCAGCCGCCGCAGCGCCATGATCGGCATGAGATGGCCGACATGCAGACTGTCCGCCGTTGCGTCGAAACCGGCGTAAACCGGCACGATGCCAGCCGCGAAGGCGCCGTCGATGCCCGCAAGGTCGGTCACCTGGTTGACATAACCGCGCTCGACCAGCGTCCGGGTGATCGCGGAGCGCGGCTGAAAGGCATCGGTGGGATTGTCGGAATCGGTCATTAGGGCTCTCCATGGCATTGCCGCCAGGGAGCACTGAACAAAACAAAGCCGCCTGACGGCGGCTTGTTTCAAGACATGATCGAAACGCGCCGCTCCCTATGGGGACTCGCATAATAGTTGGCAGCGATGAGCGCGCTCTTGATCATCGTGTGGTTGTAGCGGTGAATGGGGGAGGCGGCAAGGGGTGGGCGAGCAAACACTGCCGCCCTATGGTCGGTCAAAAACTATGATTTGATGTAGCGAAAGTTGAATGCCGACGCATTTTCATCAACGGGCTTGATACGGCCGTTGCCTCTCAATTTCTGAAGAGCGAGCTTAACTTTTTGCATGTCATCTTCCCCGCTAAGCTGCCTAACAAGCTTATTTGTTAGTTCAGCTTCCGGATTTTCCTCGATGTAACTTAGGATTACATCTTCGATCGAAGCGATTTTTTGGTGCTTAATTATAACTAGAAATGCATTCTCTTTTTCTTGGAAGACAGGATCTACTAGGCCCGCTTTTTTCAGTTCGTTTTTGGCCGTGTCTAACCCTTCGCCAATGTCGTGATTTACCGGATTTGGAAGATTGTGGAGCATCCGCACGACATTCGGGTTTCTTGAGAAACGCTCCTCGTACAAGTTTTCAATTCTCATGAACTCTGGGAGCTTTCCTGGGCTTTGGACCTCTATTCTATTATCAAATATCCTTACGTGGATGTCGTCATTGAGACTGTAGTCGCGATGTATCACAGCATTAACTAGAATTTTCTTTGATGCTTCTGATGGATACTGAAGGCTTACGAGTTTGCCATTGTCTTGAAATGAAGCGCCATCAATGTATTTTGATACCTGATCAATCGTCTTTCTTATAACTTCCTCAATGCCGCCATTTATTGTTATGGGCATTTCCTCGAGCTGTTCTCTTTTGTACTCGAAATCTGTGGTGCGGAGTCGATAGACTTTCACCGCGCATCGCGTTTCCAAAGTCGCTTGCGGCGACTCGTCGAAGAGAAGGACGCAGCCCACGTTCGGAACGCGTTCGCCGTCTTTTAAGCTCAAGAGTCTCTGTTTTCTCAGGAACACTCCCGCAGGAAGATGAGTCTGAACTCTGGCCATATATTCCTGGAGCGTATGGCTTTGACAAATGTCTCCTATCTCGACCTCAGCAACGGCTTTCACTTCATAGGGTTCCGCTCCCTTGGAGTACCCGAGTTGGGTTACTCTCTCGCCCTTTATCTTTCTTTTTTGGGCGTTCACGCGGATATAGCAGTCTCCCGAGGCCGTATAGTGGACCTTCGGACTCTTCGGGACAGCGAGGTGAAGAATTAATCCTTTACCATCGACCTGCAAGAACTCTAACAGAACATTCTCCACTGCCGGCTGAGTTTCTTCTAACAAAGTTGAGATTATCGCATTTGCTTCTTCTTGTTCGCTCAAACCATCTATTCTGTCGCCGTTGCCGGATTTGTCTTCGATTCCTATGTATAGATCGCCGCCGTCGGAGTTGGCAAATGCCACAAACGTATCTTGTACCTTTGCTGGGGCTATACGCTTGCTCTTTACATCGTTAAAATGGTCTTCGTTCAGCGAGAGCAAGGAATTAATTTCGTTATCGTCAATACTTCTAACTTCCACCGGCTTTTCCTTCACAATTTCGCGGAAGCGCTACCGTAGAAATCCTCAACTAGACTACGTCTACCGCAACCTTCGGGGTGTTCCTATCGCGGGCGCATCTTTAAGTGTAAATTTCACTGAATTGTCTGCTCACGGACGATGTCTGCAACCGTTCGCATCACCGCCCCGGCCGCCCGGTCTTGCCCTTCGTCCGGCCCTTCTGCCGCTTCTCGTCCGCCGGATCCTCATAGGACCCGACGCCCGGTTTCGCGCGGGTGAGGATCGGTTTTTCCGGGACGTGGCCGATCACCGGCTTTTCGGTGCGGCCGACGGTCATTTCGTCCAGAGTGTTCCTGCGGAACAGGGACCGGTCCGAGCCGGCCGGCGTCGCGACGTCGCGGCCCATGTCGTCGAGGTGGGGCTTCTGGAAGAGGGACTTTTCGTCCGTGGGTTTGGATCCTGGGGTCGATCCTCGGGTTGAACCCGAGGACGAGGATGACGGAGAAGATGGAGATGCCGACGAGGAGGCGCCCTTGCGGCCCTCCTGCGACCTTGCCTCTTCCCGTGCCATCGGGTCGTCCATGGCGGCGAGTTCGGCGGCCTTGAGGCGCTTGATCTCGTCGCGCAGGCGGGCGGCCTTTTCGAAGTCGAGGTCGGCGGCGGCGTCGCGCATCTGTTTTTCCAGCGCGTTGAGGTGCGCCTGCAGGTTGTTACCGACGAGGTGGCCGCCGTCGGCAAAGCCCTTGCCGGCGACGCCGGAGATGTCGGCGCGGACGTGGTCCTTTTCGTAGACGCTGTCGAGAATGTCGGAGATCTTCGCCTTCACCGATTCCGGGGTGATGCCGTTGGCCTCGTTATAGGCCATCTGCTTTTCTCGGCGGCGGCTGGTCTCGTCCATGGCGCGCTGCATCGAGCCGGTGATCTGGTCGGCATAGAGGATGACCTTGCCGTCGACGTTACGGGCGGCGCGGCCGATGGTCTGCACCAGCGACGTTTCGGAGCGCAGGAACCCTTCCTTGTCGGCGTCGAGAATGGCGACGAAGCCGCATTCGGGAATGTCGAGGCCTTCGCGCAACAGGTTGATGCCGACTAGAACGTCGAAAGCACCCAAGCGAAGATCGCGGATGATCTCGATGCGCTCCAGCGTATCGATGTCGGAGTGCATATAGCGCACGCGAATGCCCTGTTCGTGCAGGTATTCGGTGAGGTCTTCGGCCATGCGCTTGGTGAGCACGGTGACGAGCGTGCGGTAGCCGGCGGCGGCCGTCTCGCGGATTTCGCCAAGCACGTCGTCGACCTGGGTTTTCGCCGAGCGCACTTCCACCGGCGGGTCGATCAGGCCGGTCGGGCGGATGACCTGTTCGGCAAAGACGCCGCCGGATTGTTCCAGTTCCCATGAGCCGGGGGTGGCCGAAACAGCGATCGTGTCCGGGCGCATCGCGTCCCATTCCTCGAAGCGCAAGGGGCGGTTGTCCATGCAGGAAGGCAGGCGGAAGCCGTATTCGGCCAGCGTCGCCTTGCGGCGGAAGTCGCCGCGATACATGCCGCCGATCTGGCTGACGGAGACGTGGCTCTCGTCGATGAACAGCAGCGCGTTGTCGGGGATGTATTCGAACAGCGTCGGCGGCGGCTCGCCGGGATTGCGGCCGGTGAGGTAGCGCGAATAGTTCTCGATGCCGGCGCAGGAGCCGGTCGCCTCCAGCATCTCGATGTCATAGCGGGTGCGCTGTTCCAGCCGCTGCGCTTCGAGCAGACGGCCGCCCTTTTCCAGTTCGGCGAGGCGGTGCACCAGCTCTTCCTTGATCGCCTTGATGGCGCCGTTCAGCGTCGGGCGCGGGGTGACATAGTGCGAGTTGGCGTAGATCTTCACCGATTTCAGATCACCGGTCTTCTGGCCGGTCAGCGGGTCGAATTCGGTGATCGCGTCGATCTCGTCGCCGAACATGGAGATGCGCCAGGCGGCATCCTCCAAGTGGGCCGGGAAAATCTCGATGGTATCCCCGCGCACGCGAAAAGAACCGCGCTGGAAATCCATGTCGCGGCGCTTGTACTGCTGCGCCACCAGGTCGGCGAGCAGTTGCCGCTGGTCGAGCCGGTCGCCGACGCTCATCTGGAAGGTCATGGCGGTATAGGTCTCGACCGAGCCGATACCGTAGATGCACGAGACAGACGCGACGATGATGCAGTCGTCGCGCTCCAGCAGCGAGCGGGTGGCCGAGTGGCGCATGCGGTCGATCTGCTCGTTGATCGAGGATTCCTTCTCGATGAAGGTATCCGAGCGCGGCACGTAGGCTTCCGGCTGGTAGTAGTCGTAGTAGGAGACGAAGTACTCGACCGCGTTGTTGGGAAAGAAGTTCTTGAACTCGGAATAGAGCTGCGCGGCCAGCGTCTTGTTGGGCGCGAGGATGACGGCGGGACGTTGCGTCGCCTCGATTACCTTGGCCATGGTGAAGGTCTTGCCGGAACCGGTGACGCCGAGCAGCACCTGGCTGCGCTCGCCGGAGGTCAGGCCCTCGACCAGATCGGCGATCGCCGTCGGCTGGTCGCCGGCCGGCTCGTAATCGGAGACCATCTGGATCTCGACGCCGCCTTCGGATTTCGGCGGCCGGGCAGGCCGGTGCGGCGTCCAGAGCTTGCCGTCCTTGAACAGCGGGTTGCCGCTTTCGATCAGCGCCGACAGCGCTTCCACCGTGGCGGTGACGCCGGATTTGGCCGTCAGCCTGTCGGCATCCTCCAGCGACACGTCCAGGCCGGCGACCGGGTTGAGGCCGGCGGCGGCGCGGGTCTTCGGATCGGTCGAGCCGCCCATCGACGTGCCGCGCGCGGACTTGCTGCCGACGATCTCGACCTTGCTCTTCTTCCCGGCCTTCTTCGGCTGTGCTTCGTCATCCGCGCCCGCGGCCTTGCGCGCCGCCTTGGAGGCGGCGATCTCTACCGTCTTGCGGTGCTTGCCGGCCTTGGAGGCGATCTGACGCTGGGTTTCGAAAGCGGAGGCTTCCGCATCCGCCTCGAGCTGCTTCACCCAATCCGAGACGTTGCCGCTGAGCGGGGTGCCGGACAAGGGCGCCTGCGGCGCTTCTTCGAAACCGGACGGCGTGGAGGGCTTCGGCGGGGCATTCTTCGGAGCTTTGGTCATGGCGGGGAATATGGCGAGAGTCCGGTCGAAAGAAAAGGGGCGAGTGAGTACAAAAAGGCAACATTTCGCAGTGCTTCGGCGACAACTTTGCACGCGAAACGGCAGGGGCGTGGCGTTGAATTTGCGGACGACTGGGCGCCCAACGAGTGGCAGCGCCACCACTCGGGCCGACGGCCGGGTCACGCTTGCCTCAACCGCGACGAGCCGGACTGGCTCGTTGATATAACTCTTACGGTTGCGATGTGCCGTTACGTTACTCCAATTGGGCGACAAGACATAAATCCCTGCAGCGTGATAACAATAACACTTTGGAGGGTGCCATGTTCTACTTGCGTGGCGCCGCACTCATCTCGATTTGTGCTGCGTTTTGCCAACCGCTTCCTGTCAGCGCTGCCGAACCTGTCGGCCAGGCGGTGCAGATTCGCACGTCAGTCAGCGGCGCGCGAGGTCCGATCGCGGTCAAGGACCCGGTCTACAAGGACGAACGGATTTCGACATCGAAGTCCGGTCTCGGCCAGTTCGTCTTCCAGGATGGCACCAAGCTTGCGGTCGGCTGGGGTTCGTCCGTGGTCATCGACAAATTCGTCTACGATGATGCCAAGTCGGTGAAGAAGCTGACGATCATGGCCGCCAAGGGCACGTTCCGCTGGATCAGCGGCAAGTCCGGGCACTCCGCCTATGAAATCGTCACGCCGGCCGGCACGATCGGCGTTCGCGGCACCGCCTTCGATTTTTATGTCGGCCGCGACGGCACCACCGCTGTCGTGCTGCTCAGCGGCGCCGCAAGCTTCTGTGGCGCCGGCGGCTGCCGGCAATTGACGCAGCGCTGCGACTGCGTCGTCGCCAAGCCGGGCGGCGGCATCAGCGATCCGAGAAGGGTCAGTCGCAATACATTGAAATCGCTAGGCAATGCGCAAGCCCTTCCTTTCCTCTCCGGTGGGCAACGACTGTCCGGAGCGCTGGGCTGGGCGGGGGGCGGCTGCAGCCTTGCGGCGGTGTTCCAGGAGGATCTCGAACGCCAACCGCGAACTGTGCAACCCCCCGCCGTCGAAGAAAGGCCTCCCGAGGAAAAACCGAAGCCCGAGGAGAGGCCGCACAAGCCGGAGGAGAAACCTCAGAAGCCGGAGGAAAAACCTCAGAAGCCTGTGCAGGAAGAAGGCTACCGCAATCGCCACTGGGAGATGAAACATCCGGATATCCGCGGCGAGGATGCCAACCACAAGGATGTGCTCGAACATGCCAACGACCATCAGAACAAGGGGCATCAGAAGGGGCGCAGTCATCACAATGACTGACGAACCGGCAGGCCGCCTGACGCTCGGTACCTTCCGCGCACGCCGCCGATTGCCTCCAATGGCCACGACTGGGCGAGCGGCCATGACCGCCTAACTCTTACGGTTGCGGCATGGCGTTACCCCGATTGGGCGACAAGACATAAATCCCTGTGACGTGATAACAATAGCACTTTGGAGGGTGCCATGTTCTGCTTGCGTGGTGCCGCACTCATCGCGTTTTGTGCCGTGACATTCAGTCCGACCATCGCCGCCGAACCTGTCGGCCAGGCGGTGCAGATTCGCACGTCAGTCAGCGGCGCACGCGGTCCGATCGCGGTCAAGGACCCGGTCTACAAGGACGAACGGATTTCGACATCGAAGTCCGGTCTCGGCCAGTTCGTCTTCCAGGATGGCACCAAGCTTGCGGTCGGCTGGGGCTCGTCGGTGGTCATCGACAAGTTCGTCTATGACGATGCCAAGTCGGTGAAGAAACTGACGATCATGGCCGCGAAGGGCACGTTCCGCTGGATCAGCGGCAAGTCCGGGCACTCCGCCTATCAAATCGTCACGCCGGCCGGCACGATCGGCGTTCGCGGCACCGCCTTCGATTTTTATGTCGGCCGCGACGGCACCACCGCCGTCGTGCTGCTCAGCGGCGCCGCAAGCTTCTGTGGCGCCGGCGGCTGCCGGCAATTGACGCAGCGTTGCGACTGCGTCGTCGCCAAGCCTGGCGGCGGCATCAGCGATCCGAGAAGAGTCAGTCGCAATACATTGAAATCGCTAGGCAATGCGCAAGCCCTTCCTTTCCTCTCCGGTGGGCAACGACTGTCCGGAGCGCTGGGCTGGGCGGGAGGTGGCTGCAGCCTTGCGGCGATGTTCCAGGAGGATCTCGAACGCCAACCGCAAACTGTGCAACCCCTCGCCGTCGAGCAGCGTCAACCAATACCGCTGATACCCAGGACGCAGCGCCAGGAACAAAGGCAGCGGCAGCAGCAGAGCGGACAGAGCCAGCGGCAGCGGCAGGAGCAGCGCCAGGAACAGGGACAAGGACAGGGTAGCCAACGGCAGGAACAGTCCCAGCGGCAGGAGCAGGAACAAGGGCAGGGCCAGGGCAGCCAACGCCAGGAACAGGAACAGCGGCAGGAACAGTCGCAACAGGGCGGTGGAACGCAGCGCCAGGAACAGAGCCAAAGCCAGAGCCAGACCCAAAGCCAGAATTGAGCGCCGACCGTGTGCGCCGCTGACGGCCTGGCGTTTGCCAACGCTTTCGGCGCAGCGTTCACGATGCGTCGGCAACGACCTGTCGCTAGGCACAAGCGGGCCGGCGCTCAACCAACGACAAATCAAAGCTTTGCGAACGATCCGAGAGTCCAGGTCGAGGCGATGTGCCGGGCGGTCGTCTGCGGCTGAGGTCCGGCACGTTTCACTCCGCCGGGCGCTTGGCGTCTTCGACCGGCGTTTCGGCGAAATGCTCCGATCGGCGCGACATCCGGGCGTAGAAGCCGACCAGGCCCGGTGCCAGGGCGGCAGACTTCAGCTTCGCGGCGTTGATGATGCTTCGGCTCGAGGTCGCGCGCGTGCGTAGCACCGAGACCAGCCTGTCATGCAGGAGCCGCAATTCCGCGAAGGCGGGCGAGGCGGCCAGGTTCTCGTCTCCGGCGACTGCGAAAAGCCGGGTGCGCGTCGTCTTTCCCTTGAGGCCCAGGCTTCCCGCATCCAGCAGCGCGCAATCCGGCAATGCCTCGGCGGTCGCTTCCGACACGAGCACGTCGAAGTTGACATCCTTGCAGGCCGCTTCGATGCGGGCCGCGATGTTGACGGTGTCGCCGACTGCCGAATAGTTGAAGCGGGTTTCGGCGCCCATGTTGCCGACGCAGGCGAGCCCGGTATGGATGCCGATGCCGATGCGGACCTCGTGGCCGGTGCCGAAACCGAATGCGTCTTCGGCATTCAGCCGGGCCAGAGTCTCGCGCATGCCGAGCGCGGCGCGAAGCGCCTTTTGCGGATGGTTGACCACATCGACCGGGGCGTTCCAGAAGGCCATGATGGAATCGCCGATGAACTTGTCGAGCGTGCCCTCATTGGCGAGCACATGGCGGCTCAGCGCGTCGAGCAGCGTGTTGAGGAAGGCGACGACCTCGGTCGGCGTCATGCGCTCGCTCATCTCGGTGAAGCTGCGCACGTCGACGAACATCACCGTCAGCGAGCGGTCGTCGCCGCCAAGGCTCAGCGCATTGCGCGTGTGCTCGATGCGATAGAGCAGCGATGGCGAGAGGTAGCGCCCGAAGGCCTGGCGGACCTCGCGTCGTTCGCGATCCGTCACCAGGAAGCGATAGGCGGTGGCGGAGAAATGGGTGATCGAGGCGGCGAGGATCGGCGCCAGCGGATCGACGAGCAGCCCGCCATAGTAGAAGGCGAGCCAGGAGGCTGCGAGCCCCAACACCGTGACCGCGAGGCCGCAGACCAGCGCCACCACGGGGCTGACGAAAGTGGTCAGCAGCACGAGCAGCGTGCCGGCCACTGCGATCGAGAGGATTTCGAGCCCGTCGGCCCAGTCGGGACGCGAGAGATAGCGGCCGGAGAGGATCTGCTCGACGATCTGGGCATGGATGGAAACGCCGGGCACGTTCTGCCCGAGCGCCGTGGTGCGCACGTCCTGCAGCCCGGCAGCCGACGTGCCGATGAAGACGATGCTGCCTTCGATCGCGGCGCGAACGTCCGGCGAGGAGGCTTCGTCGGTAAGAACCCGCCGGGCGGAAATGTAGCGCTCCGTCGTGTCCGGCGTGACGTAGAGCCAGAGTTCGCCGGTCGAGGTGAGCGGCACGACGAAGTCACCGATCTTGACGGCGGTGAGCGTGTTGGCGACGTTGGGTGCTGCGGCGAGCACATAGGTCGAGGCGCCCTGCGCCACGCGCAGCGCCTCCAGAGCGAGGCTCGGATAGAACTGCTGCCCGTCGCTGAGAAACAGCGGTGCGGCCCGCACCACCGCGGAGGAGGAGCCGGGATTGAGGCTGATATGGCCGAGCCCGGCGGCGTTGGCTTCGAGCTGGGGCCGTAGCGGCGTTGCGGCGTGCAGGCGCGGCGGCGCCTCGGCAGCGGTTTCGCCGGTGAAGGCAAAGCCCGCCTTGACCGACGGCAGGTAACTGCCGTCGTTGGTGAGGCCGAAACCGAGCACGACCGGCTTGTCTTGGATCGCCTGGGCAAAGATCTCGTCATTATCGGGCAGGGTTGCGACGAAGGATGGATCGACGCCGCCGACGTCGCGCACGACCGTGCGCGGCGACAGGCGGTCGGGCTCGGCAAAGAGCACGTCGAAGGCAATCGCTGCCGCGCCCATCTCGGTCAGCCGGTTGGTCAAATTCGCCAGGCGGTCGCGCGGCCAGGGCCATTGGCCGAATTCACGCAGCGACGCCTCGTCGATATCGATCACCTTGACCGGCATGGTCTCGAAGCCGCGCGGCGCGATCCGCTGGTATTCGTCGAAGGTGACGTCGCGCGCCTGCCTCAGAAGCTGCGG
Source organism: Sinorhizobium sp. NFACC03 (assembly GCF_900103435.1). Lineage (NCBI taxonomy): Bacteria > Pseudomonadati > Pseudomonadota > Alphaproteobacteria > Hyphomicrobiales > Rhizobiaceae > Sinorhizobium > Sinorhizobium sp. NFACC03. Next base: position 50,164 of record NZ_FMXF01000005.1, read on the forward strand.
ATCGTTTGCGCGCAGGACCGTGAAGAACGCCACCACTGTGAGGCCGATGATAACGCCGAACAGCTGGGCTCGTGTCATGGCGGCCTACGGGACGATGGGCAGGCCCGCCTTGACGAGCCCGTCTTTGAAATGCGCGTGGTCGGCAGGGTCGACATAGCCGGTGAAGAAGCGCCAGTAGCGCGGTAAATCGACAGGCGCGTTGGCGACGGCCTCGGGAACGATCCTGCGGGCTTCCTCGTTGCGGTCGAGCTGGCCAAGGCAGGCGAGCAGAATGACCAGGTTGAAATAGGTGCGGCGCAGGAGCAGCGCCCGTTCGGCGTGGCGCAGGGCTTCCTCGTAATTGCCGAGGTGGTAATGGGCGAGAGCGATGCGGTTGAAGAAGAGGTAGGTCAGCGGATCGTGCGGGCTCAGCCGCAGCGCCTTGTGCAGCGGGTCCAATGCCTCGGCGAAACGGCCGATGTAGATGCGCGCCCAGCCGAGCGCCATGTGAGCGAGCGCAAAGTTGGGGTTGAGATCGATCGCCTGTTGCGCCTCCTGGACCGCGGCATGCGGCCGCCGGGCAGCGAAATTGGCGAGGCACATGACATAGTGGCAATAGGGATCGTGAGCCTCGATCACGACGGCGCGCGCAGCCTCCGCCGCCAACTCCGCGCTGTCCCGGTCAATGTCGTCGCTGAAGCCGAAATAGCAGCGGGCAAACAGCGAGCGGGCCAGCATCATGTGCGCGCGGCCGAATTCGGGGTCGAGGGCGATCGCGCGGCGTTGCCACTCGATCGCGTCGTCGAAGTGCGCGGCGGAGTCCTGCGCATTATGCAGCAGCGTGCCGCGCATGTGGCATTCGTAGGCGTCGAGATTGTCGCTGCCGCGTAGCAGCGCCCGGCGGTTTTCGCCAATCAGGATCTCCGGCTCGATCGCCGCGACCACATGTTGGGTGATCTCATCCTGGATGGCGAAAATGTCGGCGAATTCGCGCTCGTAGCGCTGCGCCCAGAGATGGATGCCGGTTTCCGCCTCGATCAACTGTCCGGTGACGCGCACGCGCGAGCCTGAGCGGCGCACGCTGCCCTCGACGATGTAGCGCACGCCGAGATCGCGGCCGATCTGTTTGACGTCGACGGCGCGGCCCTTGTAGGCGAAAGAGGAGTTGCGGGCGATGACGAAGAACCAGCGGTAGAGCGACAACGCCGTGATGATGTCCTCGGTCAGACCGTCGGCGAAGAAGTCCTGTTCGGGGTCGCCGGACATATTGACGAAGGGCAGAACGGCGATCGACGGCTTGTCGGGCAGGGCAAGCGGCATGCCGGGCAGATCCGGCCTCACCGGGTCCTCATGCCAGTCGACGCGGTGCACCGGCACCGGGCGCGGCATGTTCTTGAGCGCGCGATCGCCAAGCCGGTGCACGGGAAACTCCAGCTTGCCGACGATCTGGTCGTGCAACGCACCGGAGATGCAGATGTCGGCCGGCTTCGCCACCTGCTGCAGCCGCGCCGCCACATTCACCCCGTCGCCGAGCAGGTTGCCGCCGTCGACCACGACGTCGCCGAGATTGAGGCCGATGCGGAACTCCATGCGCCGCTCCGGCGCGAGGTCGGCGTTTCTCCGCTGCAGGGTCCGCTGGATGGCGACCGCTGCCCGAACCGCCTGCACTGCACTCTGGAATTCCGCGACAAGGCTATCGCCAGCGGCGCCGAAGATGCGCCCGCCATGCTCGGTCACAAGGCTTGAAATCGTTGCACAATAGGTGGCAAGCGTTGCGAGCGCACCTTCCTCGTCAATCGCGACAAGGCGACTGTAGCCAGCGACATCGGCAGCAAGGATCACGGCGAGCTTCCGTTCCAAGAGGGCAGCCCCTCCCGCGGCATCTGGTCAGAAGGAAAATAAGCGTAACTTAAATTAGAAAAGTCGAGAAGCATAAATTGCCCCGATTTGTGTCCATTGCTGGGCCGGAGGCGCAAATAGACGGTTCGTGTGGCCTCTACGACAGATTGTGTCCAGCGACGCTTCCCGGCGTGCGGCGATTGTGCAAGTTTCGCAAAGTCAGAACCGCGCGGTCAGGCGTTCGTCATTCAAAGGCCGCCAATTGATCATCTCCTGCCTGCATACGGCCGACAGCAACGTCGCCGTTTTCGAGAATGCTGCGCGAGAACTCGGATTGTCCTCCGCGAACTTGCGCCATACGGTCCGCGCCGATCTGCTGCGCGCGGCGGAGGAAGCGGGCGGCCTGACCGAGGACATCACGCAGCAGACAGCGGCGGTTCTCTCGGCGCTGGCGGCGAAGGCCGACGCCGTGCTGCTGACCTGCTCGACGCTCGGGCCGAGCGTTGTGAGGGCCGGGTTGGGCACCGCCGTCCCGATCCTGCGCGTCGATGCGGCGCTGGCGGAGAAGGCGGCCGCGACCGGCGGCAAGCTGGTAGTGCTTTGCGCGGTGGAAACAACGGTCGCACCCACCACGGCGCTTTTTGCCGAGGCGGCGCATCGTTCCGGCGCTGTCCTCGAGGTTCGTCTCGTCGAGGGTGCGTGGGCGCTGTTCAAGGCGGGAAGCCGTGACGGCTACCTTGCTGCGATCGCCCGGGCGGCAGAAGCGGCCTATGAGGATGGAGCCTCCATCGTTGCGCTGGCCCAGGCGTCCATGGCTGGCGCCGCCGATCATGTCCGCAACGGACCGCGGCCGCTGTCGAGTCCGGCGGCCGGGCTCGAGTCGGCCATGAATATGATCGCCGACTAGCGATATTCCGTTATCCGGCTAATGATTCTCGCGATTTTGAAGGGCGGCAGCGAACTTCGCGCACCCCTACGACGGCCTGCGCTGTAGGATGCGGTCACTATGACCCTGATTCGACCCACACGTGAAGACGATACAGCTTTGCTGCCCGATATCGAGCGCTCCTCCGGCGCGCTATTTCGGACCATCCCCGACCTGGCCTGGATTGCCGACGACGATGTCCAGTCCGCGCAAGCTCATGCCGACTTCCTGGGCACCGGCCTGTCCCTGGTGGCGGTCGACGAGCAGGATCGACCGCTCGGCTTCCTTTGTGCGGCGAGCGCCGAGGGCGCGCTGCACATCTGGCAGCTTGCCGTGTTGGAGGAAAGCCAGGGCCGCGGGCTTGGGCGCGCCATGATGCTGGCTGCGATCGCGCATGCGCGCGCCCGTTCGCTTGCCGCGGTAACGCTGACGACGTTCCGCGATCTCAAATGGAACGAGCACTTCTACCGCACACTCGGCTTCGCTACGCTTGCCGGGGACGAACTCGACGCGCGTCTCGCGCAGATCCTTGCAAACGAGGCCGCGCACGGCCTCCCGCCAGAGCGGCGCTGTTCAATGCGCCTGGCGCTTGCGTGAGGACGCGCGTCAGCGGTCCGCCCGATGCGGCGATGCTGATCTCTGGTCCGGTTGGGCTTTAGGCCCTCCGGCACAAGGCCTGGTGCGAAGTGGTTCCTCGCCCTTGGCTTGCCGCTCCAGAGCGCCGTGCGTTCAGATGAACGCACTAGGGTCGCTCTAGCACATTGTTTCTAGAGCATCTTTCCGCTTCAAGTGATTCCACTTGAAGCGGGATGCTCTAGCGCCGGACGCCGACGACCTGGCCCCGGGCGAACTGCGAGACCCTGACGCCGCCGGACTGATTGCCGCCGATCAACTGGGCCGTCGACTTCGACATCGCGGACAGGATGCCGACGTGGTAGCCACGACCGGTGCGCACGACGACAATATCGCCGGCGCGCGCATAGGCGAGCTTCACCGGTGCACCGAACCGAAGCCACGAGCGGGCGAAGCCGAAGCTCTGCGGTGGACTGCGGCCGGACTTGCGGGCAACCATGCCCATGAAATGGCCGCACCAGGGGGTACGTGCCGGGTTGATGCCGAGCGCTGCGCGAAGGGTCTTGTTGTTCTTCACCTCGTGCAGGCCTTTGTATTGCTGCGCCTGGGCAAGCATGCCCGCGCTGGTAAGAGATGGCGATAGGAGCGCGACATAGGCAGCCGCAAGAAACGCCAGGACCTTCATGGTCAGGTCTCCTTGACAAGTTGCTGGGTGCGAACGGTCGGGGCGGCCTGGCGATCGCCGGCATGGCACCCGGTTGCTCAACTGTTTCCAATGTTCCCATGGGAAATTTCAGCGGACATGCGCGTGCCCAGCGTCTGATACGCAGCATCGGCGTGTCGGCGAACCGCGCGCAAGGCGCGGAGCCAACTTCACGGCAACCGCCGTTTCGAAGTGTGGTATTCCCCTGCCTGTCCCGTCGGACAGTCGAGCGACATTGCTCATGCGCCAGTACAAAATTGTGGCAAAACCCGTAAAATATTGGGGCATGACTTGCTAAATGACGGAAAAAATGCCGGTTCGTCGTCGATTCGACACCCTGACCGGCAGAAAATCCCGTATCGGCTCGCTCCGAGGCGTCACTTGAGCCAATGGAAGGCCGGCAGGACTTGCGCCCGGACGGGGCTGCGGGGCATCGTCGGAGCATGATTCGCGCCCCGAGGTTCTCTATGTCCTTCACTCTCTCTCCGGCCTATCTCTGGCCGATTCTTCTGCTCCTGTTTTCCAACGTCTTCATGACCTTCGCCTGGTATGGGCATCTGAAATACACGTCGTCACCGCTCTACATGGCGATCGTGGCAAGCTGGGGCATTGCCTTCTTCGAATATTGCCTGGCGGTGCCGGCCAACCGCATCGGCCATCAGGTCTATTCCGCCGCACAGCTGAAGACGATGCAGGAGGTGATCACGCTTCTGGTCTTTGCCGCCTTCTCGGTTTTCTGGCTGAAGGAGTCGATCGGCTGGAACCATCTGGTCGGTTTCGCCCTGATCGCCTTAGGCGCCTCGTTCATCTTCAAGGGCTAAGAGGCGTCCGGCCGCTGTAGCGGTTAAGACCGCTGCAAACAAAAAGACAGGGCCCAAGCCCTGCCTTTTGCATTGTTAACGGTCTGCAGCGCGTCGCGCTGGCGTCAGACCATGGCTGCCACGGCCGGCGCGACGTGCGGCCAGACCTCGACCCAGCCGCGATAGATCATGTCGAGCGCGACATAGAGGATGATTGCGAGGCCGATATAGGCGATCCAGTGATAACGGTTGAGCAGCCGGGCGATGAAACCGGCTGCCACGCCCATCATCGCAATCGAAAGCGCAAGGCCGATAACCAGGATCGTCGGATGTTCGCGGGCGGCGCCTGCGACGGCCAGCACGTTGTCGAGCGACATCGAGATGTCGGCGATGACGATCTGGATGGCCGCCTGCATGAAGGTCTTCTGGGGCGCATTGCTGCCAACGCCGCTTTCGCCTGCCGCGTGCGCTGCCTGCTGCTCGCGGATTTCGCGCCACATCTTCCAGCAGACCCACAGCAGCAAAATGCCACCGGCGAGCAAAAGGCCGATGATTTCCAGGAGCTGGACCGTGACGCTGGCGAGCGCGATGCGCAGCACGGTTGCCGCGATGATGCCGACGAGGATGACCTTCTTGCGCTGCTCCGTCGGCAGCCCGGCCGCGGCAAGGCCGATGACGACGGCGTTGTCGCCGGCGAGAACGAGGTCGATGACGATGACTTGCAGAAGCGCTGCCAGACCGGCGGCGGTAAAGATTTCCATGATGCGACAGTCCCCCGACGTGCCATGATGCGAGATTCAAATATGTCTAACGGATAAAGCATCGCCTCGCCTCGGGATCAAGGGGCGAGGTGCACCCCCAGGCGGAAAACCTCCGCAGACGATCCGATCGACGGTCTCAATCCAGGAGGTCGAAGGCCCGATACATCCAGAGAAGCTGATAGGCGACAGCAGCGACAACGAAGGCGGCATGGAAGCGCCGATTCGCCGTCCAGGCGGCGGCGATACAGAAGAGGATATAGGCGGTGTTGCGGGCGGGGTATTCGAGACCGTAGGAGGCAAAATACTGCTTGCCCTTCAGCGCGGTGTCGACGAGGTCGACGGCAAAGGCAAGCGCGAGGAAACCGAAGAACCAGGCACGGCGCGACATGAAATAGTGTTCGTAGTCGCTATAGTCCTCGAGCGTCGTCGGGAACAGCATCACGCAGAGGAAGAAGAAGACGCAGCAATAGAGGATGACGAACAGGTAGACGCTGACGTCGATCACGGCGAGCGAATGCAGGTGGAACTCCCACCACCAGAAATGCACGAGGAACACGAACATGAACAGGACCCAGCCGAGGTGGATCCAATAGACGCGCGTCTTGCCGGGGTGCTGCACGAAGAGCGCCAGTCCGCTGAGTAGTCTCGCCAGGCTCAGGCTGACGACCATGCCCATGACGGTGCGGATATGCGGGAAGATTTCCGGGTTGGTCGGAACCTGATCCACGGCGGCCGCTCCTATTCCTCCGCCGGCACCGGCTTGGGCTTGCCGTTTTCGTCGAGCGCGACCATGACGAAGATCGCATCCGTCACTTTTTCCATGCGATGCGAAGAGAGATAGCGCTGGGCCCAGGCCTCGACCTTGAGCGTCATCGAGGTGCGGCCGACCTTGACGACATCGGTATAGATGCAGAGCGTGTCGCCGATCTTGACCGGAAGCGCGAAGGCCATCTCCTTGACTGCCGCGGTGACCACACGGCCGCGGGCGCGCTCGGCCGCACGGATACCGCAGGAAAGGTCCATCTGTGCCATCACCCAGCCGCCGAAGATATCGCCGGCCGCATTGGCGTCGCCGGGCATGGCGAGCGTGCGCAAGGTCAGCTCGCCGGTCGGTTTGGTCTGTTCGGTCATGCGGCCTGTCTCCCTGTTGGATGAAAGATGTAACCCGACCGCGCTTGCCGAGGGAAGGCCCGCCGCCGCACAAATGCGAGCAGCATCGCGCCGTGCTGTCGCGTTAGACTTTCGAAGGGGTGCTTGAGAAATGTGAAATTTAGGGATCGGTTGTTAGGGGCTTTGCAAAGACCTTTCCCTATCCTGCAGGCTCTTGGAGTGCGGCCGGCCATGCCGGCGGCGGCCAGGTTGCGAAGGGGCGGCGCCGAGAGCGCCGAAGGGGCAGGGGATTGGCAATGAAGAAATTCAGGATCTCGGCGCGTCTCTACGCGCTGGTGGCATTTGCGCTTTTGACCATGGCAGCAGCGCTGACATTCGGTCTGTTTCAGGCGCAGGACAAACTCGTCGGCGAGCGCAAGGCGATGCTCGCGGCAATGGACGAGAACGCGATCGCGGTGTTCGACGCCTATCACAAGCAGGAGGTGGCCGGCACGCTTTCGCGTGAGGAGGCGCAGAAACGCGCTCTCGAGGCGATCAAGGCGATGCGCTACCAGGGCAACGGCTATTTCTGGATCAACGACATGCATCCGACCATGGTGATGCATCCGATCAAGCCCGAGCTCGACGGCAAGGACCTCACCGAAAACAAGGATCCGAACGGCAAGCACCTCTTCGTCGAGTTCGTCAAGACCGTCGAAAAGAGTGGCCAGGGCTTCGTCGATTACTATTGGCCGAAACCGGGCGCTGACGCGCCGGTGCTGAAATATTCGCACGTTGCCGGCTTCAAGCCCTGGGGCTGGGTGGTCGGTACCGGCGTCTATGCCGACGACCTGGCGGCGATGTTCCGCGAACGCGCCTGGCAGGTCGCCGGCATCCTCGCCGCCGCCGCACTCGCCATTCTGATGGCGGCGCTTGCGATCGTGCGCAGCGTCGTCAAGCCGGTCGAGAAGCTGAAGGCGTCGATGCGGGCGATCGCCGATGAGGACCTTTCGTCTGAGGTGCCGGAGACGGACCGCGGCGACGAGATCGGCCAGATGGCCAAGGTGCTGGTGGTGCTGCGCGATTCCCTTCGCGAACGGCTGGAACTGCGTTCACGCGAGGCCGAGCAGCAGGAGCGGCTGAGTTCCGAGCGCCGCGGCAACGAGCAGCGCCAGCGGGCAACGGCGGAAGCGCAGGCGGATGCGATGGAGACCGTCGGTGCCGCGCTCGAGCTCTTGGCAAGCGGCGACCTGACCGCCGAGATCGGCCATATCGCGCCGGAATACGGCAAGCTGAGAGAGGACTTCAACACGGCCGTTGCCGCGCTTCGCGATGTCATCGGCTCCATCTCGCACTCTACCGAGATCGTCACCGCCAGCGCCGGCGACATTTCGGAAGCGGCGAACAATCTCTCGCGCCGGACGGAGCAGCAGGCAGCGGCCCTCGAAGAGACGGCGGCAGCACTTGACGAGATCACCTCGACGGTCCGCCACGCTTCCGAGCGGGCGAACGAGGCGCGCGACATGGTCAACGAGACCAAGGCGAGCGCTGCCAAGTCCGGCGGCATCGTGCGCAATGCCATCGACGCCATGGGGCGGATCGAAGGCTCGTCCGGCCGGATCGGCCAGATCATCGGGGTGATCGACGAGATCGCCTTCCAGACGAACCTGCTGGCGCTCAACGCCGGCGTCGAGGCAGCGCGCGCCGGCGAGGCCGGCCGTGGCTTTGCCGTCGTCGCGCAGGAGGTGCGTGAACTGGCGCAGCGCTCGGCGGGTGCCGCCAAGGAAATCAAGGAACTGATCGGCGCGTCGGTGCGCGAGGTCGGTGCCGGTGTCCAACTGGTCCGGTCGACCGGCGAAGCGCTGACGGAGATCGAGACGCTGGTCAATCGGGTCAACGAACAGGTGGCCTCCATCGCGACCGCCGCGCGCGAGCAGGCGACCGGCTTGCAGGAGGTCAATGTCGCCGTCAACAGCATGGACCAGATGACCCAGCAGAACGCCGCGATGGTCGAGGAAACGACTGCCGCAAGCCAGACGCTGGCTGCCGAGAGCCGGGAACTGAAGTCGCTGCTGACGAAGTTCCGGCTGCAGTCCTCGGCATCGCACTCGGCTTACGGCCGCGCCGCCTGATCGCTATAGTCTGGAATCGCACAAGGCCCGCGTGGCGATACCACGCGGGCCTTGTGCGCTGACAAGAAGAAATGTCGCGCGGCTGCAATCGAGCTCCACATCGTTCCGTGATCCGGGCAGTGCCCCCGCAACCTGCGTCCGTGATTGCCGTGCAAAGCAGGCCGCACAGTCTTGACCTTACGATAGCTGCGGATAGATACGCGAGATGCGGGAGGTGTTCGACGGGGCGTCGCTCCGGTTGCTGACCGCCGCTTTAGAGGGGACATCCATGGCACTTCTCAAACTGCTTCTGACGCGCCCGATCGCCGTGCTGATGCTGGCGCTCGGCTTCCTCTCGGCCTGTACGGTGGTCGTCGACGAGCCTCGTCCGGGGCCGAGGCCGACCCGCCCGCCGGTCTGCACGATGGAATATGCGCCCGTGTGCGGCGAGCGTGGCAATCGCATGCGCACCTTCCCTAATTCCTGCCAGGCAAGGGCCGACGGTTTCAATGTGATCCACCGTGGCGAATGCCGTCCGGACTATCGCCCGCCGGATCGCGAACCGCAGGCCTGCACCATGGAGTACAATCCGGTGTGCGGCCAGCGCGGACGGCGCACGCAGACCTTCTCGAACGCCTGCCAGGCGCGCTCGGAGGGCTTCCAGGTGATCGGCCGCGGCGAATGCCGTCGCGACGATGACCGTCCCTCCGAAGGCCAGTTCTGCACCCGCGAATTCGCGCCGGTCTGCGGCCAGCGCGGCGGCCGCGTGCAAACCTTCTCGAACGCCTGCGAGGCTGGCGGTGCTGGCTTCCGAGTCGTGCATCGCGGCGAGTGCCGCTGATATCCAGCGGATCCGTAGCTGAAAACTTGAAGCCCGCGTCTGACGAAGACGCGGGCTTCTTGCTATCGGCGGTCAGTCGGAACGGCAAGCATCCGCACCCTTGATCGCGGGTATCGGACGCAAGGCTTCGTTTACCGTATTTGAATAAAATGCCCCCGAAATCAGGTCTTTCGACAGCTGTGCCCGGTTTGCGACACAGGCGAAAGGCAGCAATTCGAAGTGCTGCAGCGATCCTTGCGTGCCTCTGGGTACGCCGTTGCGGGGGCGGTGGGGTGATGAGTGGTGGTCTGCTGACCGCCCGAAGGAAGGCGCAGTCCGGTATGGCGTATGTTACTCGTCTCCATCGCCCGCTGACGGCACTCGTTCTGACACTATCGCTTGTCGCCTGTTCGACCGACGACGCGCTTTCGCCGCCGGGCCGCATCGATGGCGGCTCCCGGGTCGGTTCGATCGGGCCCGTGCCGGTCGACGCGGTGCCGCAAGACGAGGTGGCGGCCTATCCCGCTGCAACATCGGCTTCGACGGGCAACGGCAATCCGGACTATGTTGCACCGGCGCAGGCGGCGCCTCAACAAACGCGGCGCTCGCTGCCGATGATCGATAGCGACGAGGCGGTCTCCTCCGGTGCGCAGCCGGCGAATGCGGGTTCCACGGCCATTCCCGATGAAGGCGTCAACATGGATGCCATGCTCGGCGTCGAGCAGCCGGTCGTCGGCCTGGCGCAAGAGCAGAGCAACGAGATCGCCGAGGGCAATGCCAGCCAGCCGGTCGTCGACGGCATCGGCGAAGACAATGTGCGCCAGCTCGGCGGGGCGTCCGGGGCTGCGCCTGCGGACGAGGCGAACCTTGGCTACGATCCGGACCTGCCGCCGCTTTCTCCCGAGAAGGCTGCAGCCGAAGATGCGCAGCGTGCACGCGCCATGGAAGAGCGACGCGCCATTCAGCGGACCCAGGAGCCGGAGCAGGTCGCCTTCCTGCCGCGCGTGCGCAATCCGATGTCGGCGCCCGACTACACCGGCGAAATGCCGGCTTCCGAGATTGCCTGCCGCCAGCGCCTGAAGAAACTCGGCGTGGTGTTCCGTGATATTCCGCGCATCAGCAACGGGCCGTCCTGCGGCATCGACTACCCGATCGAGCTCAGCGGTCTCTCCGGCGGTATTGGCGTGAAGCCGGCGGTCAAGCTCAATTGCGAGGTGACGGAAGCCTTCGCCAAGTGGGTGAAGTACGAACTCGCGCCGTCGTCCCGCTACCGCTACTGGTCGGGCGTCAAGACGATCAAGCCGCTCGGCGGTTATTCCTGCCGCACGATGAATTCCCGCCGCGGCAATCCGATGTCCGAACATGCGCACGGCAACGCCATCGATGTCGGCAAGTTTGTCTTGAAGAACGGCAAGGAAATCGATGTCCGCAAGAAGGGCTTCTTCGCGTTCCGCGAACGCGGCCTCCTGAAGGCTGTGCGCTCCGATAGCTGCAAATATTTCAACACCGTGCTCGGGCCGGGCAGCGACCCGTTCCACAAGGACCATTTCCACTTCGATCTGAGAACCCGCAAGACCGGCTACCGTCACTGCGACTGACGTGGCGTGCGGGACCTTCCTGCTGGCGGCTGCGAAAATGGCATGCGGCAAAAAAAGAGGCCGGCGGGGAGGCCGGCCCAACAAGCGGAGCAAAAGGGGGAGGCTCCGGCGTGCAAATCACGAGCGCGAATCAAAAGGGCGATATCGCGCCGCGCGAGCAAATTGCTCGAAGACCATCACCGTTTCGTGACGAGGGAACGGGATTGGCGACGATTCATTCGCAGATCTTTCGCCGGATAACGGATGATGCCTGCATTTGCGCCGGCGTTTACCCTCCGCCGAAATGCAGTTTCGGGCGTTCGGGCCGGGGGCCGAAGTGTCGTCGCAGGCTCGTATTTGAGATCACTATACCAGAAGTTTTACCGCTGCCTGAGATAGTCCGGGCGGTTGCCCCAAATATGGCGTTTTCATCCCTGTTGCGGTCTCGTTGTAACGATCTGAATTTTCTATATGATTTGACAGTCAACGGACAGGCCAGGGGGACTAGGGTTGATCGCGCTGTCTTGTTTCGTCTGGTTTATTAATAAGTAATACGATAATATATTACTTCGTATAACAATCACGGATAGTAGTCGGCAAACCGCAGCAAGCATTGGGGCTCCACTCACTCCTAGGGCAACGACAGGAGGAAGTTATGGGAACTGTTATGCAATTTCCGGGGGTGCGCACGGATATGGCCGTGCACGCTGCCGAAGTTTCGAAAATACTGAGAACTCTCGCCAATCGAAATCGTCTGTTGATCGTGAGTGCTTTGCTGGAGGGTGAGCACTCGGTGGCGGCACTCGAAGAGAGCCTGAGCATTCGCCAGCCGACCCTCTCGCAGCAATTGACGGTGTTGCGTGATGCCGGCATTGTCTCGACCCGTCGGCAGGCCAAGCAAGTGTTCTATCGGCTTAGTCACGACAAGGTGGCGCGTCTGGTTGGCGCGCTCTATCAGATCTTCTGTCGGGATGGTTCCAAAACATGAATGAATACGAGAATGCGCTGGCGGGTGGGCTGTTGATTGGCCTTTCGGCAGCGATCCTGATGGTGGCCAATGGCCGGGTGGCCGGGATCAGCGGTATCGTCGGACGTCTGCTGCAGGGCGCGCAGGTTCCTACCGGCATGTTGTTTGTTTTGGGACTGATGGCGGGGCCGCTGCTTTTTCGCCTCGTCGTCGGCGCCTGGCCGGTGGTGACGGTCACAACCTCTTGGCCGCTTCTGGTGGCTGGCGGGCTGCTGGTCGGCTTCGGGTCCCGCATGGGCTCCGGCTGCACCAGCGGCCACGGCGTCGTCGGTCTTGCAAGGCTGTCGCGACGTTCGATTGCGGCGGTTGCGACCTTCATGACCGCGGCGATCGTCACGGTCTTTGTCATGGGCTTGCTTGCATGAACGGAGCCTTCTTTCGCCTCGCGGCGACGCTCGTCTCCGGCCTCGTGTTCGGTTTTGGTCTTTCGCTGTCCGGCATGCTCGATCCGGCACGCGTGCGGGCGTTTCTGGATATCACCGGCAACTGGAACCCGAGCCTTGCCTTCGTGCTCGGCGGCGCCGTCTTTGTTTCCGCGCTCGGTGTCCTGCTGACGCGCCGGCTCAAGCATCCTTTGTTCGACGAAACCTTCCATTTGCCGGACAATCAGGTTATCGACAGGCGACTGATTGTCGGCGCGGCAATCTTCGGCATCGGCTGGGGGCTGGTGGGGCTTTGCCCGGGCCCGGCGCTCGCTTCGCTGTCGCTCGGTTTGCCGTCGACGTTCCTTTTCGTCGCGGCGATGGTTGCGGGCATGCTCATCCATGACCGGCTGGTGGCGCGCAAACCTTCGCAAATGGGCGGCGGCGCGGGGACGGCAGCTCGCCTGTCGCAGCCGCATTGACAAAGCGTCACCTTGTTTTTTCCATCCGGTAGGCTGCAAATCGCAATCAATTGTCCCATATAGGCGAAACCTGCCGACTTTGCCCCCCGCATCCGGATCTGCTTCATGGCGCCTATCGTTTCCGTTTCCAATCTGTCGAAGACCTATGCCTCCGGCTTTCAGGCGCTGAAGGGCGTCAGCCTGGATATCGAGGAAGGCGAGATCCTGGCGCTGCTCGGGCCGAACGGCGCCGGCAAGACGACGCTGATCTCGATCATCTGCGGCATCGTCAATCCGAGCGGCGGAACGGTGACGGTTGGCGGCAATGACGTGGTGCGCGAGTTTCGCGAGACGCGCGCGATGATCGGGCTCGTACCCCAGGAACTGACGACCGACGCCTTCGAAACCGTGTGGAACACGGTCTCCTTCTCCCGCGGCCTGCACGGCAAGAAGCCGAACCCCGCCCATATCGAGAAGGTGCTGAAGGACCTGTCGCTCTGGGACAAGAAGGACAACATGCTGCGCGAACTCTCCGGCGGCATGAAACGGCGCGTGCTGATCGCCAAGGCGCTGTCGCACGAACCGAGGGTCCTCTTCCTCGACGAACCGACAGCCGGCGTCGACGTCAATCTGCGCAAGAGCATGTGGGAGGTCGTCGAGCGGCTGCGCGCTTCCGGCGTCACCATCATCCTGACGACGCATTACATTGAAGAAGCGGAAGAAATCGCCGACCGCATCGGCGTCATCAACGGCGGCAAGATCCTGCTGGTCGAAGACAAGGCGGCACTGATGTCGAAGCTCGGGCGCAAGCAGTTGCGGGTCGATCTCGCCAATCCACTGGATGGCGTTCCCGAAACGCTGTCGAGCTACAATCTGACGCTCGAGGGCGATGGGCACTGTCTGATCTACGATTACGACACGAGCGCTGAACGCACCGGCATTACCACTCTGCTGGCGGCCCTCGCCGAAGCCGGTATCCGGCTCAAGGACATTTCCACGCGGCAGAGCTCGCTGGAAGACATCTTCGTCGAAATCGTGGGGGCAGGGCGATGAATATCGAAGCGATCAAGTCGATCTATTTCTTCGAGATGGCCCGTACCCGGCGCACCCTGCTGCAGAGCGTGGTGTCGCCAGTCATCTCCACTTCTCTCTATTTCATCGTCTTCGGCGCCGCGATCGGCGGACGCATCCAGGAGATCGACGGCGTTTCCTACGGCGCGTTCATCACGCCCGGCCTGATGATGCTGACGCTCTTGACGCAATGCATCGGCAACGGCTCCTTCGGCATCTATTTCCCGAAATTCACCGGCACGATCTACGAGGTTCTGTCCTCGCCGGTGTCGATGGTCGAGATCGTGCTCGGCTATGTCGGCGCGGCGGCGACCAAGGGGCTGATGATCGGGACGATCATCCTTTTGACGGCTTCGCTGTTCGTCGACCTGACGATCGCGCATCCGTTCGTGATGGTGTTCTTCTTCGTGTTGACGGCCATTTCCTTCAGCCTGTTCGGCTTCATTATCGGCATCTGGGCCAAGGACTTCGAGCAGCTGAACCTGATCCCGATGCTGGTGATCCCGCCGCTCGTCTTCCTCGGCGGCAGCTTCTATTCGGTGAAGATGCTGCCACCCTTCTGGCAGGCGGTCAGTCACTTCAATCCGGTGCTCTATCTGATCAGCGGTTTCCGCTGGAGCTTCTTCGAGGTTTCCGACGTCAACCCGATCTTCAGCGCCGTGATCATCCTCGCCTTCCTGACGGCCTGCATGTCGATCCTCGCCTGGATCTTCCGCACCGGCTACCGGCTCAGAAACTGACGGCAGGCGCCGCTGCGGTTTGTTCTGACGCCTGTGGCTCAGTCGCGCAGGCGCAGCTCGTCGGTGCGCATCTGCAGCATCTCCAGCGTCGACAGGAAACTCATGCCGAGCAGGCTCTGGTCGAGCCGCCCCTTGGCGGCCACGGTCGCGCCGATGTTGCGCCGGGTGATCGGGCCGACGGAGATTTCCTGGAGCATGACGGGTGCCGCCTGCGCCCGGCCGTTCGCCGTCATGACGGTGACGATGTAGCTGAGGTTTTCCGGATCAAGGCCGATCCGCTCGGCATCCTCGTAGGTCAGCGCGATGCTGCTGGCGCCGGTATCGACCAGCATGTTGATGTCCTTGCCGTTGACCGTCGCGCTGGTTTCGAAATGACCGTTCAGCATCTTGTGCAGCACCACTTCCTGCCGGCCTTCGCTGTCGGTGATCACGGTCGCGCGGCCGGGAACGAGGCCGGCGAGCAGGCGATTGCCGAAGCCCTGCAGTTCGAAGCGGTAGACATAGGCCGAGACGAGGGCGAGCGTGATGAGGAGCCAGATGGCGACCTGGCGCAGCCCTTCGCCGAAACGGCGGCGGCTTTGCAGGACCCCGGCGCCGATCAGCGTGGCGATCGCACCCAACGAGACCAGCCGGCCGAAATCGTCGTTGGCAAGGCCCATGGTGCGGCCGGCATCGTGGTTGACGATCAGCAGGATGAGCCCAATGGCCAGGATCGAGAGCAGGGTGGCGAGACGGGTCATGCTTCTCCGCGTTCCCTCGCCATGCGGCTGCGGCGCGTTTCGCGCCGAGGCTTGCGTTCGACCGTCTCTAGCCGGTCGGGCAGCGTGGTCATGATCGCCCGCCGTTCGGCGTCGGTGTAGAGCGTCCAGCGGCCTATCTCGTCACGCGTGCGGCCGCAGCCGAAACAATAGCCGGTCTTGTCATCGATGGAACAGACGAGAATGCAGGGAGATTCCATGGCGTTGCCCAGTTTTTCCCGGAATATATCGATCTTTCAAACCGTCAGCGCAAGGGCGCCGAGCACTGCGATTTCCGTGAGCTGCTGCGTGGCACCGATCGTGTCACCCGTATGTCCCCCGATCTTGGCGGCTGCGAGCCGGCCGAAGCCTTTGACAGTGGCAAGGAAGGCGAGGAGTGTTGCGATCAGGCCGAAGGCCGGTACCTTGGCGAAATAGAAGAGCAGCATTGCGGCGAGAAGACCAAAGCCGAGGGCGAAGCGGCCAGCTCCCGGCTCCGGTACGCCGGCGGAAGCTGCAACACCGCCACTGCGTGCCGGCGGCAGGCTGGACCAGTGCCAGACCATGGCGGCGCGGCTGAGCGCTGCAGCACCAAGGATCACCATGCCGGCGCCAAGCGGCGTGAACAGCGGCAGGATGGAGGCGAGCGCCGAGACGCGCAGGCCAAAGGAGAGAATGAGCGCGACGGCGCCATAGGTACCGATGCGGCTGTCCTTCATGATCGCGAGCGCCGCGTCGCGGTCGCGTCCCCCGCCGAAGCCGTCGGCCGTGTCGCCGAGTCCGTCCTCGTGCAGTGCGCCGGTCAGCAGCGCCTGGATGGCGACGACGACGAAGGCGGCAAAAAGCGAACTCACATGCAGCGCGATCATCGCGCTGGCAGCGGCTGCGGAGGGCAGGACGATCACGATGCCGGCGAGCGGGAAGGCGCGCACGGCCCGGTCCAGCCGTCCGTCATATCCGACGAAGTGGCGTCCCGGCATGGGAATGCGGCTCAGGAAGCCGATCGAGCGCGCCACGTCGTCACAGAAATCGCCCAGAAAGCCCATGGCTCCTCCAAAGATCCGGCCCTCAGCCGCAATCGCAGATGTCACCGCCGCCCGCAAGTGAGAGCAGGGTGAGCATGCAAAACGCCGTGCGTCGAATCGTCCGTCCCGTGACGGATCATGCTCCGGCGACGCCGATTGGCGCAAATGCCGTTGCCCGAATATTCGACGCCCTCTATGAGGAGCGTAGATTCACGATATGCAAGGATTCCCAGCATGAGTGCCAGCGGTCTGCCGTTTGATGATTTCCGCGAATTGTTGCGTAACCTGCCGGGGCCGGATGCGGCAGCGCTGGTCGCGGCGCGCGAGCGGGACGCACAGCTGACAAAGCCGCCGGGCGCGCTCGGACGTCTTGAAGAAATCGCCTTCTGGCTCGCCGCCTGGACCGGCAAGGCGCCGGCCGTTAACCGGCCGCTGGTGGCGATCTTCGCCGGCAACCACGGCGTCACCCGTCAGGGTGTTACCCCGTTCCCGTCGTCCGTGACGGCCCAGATGGTCGAGAATTTCGCCGCCGGTGGTGCTGCGATCAACCAGATCTGCGTCAGCCACGACCTCGGCCTCAAGGTCTTCGACCTGGCACTTGAATATCCGACCGGCGACATCACCGAGGAAGCGGCACTTTCGGAGCGGGATTGTGCTGCCACCATGGCTTTCGGCATGGAGGCGATCGCCGGCGGCCCGGATCTGCTGTGCATCGGCGAGATGGGCATCGGCAACACCACCATTGCGGCGGCGATCAATCTCGGCCTCTATGGTGGTACGGCCGAGGAATGGGTCGGTCCGGGTACCGGTTCCGAAGGCGAGGTACTGAAGCGCAAGATCGCCGCTGTCGAGAAGGCAGTGGCGCTGCATCGCGATCACCTTTCCGACCCGCTCGAGCTGATGCGCCGCCTCGGGGGCCGTGAGATCGCGGCGATGGCGGGCGCGATCCTCGCGGCCCGCGTGCAGAAGGTGCCCGTCATCATCGATGGCTACGTGGCGACTGCGGCAGCGGCAATCCTGAAGGCGGCCAATCCGTCAGCCCTCGACCATTGCCTGATCGGCCACGTCTCGGGCGAACCGGGCCATATCCGCGCGATCGAGAAGCTCGGCAAGACGCCGCTGCTGGCGCTCGGCATGCGGCTCGGCGAGGGCACGGGTGCGGCCCTTGCCGCCGGCATCGTCAAGGCGGCGGCGGCCTGCCACAGCGGCATGGCGACCTTCGCGCAGGCTGGCGTCAGCAACAAGGAATAATCAAGATACGGCCGGCTTTCACGGCAAAGCCGGCCGATTGCTGTCCAAAGCCTGTCGCGGGCGCTATTCCCGCGTGTGGCGGGCCTTGATGGCCGCGTGCTTCTCGCCTATCCAAAGCGCACATGCAGCCCTAACTATTGTCTGACAGCGCCGCGCGTCTCGTCAGACGCGCAAAGGTCGCTGCAGCACTTTGAAGTGCCGCATGTTTTCATCCTTAAGTCGGATGGAATCTAAGGAAACATGCAGCAGACGCCTGCAACCGGCAAACGCCTTGCATTCGCCTCATTCACGATGTCGAAGCAAGCGCAGTTTCAAGCCTTGTCGAGAAGAAATGGACGCCAAGAACACCACGCACCGCATCGGACAGACGAGTCCCGTCGAGAAGCAGACCGGCATTCGGCATCTCTTCGCTGCCGCCAGCTATTCGCTGGGCGGCGCGAAACGGCTGATCAGCGAAGCTGCTTTCCGCCATGAACTGATCGCCTTCGGCATCGCCATGGTTGCCTTCGCCATCGTCGGCGCGACCTTCTTCCAGTTTGTGGCGATGGCGATCCTGTTCCTGCTGATGATGGCCTTTGAGGCGATCAACACGGCAATCGAGGAGATCGTCGATCGCGTTTCGCCGGAAATCTCGGAAATGGGCAAGAACGCCAAGGACCTCGGCTCCTTCGCCTGCCTCTGCCTGATCATCGCCAACGGCGTCTATGCCGGCTACGTCGTGATCTTCGACGGCTTCATGAACTGATCCGCTACCGCCGATCGTTCGGCGTGATCCGATAGAGCACGTGCGGGCGCAGCGGATTACCCTCCGGCATCGTCACGTCATCGAAATCCTCCGCCGGATCCGAGCGCATGCCGAGCTTTTCCATAAGCGCGCGGGATGGTTCGTTGATGCGCGAGGTATAGCCGATGACCTCGGCAAGCCCGAGTGCCGACCATGCGTGGTGCAGGCAGGCGCTTGCCGCTTCGAGCGCATATCCTTGGCGCCAGTAGGGGTGGGCGAGGATCCAACCGATTTCGACATGCGGGCCACCGGGAATTTCGTTTCCGGCATGCGAAAGGCCAAGACCACCGATGAGCGCTCCGTCCGCCGTGCGCTCGACGGCCACAAAGCCGAAACCGTGCCTGCGCAGGTGCCGGTCGCAGTCGGCAACCATCGCCGTCGTTTCCTCCAGCGTCAGCACGTCGGGAAAGTAGTAGCGGCGCACGTCCGGATCGGCATTGGCGACCGCAAACGGCGCGACGTCGCGCTGCTCCCAGGGCCGAAGCCTCAAGCGTTGCGTTTCGATGAACATGGATCAGGCGAAACTCTTGCGACGGCGGATCGGGGCTGCCACGTCCTCAACCGCCGGCAGGCTTTCGAGCACGCGGCGGGCCGGCAGGATGGCGATCGCCTCGGTGCCTTCCCGAAGCTTGGAGCGCAGGATGAATTCGCCATTGTGCTTGGCGAGAATGGCCTGGACGATGGGCAGGCCGAGGCCGGTGCCCTGCTCGGCGCTCTTGATGGCGATCGAGCCCTGACCGAAGGCCGACAGAACGATCGGGATTTCCTCTTCCGGGATGCCCGGACCGTTGTCCTTGATCGAGAGATATTGTCCGCCGCCGGCCGTCCAGCCGACCTTGAAGGTGACTTCGCCGCCCGAATTGGTGAATTTCACGGCGTTGGACAGCAGATTGAGGATGACCTGCCGCATTGCCTTCTCGTCGACCCAGACCGAGGGCATGCCAAGTTCGAACTGCGAGTGGATGGTAATGTTCTTGGCGCGCGCCCTCAGTTGCACCATGCCGACGCAGTCCTCGGCGATCTCGACGAGGCTGACCGCATCCTCGTTCAGGTCGTAGCGGCCTGCTTCGATGCGCGACAGGTCGAGGATCTCGTTGATCAGGTTCAGCAGATGCTCGCCGGAACGGTGGATATCGTTGGTGTATTCCTTGTAGGTCGGGTTGCTGAGCGGACCCAGAACCTCCGTCGACATGACCTCGGAGAAGCCAAGAATGGCGTTCAGCGGCGTGCGCAATTCATGCGACATGGAGGCCAGGAAGCGCGACTTGGCGAGGTTCGCTTCCTCCGCCCGGCGCCGCGCCTCGTCCGACATCGACTTTGCCACTTCGAGCTCGGCGATCAGGTCATCCTTCTCCGATTGAACCGAGAGGATGTGGACATTGGCGCGGTTCATGCGATCGGTCATGAACACGAGGAAGAGCAGCGCCAGCGAGATGATGCCCGTGAGGCCGATATAGATCGGATTGCCCGTCGTCAGCGAGACGAAGGCCAGTGCGGCGACCACGGGCGTGAAGGTGCAGAGCAGGGCATTGCGCAGCAGGAACGTGCCCATGGCAGTGGCCGCAAGCGCGAAAAGCAGGGCAGTGCCCTCGAAGAAACCGAAGCGGACATCGCCGCACGACGCGCAATCCTGCGCAACGAAGGCGGCCCAGCAAAGACCAATCAACACCTGGCCGAGCAGGAAGCGCCGGCGCCAGACCGGGACCTTTTCGGCAACGATGTCCTTCTTGCACGCCTTCCTCGCTAGCACCAGCGTCACCGCATGCGCCGAAAGGGTCATGACGGCCCAGACGATGATGCTGAGATTGCCGGAGAGATAGACCCCGACGGCGGCAATCAGGGCGACGAGCACCGGTATGGCGATGGCGCCGTGCAGGGCCGAATCGATGTAAAGATTGAGCATTTCGCGCTCGAAGCCCGAAGGCACGGACGAGCCCGTTTGCAGCCGCTCTCGCGTCGCGCGAACCGTCCTCGAAACGGCCTTGTTTCGATGGTTTCGCGACTTGTCGACAATGATCTTATCTGTCGAGGTGCTGGCAGCGATACTCATGCTCTTATGCGAAGGTTATGGTTTCGTTGCAGTCTAGTGAGCAATCCTTAAGAAGTTGCTGCCGTGTGTGAAGGATTCGACAACCATTATGGCGCGGTGGTGTCCATGGGCCAAAAGTTGAGAGCCGGCACATGAGGTTCCGCCTCTAAGTTTTTGGAATCGTCGATGTTTGTGATGCGGTCCCGGTTCGATCAGGGAGCGCGCGTAGCGATAAAGGTGCAGGAAACGTGAAATCGGGCTGGGCGAGATACCGCTTCACCGGCGGGCGAGGCGGAGGGTCTTCGGGGCGATCGCGATCGGCCGGCCGTGGCGGCATGCTCGGCGGATGGATCATTCTTCTGCTGCTTTCGATCGTCGCCTATTACGCCGACAAGCTGCCCGTGGGGGAGCGTGCCACAACCGGGGAGGCGCGTGGAGCGGCGTCCGCGAGCGACGGCGACAGTCTTCGCCTTGACGGCAAGCGCATTCGCATCGAGGGGATCGATGCGCCGGAACTCGACCAGAGCTGCGAGCGCGACGGCGAGACCTGGGATTGCGGCCGCCAGGCGCGCGAACGCCTGAGGGCGCTGATTTCCGCCGGCGATGTCCGCTGTCGTTTTCACGGACGCGATCGGTACGGCCGCGACCTCGGCACATGCGAAGCGGGCGGGCGGGACATTGGCCGTGAGATGGTGCTCTCCGGGTATGCGGTCAGCTATGGGCACTATCAAGCGGAAGAGGCACGGGCAGAGAAAGAGCGGCGCGGCATCTGGGTCGGCACGTTCACGACCCCGCAGGAATGGCGCCACACGAATGGCCATCCGGACGAGGGGCCGCATTTGGTCGATGGTTGGCTCGAGACCATCAGGCGCTGGCTGCTGGAGCGGCTGACCGCCTTGTTTGCGGGTATCGGCAATGCCTGAGAACGATGTCCCGGACCTGGAGCGGCTGAGAGCAGAAATTGCCGCCTGCCGCATCTGCCGCGACAGTCCGCTGCGTGGCGACGACGACCGCCTGCCGCATGAGCCGCGACCGGTGGCGGTGATCTCGACCACGGCACGCATCCTGATCGCAGGACAGGCGCCCGGGCTTCGTGTGCATGGCAGCGGGTTGCCGTTCAACGATGCATCCGGCGATCGGCTCCGCCAATGGCTGGGGGTGGACCGCGAGAGCTTCTACGATCCGGCGAAATTCGCGATCGTGCCGATGGGCTTCTGCTTTCCCGGTTATGACGCCCATGGCAGCGACCTGCCGCCGCGTCGGGAATGCGCGCCGCTCTGGCGGCAGCGGGTGATGGATCAGATGCCGCAGGTCGAGCTGGTGCTGGCGATCGGGCATTATGCGCAGCGCTGGCACATCAGTCCGGAATGCCCGAAATCGATGACGGAGACGGTAAAGGACTGGCGGCGCTACGCGATGCGCAATGCGGATCCCGCCATTCTGCCGCTGCCGCATCCGAGCTGGCGCAACACCGGCTGGCTGAAGCGCAATCCCTGGTTCGAGGCCGATGTTCTGCCGTTCCTGCGGGAGCGGGTTCTTATGCTCACAACCTGAAACAATTTTCTTTATCTTCACCAATTTCGCGCTATAGAGGGAAAAATAATTCGAGAGGGACTTTCATGGACCGCCTAGACCGCAAAATCCTGCGCCTGTTGCAGGAGGATTCCACGCTGGCCGTTGCCGACCTTGCCAAGAAGGTGGGACTTTCGACCACGCCGTGCTGGCGGCGCATCCAGAAGATGGAAGAGGACGGCGTCATCCGCCGCCGTGTCGCCCTTCTCGATCCGGTGAAGATCAACACCAAGGTCACGGTGTTCGTGTCGATCCGCACAAACTCGCACTCGATGGAATGGCTTCGCCGCTTCTCCGAAGTGGTGTCCGAGTTTCCCGAGGTGGTCGAATTCTACCGCATGAGCGGCGACGTCGACTATCTTCTGCGCGTGGTCGTGCCTGACATTGCCGCCTACGACGCATTCTACAAGCGCATGATTGCCAAGATCGAGATCCGTGACGTCTCTTCTGCCTTCGCCATGGAGCAGATCAAGTACACGACCGAGCTTCCGCTCGATTACATGATGATCGACCAGGCGAAATCCGCCGAGGATTGAGGCGCCTGCGCTAGCGGGCTCAGCTTTGATCGAGACCAAGCCGCGCGAGCACCTTGTCGCTCTTAAGTTCGCGAACCGCGTCCTTGCCCGTCCAGCGGGCGGCGCGGTTTGCGCTTTCGGCCAGGCGCTCTGCGAGCGCCAGTGCAGGACCATGGCAGGCGGAATTGCGCTTGCCGATCTGTCGGAGCGCCCAGTTGACCGCCTTCTTCACGAAGTTCCGCTCGTCGGTTGCGTGCCGCTCGATCAGCGGCAACCAGTTCAGGAGCGTCGCGTCCGGTTCCTTCTTCAGGTGGACCGCAGCGGTCGCAATCATCGCGAAGGCGATGCGCCGGACGAATTCACGTTCGTCGGCCGCGAATTCCGGGATCAGTTCGCGCTCGAAGCGGGCGGCGATGAAAAGGTCGGCAACGGTGTCGACCACTTCCCACGAATTGCAATCGTCGCCCCAGCGGCGCGCCTCTTCCAGCGTCAGTTCTTTCGGGTCGGCGGTAAACGCGGCCAGGATGCGCGCCTCGCGGATGCCGGACTGCCAAAGCTTCAGCGCGCGGCGGTGATCCACCTTCACCTGCCGCGTCACCTTGTGCAGCTCGACATTGGAGAGCCCGAGGGCGGCTTCGGTGACGATGCCGAAGCGCGCCATGCCGGCGAGATTGTCTTCAGAGCCGAGCGACCGCAGGTGAGCGATGATCTCGTCTGCGGTCGAGGACGGGCCGAGGCTCATTTTTCGAGGCGGGCGAGCAACGAGGACGTATCCCAGCGGTTGCCGCCCATTTCCTGGACATCGCCGTAGAACTGGTCGATGAGAGCGGTCACCGGCAGCTTGGCACCGTTGCGGCGGGCCTCCGCCAGCACGATGTCGAGATCCTTGCGCATCCAGTCGACCGCAAAGCCGAAGTCGTACTTACCGGCGTTCATCGTCTTGTGGCGGTTTTCCATCTGCCAGGAGCCGGCAGCACCCTTGGAGATGACGTCCACAACCTTCTCGATGTCGAGCCCGGCCTTCTTGCCGAAGTGGATGCCTTCGGCCAGTCCCTGGACGAGGCCGGCGATGCAGATCTGGTTGATCATCTTGGTGATCTGGCCGGCGCCGGCCGGGCCCATCAGGCCAACCATGCGGGCAAAGGCTTCGATGACCGGCTTGGCGCGATAGAAAGCCGGTTCATCGCCGCCGCACATGACGGTCAGTACGCCGTTTTCGGCGCCGGCCTGGCCGCCGGAGACCGGCGCATCGATGAAGTGAGCGGTGCGCGCCTTCGCTGCCGCATAGAGTTCGCGGGCGACTTCGGCCGAAGCGGTGGTGTTGTCGATGAAGACGGCGTCGGCCTTCAGCGTTTCGAAGGCGCCGTCCTTGCCGGTCGTTACCGAGCGCAGGTCGTCGTCATTGCCGACGCAAGAGAAGACGAACTCGGCGCCATCGGCGGCTTCGGCCGGTGTCCGCGCTGCGCGGCCGCCGAACTCGGCCGCCCATTTCTCGGCCTTGGCGAAGGTACGGTTGTAGACCGTCAGCTCGTGTCCGCCGCGGACCTTGAGGTGGCCGGCCATGGGATAGCCCATGACGCCGAGACCGATGAATGCGACCTTTGCCATTTTCCGAATACTCCCATTGCTTTCGCTTTGGTGTAGCCGATGGAACGGGAGCGGAAAAGAGTGCTGTTATGTGGCACAGGCCAGCAATGGTGACGAGGGTGGCGTTGGCAGTTGCGTACCGCGAGCAGTCACCAGGTGCCTCAACTGCCGAGAAAACCCGCCCGCCGTACATTCTGGTACACATCTGCGCTCGCCAAACACACGCCGTATACATGGAGCCGCTCTAATCCAGCGACGTTGGCTCCGAAGTTGAAGTCCAACGCGCCCTTCCAGGCACAGTTCGCTCAATTGCTAGGTCGTTCAAGCGCCGACTTCCAATCTGGAAAAGGTGTTTGTCAAACACATGCATGGCGGACCGTGAAGGGAAGCATTAGCGTCCGAAAAACCAATGAGGCCGGACTATGGACAAGAGTTTCTACGTAGGCGTTCTTGCCGCACTCTTCGCGGCCTTCGCCTTTTCGCTCAACTTCGTTGTGCCTTTCATCATCGGCGACTACTCCACCTTTGATTTTGCTCTTGTCCGTCATGTGGTCTCGGCTCTGGTCGGCCTCTTTATTCTGTTTTCGGATCGGGGGGTGATACAACACCTGACGCTCCGAAACTGGCTTTCAGCAATCTGGCTCGCCTTCATCGGCTACGTCGGCTACTTCCTGACGGTGACAGGAGCTGCCATCTTTGCTGGGCCGGTGATTGCTCCCGCCTTTCTCGGTTTGGTTCCGCTCGTTCTGATGGTGGTCGGCAACCAGCGGCAGGGATCGGTGTCATGGCAATCCCTGACGGTGCCTCTCATGCTGGTGCTGCTCGGTCTTGTTTTCGTCAATGGCACAGCGTTCACGGCAGAGGGACTGGAATCCGTCCGTTCCTTCTGGATCGGTGTTCCGCTGGCGCTTGCGGCGGTGGCATTGTGGGTCTGGTTTGCGATTGCCAATCAGGCCGCCTTGGCCGTCCGACCTGAAATGCCCTCCGGTGTGTGGTCCGCGCTTATCCTCGTTGGCGGAGGTATCTTGATGCTGGCCTTCTACCCGGCTGGAGCAGCGATGGGTCTTTTTCAGCTTCCAAAACTCGGTTTTGGGTGGCACGCCGCCGGCTCACTCTATCTTTGGGGTACATCCTTCGCGCTTCTGGCAACCGTATGCGGAGTGTGGGCGTGGAATGTCGCGTCTCGAACCTTGCCCGTTGCACTGGCCGCGCAATTGATCGTTTCGGAAACGGCATTTGGGGTCATCGGCGGTCTCGTCGTTCATGCTCGATGGCCGACCGCGATGGAAGCTGCAGGGATCGCGATCCTCATTGGCGGGGTCGTTCTGTCCGTCCGGATTTTCTACGAAAGGCAGTTTTCATTGGGCAAGACGGCGCTGGCGCACCAGTAAGGGCTCCGCGCCCGATCTTTGTCGGCGCCCAGTCGCTATGGGCCAAAAGGTGCGACTGGTGGCACCTGTTAGATAGCTCTCGAAAAGAGGGAAGGGCGCAAAGTGGGATGCGCCCTTTTCATGCGGTCATGCCGCGCCGCCTTCAGCGCCGCGGCACCCTATTTTTATCCTTACATAGCAGACGACTTAAGGAAGCTGCAGGTGATCAGGGCTTGAAGCGCGCGATCACCAG
This sequence comes from Sinorhizobium sp. NFACC03, assembly GCF_900103435.1. Lineage (NCBI taxonomy): Bacteria > Pseudomonadati > Pseudomonadota > Alphaproteobacteria > Hyphomicrobiales > Rhizobiaceae > Sinorhizobium > Sinorhizobium sp. NFACC03. Next base: position 76,125 of record NZ_FMXF01000005.1, read on the forward strand.
ATGGCCGGCGATCGGCTCGCCTTCTTCCAGACGCACGGTGATGTCGCCGACTTCGACGATCTCGAAACCGGTGGCGGCCAGGCGGTTGCGCAGGTAGCTCTCGGCGTGGGCGAAGCGCTGGTGCGGGCCGACCATGAAATCGCGGCCGGCGAAGGTCTCGGTTGGCAGGGTCTCGCTGGAGAAGATCAGCAGGCCGCCGGGCACCATGTTGTCGACCGCGCCGAAAAACAGCGCTTCGAGCGCGCCCATGTAGGGAAGCACGTCGGTCGCAACGATCAGGTCGAAGGGCTCGTCGTCGTTGTCGTCGAGATAATCGACCGCTTCGGCGACGTAGAGCGTCTCGTAGAGATCCTTCTCATGGGCGATCTCGACCATGTTTTCGGAGAGGTCGATGCCGGTGATGTCGTCGGCCATGTCGCGGAGCGCGCCGCCGGTGAGGCCCGTGCCGCAGCCAAGATCGAGCACACGATCGAACGGGCCAAGCTCAAGCGCCTGCAGCCGCTGGCGCACGAGGAGCGGCACGCAGTAGCCGAGCTGGTCGACGAGCACGTTGTCGAACACTTCGGCATGCTGGTCGAAGAGGGTGGCGACATAGGCGTCAGGCGCCTTCACCGGCGTCTCGCCGCGTCCCATCGAGGCCAGGCGCACGGCAGCGCCGCCGTGGTCTTCCGGGTCGAGCGCCAGCACTTCGGCATAGGCATCGGCGGCGGCATCGAACTTGCCGGATTTTTCCAGGGAGAGGGCGCGGTTATAGGCTTCCGCCAGCGCTTCCTCGTCGATTTTCGTGCTCTTCTGGGTCATGGGCGCTTCTTACGTCCGCAGAGGCGCTTTGGCAATCGCCGTCGGCGATCGTTTACCGGAGCGGATTAATCGGTATCCGGACGACAAATAGGTTTTCATTGGCCTTTTGAACGAAAAACGGCGCCCTGCGACGCCGTCGGGATTTATCGGCGAGAGGAAAGGAGTCATCATCGCAAGCATAAGAAAAGACGGGAGGAACGACGATGTCCGCCGAGCTCGGTCCGCTGATCATCAGTGCGGAGGTCAAGGAGCCGAAGGGCCCGCCGCTGCCGCAAACATCCCAGGAGCAGATCAACGCGGTCGTGCACTATTATCGCGGTGAAATGGGCCGTATGGCCGGCTGGCGCGACCGCATCGACCGAACCTCGAACTGGGCGATCACCGTAGTTGCGGCGCTGCTTTCGGTATCGCTGTCGACGCCGACGTCACATCACGGCGTGCTGCTCTTCGCGATGCTGCTGATTACGCTGCTGCTCTTGATCGAGGCGCGGCGTTACCGCTTCTTCGATGTCTATCGCGCCCGCGTGCGGCAGTTGGAACGCGGATACTTCGCGCAAATCCTGGCGCCGGACGGCGCGCCGAACTTCAATTGGGCGGCGGCGATCGCCAAGAGCCTGCGCAAGCCGGCATTTCTGATGACCTATCGCGAGGCGCTCTGTCGGCGGCTGCAGCGCAACTATTGCTGGATGTATCTGATCCTGCTGCTGGCCTGGGCGCTGAAGATCTCCTCGCCGAAGATGTCGGCCAATGGCGAACCCTTCGGGCATGTGCGGTCCTGGACCGATGTCGCCGAGAATGCCGCACTCGGCCCTTTGCCTGGCTGGCCGGTGGTCCTGGGCGTTCTGCTGTTCTATGCGCTTGTCCTTTACGGCTCGCTGCACAGGGAGCCGCGTGAAGGCGAACTGGCGCATGGCGAGGTACATGTCTGAGAGCGCATCGGCTGCAGCGTCCGCAACGCTGAGCGATCGCGGTTATCAGGGCTTGCCGATCGCAACGCCGGTAGCCTGACCGAAGGCCACCTTAGGCTCCTCGGTTTCGATCGGCGGTTCAGTGCAGAATGAACTCGCCTTTGAGCGCGCGCCATTCCGTCGCCGAGATCAGCTTGCGATGCACATAGCGCACCGAATGCAGCGGTCCATCCAGCTTCTCTTCCCAGAATTTCAGGAAGCTGCGCATTTCCGGAAAGTCCGGTGCCAGGTCGTAGTGCTGCCACACATAGGTCTGGAGGAAGGTTGGATGATCCGGCATGTGGTAGAGGATCTGAGCGGTCGTCAGGCCGTAGCCCTTCAGTTGCAGTTCCATTTCGTTCGTCATTAGGACCTCACTTCTCGCAAAGGTTGGTCTCTATGATGAAACGCCCGATTTCTTAATCAAGGGCTAATATTTGCCCTGAAATGAAACTTTCGTAAGAAATAACAAAAGCTTGGCAGCATCTCACGGAGAGTGCTGCCAAGCTTTGCTCGTCGGTGATTTCCGGAATCAGCGCTTGAGGTGACGGGTTAGCCGCGCTTCCAGCATGCTCCAGATGTTGCGCAGGATCTCGACCATGATCAGGTAGAGAATGGCCGCCCAGATATACATCTGGAAGTCGAAGGTGCGGGAAAAGGCGTAACGGGTTTCGCCCATCAGGTCGAAGACGGTGACGATCGCGACGATCGCCGAGCCCTTGATCATCAGGATGATTTCATTGCCGTAGGGGCGTAGCGCCACGATCATCGCCTGCGGCAGGATGATCTTCCAGAAAGCGACGCGCTCGGGCAGGCCAAGGGCGGCGGCACCTTCACGCTGTCCGCGCGGCACGCTCCCGATTGCGCCACGCAGGATTTCCGCCTGGTAGGCTGCGGTGTTGAGCGTGAAGGCGAAGAGCGCGCAGTTCCACGCATCGCGGAAAAACCACCACAGGCCGACCGTTTCCAGCTGCGGGCGGAAACTGCCGAGGCCGTAATAGATCAGGAAGAGCTGCGCGAGCAGCGGCGTGCCGCGGAAAAAATAAACATAGCCGTAGGCGAGCCACGACCAGAGCTTGTTCTTCGACATGCGGGCAAACGCGATCGGCAGCGACAGAAGGGCGCCGAGGACGATCGAGATCGAGACCAGCATCAGCGTGACGCCGAGGCCGGAGAGGAAGCGCGGACCGTATTTCGCGAATTTCTCCGGGTCCCAGCCATTGACGACGGTCAGGAAGATGCCGACGCCAAGCGCCAGCCAGACGCCGAGCGCGACGCTGCCGACGAAGCGGGTCAGCGTATAGGGCCTTGGCGGAACCGGAGGCGGGGCCTGCGGCGGGATCATCGTTGCAACAGTGCTCATCGGCCCATCTCCGCACGTTTGGTCCAGCGTTCCAGGTTCGCAAAGACGATCGAGGAAATCATCGCGAGGATCAGGAAGAGCACGCAGGCGACACCATAGAATTCAAAGGCTTGCTTGGTAACGCGGGCGGCGACGCCGGTCTGGCGCAGGATGTCGGTCAGGCCCACCACCGAGACGAGGGCGGTGTCCTTGAGCAGCGCCATCCAGAGATTGCCGAGACCGGGCAGCGCGATGCGCACGAGCTGCGGCAGGATGATGAGGCGCATGGTCCTGCCGCGATGCAAACCAAGGGCATCGCCGGCCTCGTATTGTCCATGTGGAATGGCCTTGAAGGCTGAGAGCAGCACTTCGGAACAATAGGCGGAGAACACGACGCCGAGCGCGATCATGCCGGCGAAGAAGGCGTTGATCTCCACCGGCCCCTCGTAGCCGAGCGTCGCCAGCAGCTGCTGAACGAGGATCTGCAGGCCGTAATAGACGATGAAGAGCGTCAGCAGTTCGGGCAGGCCGCGGAAGATCGTCGTGTAGATGTTGGCGGCCAACCGTATGGTGCGCTCTTCGGACTGCTTTCCGAGAGCGATGAAAAAGCCGATCAGCAGGCCGACGGGCAGCGTCGCGATGGCAAGGCTCGCGGTAACCACGAAGCCGTAGGCGATATCGTCGCCCCAGCCTGTGTCGCCGCAGGCCAGCAAGGTGCCGGGCGCCAGCCAACGAAAGACCCCGACGGGGCCGCAGAATGGATCGACGATCGATCCGATCCAGGAAAGGATGGAATAGAAGCCGGCAAACAACCCGCTCATGTCAGAAGTTTCCCCTTTGCGCCGTTTTTGTGTGTATCGATCGCGCTTTGTTTTAGGCTCTTGTCAAACAAAAACGGCGGAAGGGCAAGCCGTCCGCCGTTGCATTTTTCGCATGAACTGACGTTTCTCCGGCATGATTCACTAGGAAATCGCGCCGGATCCCGTCAATCAGCTGCCATAAACGTCGAACGGGAAGTACTTTTCGTTGATTTCCTTGTACTTGCCGTTGGCGCGGATCGCTTCGATTGCCTTGTTGAACTTTTCGCGCAGCGCGTCGTCGCCCTTGCGCACGGCAATGCCGGCGCCTTCACCGTTGATGACGGGGTCGATCGGCAGCGTGCCGAGCAGCTTGCAGCAGGCGCCGTCTGTCGACTTCAGCCATTCGGAGAGCACGACGACGTCGTCGATGACGGCGTCGATACGGCCGTTGGCGATGTCGAGCTTGTATTCGTCAGCCGTCGGATAGAGCTTGATGTCGGCACCCTTCATATGCGCTTCGGCATAGTTGGAATGGGTGGTGGAGCCCTGCGCGCCGAGCGTCTTGCCCGCAAGCGCTGCCTCGGTCGCCTCGGTGATCGGCGAATCCTTCGGCACGACGATTGCCGGCGGCGTGTTGTAGTACTTGTTGGTAAAGTCGACCTTTTCCTTGCGCTCGGCAGTGATCGACATGGATGCGATGATGGCGTCGAACTTCTTGGCGATCAGCGCCGGAATGATGCCGTCCCAGTCCTGCGTGACGAAGGTGCATTCGGCCTTCATTTCCGTGCACAGTGCCTTGGCGATGTCGATGTCGAAGCCCGTCAGCGTGCCATCCGCTGCAAGGTTGTTGAAGGGCGGGTAGGCGCCTTCCGTGCCGATAACGACCTTTTCGCCGTCGGCCATGGCCGAGCCTGCCATGAGCACGAAAACGGCAGCCGATGCGGCGGCTGCCAGCCGCTTGGAAATACGCATGATAGTCCTCTCTGTTGGCCGACATCCGGTTTTTTGTTTTTCACGGATGCCAATTTCTGCCGGAGCGTTTGCCTCCGGTTGCGGCGATATTCGTACTCTTTTCCTGTAAAAATCAACAGGAAAGCGAAGGTGCTCACCGGGAAAAGGATTTCGACCGCAGATTGTGGTGGCGGGTCGCGCAATGAACATGAACGGTGCGTTCAGCGCCGGTTAATCTTGCCTCCGCTAGCCCTTATCAAGGAACCGGCGCGTGGCTCGGGCATTGCACTTGACGGCGCGTGTCGTTGGCAACACAAAAAAGCCGGAACCTTGGGTCAAGGCCCCGTGAGTATTCGCGTTCGCACCCATTCTTAGCCGTGTCATATGCTGGGAAGAGGATGCGGGACCAGGACCTCCCAAGAAGAGGAAGGAAGACAAATGTCGATTCGATCCAAACTGTTTGCAACCGTCGCGCTGCCGGTGCTGTCGGTGTCCGTCGCGGTTCCGCCCGCTGTCGCCGACAACCTGATGAAGCCATTCGAGGTTGCACAGGAGGGCGGCGGTCAGTCTGAGGAAGAGCTGCTGCTGCAGAAGCAGCGCCAGGCTGAAGAAGAGGCAGCACGCCAGGCGGTCGAACAGCAGAAGGCTGCGGAAGAAGAGGCCGCGCGCCAGGCTGCCGAGCAACAAAAGGCTGCTGAGGAAGAAGCCGCGCGCCAGGCTGCTGAACAACAGAAGGCCGCTGAGGAAGAAGCTGCCCGCCAGGCTGCAGAACAACAGAAGGCCGCTGAAGAAGAAGCCGCTCGCCAGGCCGCTGAACAGCAGAAGGCTGCCGAGGAAGAGGCTGCCCGTGCAGCCGCTGAACAGCAGAAGGCTGCTGAGGAAGAGGCTACCCGCCAGGCTGCCGAACAACAGAAAGCTGCTGAAGAAGAAGCTGCGCGCCAGGCGGCTGAGCAGCAGAAGGCCGCTGACGAGCAGAAGGCTGCGGAAGAGCAGAAGGCCGCCGAAGAGCAACAGAAAGCCGCTGAACAGCAGAAGGCTGCAGAAGACGAAGCTGCCCGCCAGGCTGCCGAACAGCAGAAGGCAGCTGAAGAACAGCAGAAAGCTGCGGAGCAGGCTCAGCCCGGTACCTGCGTCGTACCGGAAGGTCAGGATGCATCGACCGCATGCCCGCCGGAAGGCGGCAAGGCAGCCGAACAGCCTGCGACCACCGAAGAGCAGAAGGCCGGCGAGCAGCCGCCCGTGACCGAAGAGCAGAAGGCAGGCGAACAGCCCGCGCCGACCGAAACGGCGCCGGGCACGGAGCCGCAACCCCAGACTGGCGAAGGCCAGCTTGTACCGGGCACGGAGCAACCGCAGACCGGCGAGGGCCAGCCTGTGCCTGGCACCGAGCAGCCGCAGACCGGCGAAGGTCAACCCGTCCCGGGGACCGAGCAGCCGGCGACCGCCGAGCAGCAGCCGCAGGTGCAGCAGCCGGTTCCGGAAGTGGTCGACACCCGCACCGAAGAAGAAAAGGTGAAGATCGCCGAAGACCCGGCGGCGACCGACGAGACCGTCGTTCTGCCGGTTGAAAACGGTGCGGCCGTGCTCGACAGCGACAAGGACGCCGACAATGCCGGCGGCAACCAGGCGCGCGAAGAGCGCCAGAAGCTGCGCGAGGAGCTGCGCGCCAAGGAAGAAGACGCGCCGGCGCCGGCAGACGATGCCGCATCCCAGGCTGCCATCACCGCCGAGACCCCGGCCGACCTGACGCAGAAGATTGAGGCGAACCTCAACGAAAAGGGCACGCGCGTCGATGAGGCGCCGGTCTTCGTGGTTCCGGAGACGACCAACATCGTCAACAACACCGTCATCAACAACACGGTGATCAACAACAACACGACCGTCAACAACGTCACCAACAACATCACCGAGGTGAAGGTCGTCGAGCAGGTCGACAATCGGGTCATCCTCGGCGTCGGCGACCAGATCTTCGTGCGTGGCGACGATCGTCCGCGCCTGCGCCACGATGCGGAAGAGACCTATTACGACGAACTTCCGCGCGGCCGCACCCGCGAAACCATCCTGCGTCCGGGCGGCTACAGGATCGTCACCGTCTACAACCGTTACGGCGACATCCTGCAGCGCTCGCGCGTTGACCGTGACGGCAACGAATACCTGATGATCTACGCGCCCGAGCGTGACGAAGGTCCGCGTCCGGCGATCATCGACGTCGGCTACGAACTGCCGCCGATGCGCCTGCGCATCCCGGTGAGTGATTATATTGCCGACGTTTCCGACGACCCGGACCGTGACTACTACGAGTTCCTGGCCGAGCCGCCGGTCGAGCGTGTCGAGCGCGTCTACACGATGGACGAGGTGCGTCATTCGGCCCGCCTGCGCGACAAGGTTCGCCGTATCGATCTCGATACGATCACCTTCCCGACGGGCAGCGCCGAAGTGTCGATGTCGCAGGCGAAAACCATGCGCAAGGTCGCGGCCGCAATGGAGAAGGTTCTGGCGAAGGATCCGGGTGAAACCTTCTTCATCGAAGGCCACACTGATGCCGTCGGCTCGGACCGCTCGAACCTCGTGCTTTCGGATAAGCGCGCCGAATCGGTCGCATCGCTGCTGACCGAGGTCTACGGTATTCCGCCGGAAAACCTTGTGACCCAGGGCTACGGCGAGCGCTTCCTCAAGGTGCGGACTGAGGAGGCCGAACAGCAGAACCGCCGCGTCACCATTCGCCGCGTCACGCCGCTGGTCCGTCCGGTCGCGCAGCGCTAACAAAGTCGCCCAGCGCTGATCAAAGTCGCACAGCGCTGATCAAGCTTCGGGCAGGAATGTCCGAATAGCTCTAGGAAACCCGCCTCGCAAAAGGCGGGTTTCCGTCGTTTCACAGATCTCCAGCCTCTTTAATTTCCGGATTGCCATGAAAGCCGTTGCCCTGCCGTTCCTCGCCTTCGCCATGCTCACCCAATCGGCTGTCGCAGCACCGGGGCTCGTGGAGCCGGATCTGCGGCTGCCGGCCAATCCAGATGGAAAGAGCGGGGCGCCGCGCGTCGCCCTGACGCTCGATGCCTGCAGCGGCGCGACCGACATGCGCATCCTCGGCACCCTGATCGAGAACCACATTCCGGCGACGATCTTCGTGACCGCGCGCTGGCTGAAGCGCAACGGCCTCGTCGTCGAGGTGATGAAGGCGCATCCGGATCTGTTCGAGATCGAGGATCACGGCGCGATGCATGTGCCGCCGATCGACGTCAAGGTCTCGGTCTATGGTCTGGCGGCGGCCGGGTCGGAGGCTGCGGTTGCGGCCGAAGTCGATGGCGGTGCGACGGCGATCAAGGCGCATGGCCTGCCGGCGCCGCACTGGTTCCGTGGGGCAACCGCCAAATATACCCATTCGTCGATGAGCCAGATCCGCGCCATGGGTTATCGCATCGCCGGCTACTCGGTGAACGGCGACGGCGGCTCGCTGCTCGGCGCAGCCGTCGCCGAAAAGCGCATTCGCGCAGCGAAGGACGGCGTCCGGCTAAACGACATCCCGGATGAAATGACAGTCGGCGCGACGAATTGACGGATTTTGGCGGCTGGCTGCGGAAAATGTCCGTCAGGAAATGGTCAGCGCCGGAAAATGTCTGCGTCGAGTGATATCTCCCCGAGCGCGGCGACGTTCCATATCCCATATCTCGTGGTGGATTGTGCGTGCTCGACCAAGCCGTTTCTCTCATGACAGTTGCAAGGCCGCTGCTCGACGCAAAGTAGCGGCTTGTCGAATTCCATTTTCCGTTGCCGGCAGCTCCCCCTTAGGCTTGTCGAGCTATGCGTCTGGCTCTGGAGGAGTGGATGAAGCGTATCGTTATCGGGTTCGTTGTCGCGCTGCTATCGCAGGCATTCGCGTCGCCTGCGCGCGCAGATGGTGCGAGTGCGCCATTGCAGCCGTTCGAGCAAGTGCTGGAGCGCGCCGAGAAAGGCGATGTCGAGGCTGAGGTCGATATCGGCATACGCTACCAGACAGGTGAGGGTGTTGCGCGCGACGTTTTGAAAGCCATCGGCTGGTATCGGGGGCCGGCCGAGAAGGGTAACGCGAAAGCGCAATTCCTGCTTGGCACTATCTATTTCAACGGTGCCGAGGGCGTGAGGCAGAACTATGCCGAGGCGCTACGCTGGTATCGGCCTTCAGCCGAGCAGAAGATGCCGGCCGCCCAATTCAGTCTCGGGGTTCACTACGAACGCGGCTTGGGTGTCGCGAAGGACGAGGCGCAGGCTATCGTCTACTATCGGTTGGCTGCGGAACAAGGTTACGCCACCGCCCCTGCTCCAGGAGGGGCGTGGAACGAAGCGCGACCTTGCTGAGGCCTTCGAATGGTATCGCAAGGCGGCAGAGCAGGGGCTGGTTGCGGCCATGCACAATCTCGCCGTCGCCTACTTGCAGGGCAACGGCACGCTGAGAAATGACGCAGCGGCCTACCGATGGGAGTCGCGCGCCGCGATCGGCGGGGAACCCCGCGCTCAGTTCAATCTCGGAGTCATGTACGAGAGAGGCACCGGTGTCGAACGTAGCGTTCCCGAGGCGCTCAACTGGTATGTGCGAGCAGCCGAGCAGGGGAACATCGAAGGACAAACGAATGCCGGCAGGCTCTATTTCAACAGCGAGGCCGGGCGGGTCGATACCAAGGAGGGGGATCGCTGGCTGCGGCTTGCTGCGCGTGGCGGAAATGGGCAGGCACAAAATCTCCTCTGCACCATCTACGTGTGCGCATTCGGCGTCGGGCGCGACGATCGGGAAGCGGTAAAGTGGTGCCGCTTGGCGGCCGACCGGGGCATGGCCTCGGCGCAGGTGGATCTGGCAATCTTCTACATGCTGGGTCGCGGCGTCGAGAAGGACGAGGCTCAGGCATTCGAGCTGTTCCTGAAGGCGGCAAAACAGGGGAACCCGCAAGCCCAGATGAATGTCGGCGCCATGTACCTGACGGGTGCCGGCGTTAATGAAAACTACGCGGTGGCGCACCGCTGGTTCCTGATGCTTGCTGATCGCGGAGATCCCAAGGGGCAATTCAACCTGGCGGTCATGTATGCGAACGGCCAAGGTATAGAGAAGAACGTGAAGGAAGCGGCGCGGCTCTACAAGCTTTCGGCTGACCAGGGTTATGCCTTGGCGCAGTTCAATCTCGCCATGGCCTATCTGAACGGCATCGGCGTGGAGATTGACGCTCCGGCTGCCGTCCGGTGGTTCCGCAAGGCGGCGGAGCAAGGAAATGCCGACGCGCAATTCTTTCTCGGTATCGCCTATGCGAGAGGCGATGGGGTGGAGCAGGACCTTTCAGCCGCGGCCGAATGGTATGCCAAGGCCGCCGCGCAGGGGATGCGGAAGGCGCAGGAGTTGCTGGCGAAGCTGCCCGAAGAGTATCGCCGCGCCTCGCAGCGTTGAGCCTGCAGCGCCTTCGCGCCTTTCAGACGCCTTTGCGCTGCAACCCTGTGACCTTCTCCACGAAATCGGCGATCGCGATGGTGTCGTCGAGGTCGAAAAGCGGAAGATCGGCATTGGCAACCGGGTGATCGGCAGCGATCGCGCAGATGTGCGGATCGGTGGGGGCCAGCGGCTCTCGGTTCGCCGATTCCAGGCGCCGGGCCTCGATTTTCGGGATCGGTTCGCGCTTGTAGCCTTCGACGAGCACAAGATCGCAAGGGGCAAGCCGCGCAAGGATGTTCTCGAAGGACGGTTCCGGTGCGCCGCGCAATTCGTGCATGATCGCAAACCGCGTGCCGGAGACGATCGTCACCTCGTGGGCGCCAGCCTCGCGATGGCGGTAGCTGTCGGCGCCGACCTTGTCGATGTCGAAGTCGTGGTGCGCGTGCTTGACGGTGGAAACCACGTAGCCGCGCTGCGTCAATTCGGTGACGAGCCGCACCATCAGTCCGGTCTTGCCGGAATTCTTCCAGCCGGCGATGCCGAAGATCTTCATGGCGTTCATGCTCTGCTGTCCTCGAAAAAACTCAACCATTCCTTCGCCTCGGTGAGATCCGCAGGAGTGTTGACGTTGAAGAAGGGATCGAATGCGCCCTTCGGCGTCATGGTGACAGGAAAGTCGACCGTTACCGAGGCATGGCGTTCGATGAAGGCACGGACGCGGCGCTTCGGGTCGCTCGTCAGCCAGGTCTCCAGCTCGTCGGCGAGCGCAACTGGCCAGAGCGCAAACAGTGGATGCATCTGGCCGACGGATGCCGCCACGGCAATCTGTTGACGTTGGGTCAAGGCGGCGATCAGTCGCGCGACGAGGTCATCGGGAAAGAAGGGCGTGTCGGTGGGAACGACCAAGACATGGGATGCTTCCGGCGTAGCCCCTGCCACATGGCGCATGGCCGTCAGCACGCCGGCGAGCGGTCCGAGAAAACCCGGAACCGTATCGGCAATGACGGGCGTATTTCCGTCGACGGCGTCTGCCGGTTCGGCGTTGAGGTTGACGGCTATGCTGGTGACCTGGGGACGAAGCCGCTCGATGATGTGCGAAAGCATCGTGCGGCCACCCAGGTGAAGGTCGGGCTTGGGGCTTCCCATGCGGCGCGACAGTCCGCCTGCGAGGATGACGGCGGGTAGCGGTTCGCTGATCAGACGGCGTGAGGTGTCCGGCATCGCGCGGCTCCTATTCCAAAGGGCCGGTCAGCGAGCGCTGGGCGACCGCTTTTCGGCCGCGCAGGGTCTCGCGGTAGAAGGTGTAGAGGCCCGAACCGATAATGACCGCAACGCCGACCAGCATCCAGGTATCGGGCACTTCCGTAAAGAAGAAGATGCCGATCGCGATCGACCAGATCAGGCTGGTGTAGCGGAAGGGCGCAATGACCGAGATATCGCCGGCGCGCATTGCCAGCACGATCGTCTGGTAACCGAGCATCAGCAGGATGCTCGCGGCGGCGATGTGGCTGAAGGTCGTCGCCGACATTGGCTGCCAGCCGCCCATCGGCTGGATGAGGACGGCACCGACGATGGTTGTGACAAGGGAGGTCGACACGGTGATGTAAAGCGAGGGCACGTCATGGCCGATGCGGCGGGTGCAGAGATCGCGGGTTGCCGTGACGAACACGCAGGCGACGACGGTCAGTGCCGCCGGCGTGAAGCCCTCGGGACCGGGCCGAAGCACGATCAGCACGCCGATGAAGCCGGCGATGATCGCCGTCCAGCGCCGCCAGCCAACTGGCTCGCCGAGGAACAGGGCGGCGCCGAGCGTGACGGCCAAGGGCAGCGCCTGCATGATCGCCGAGGCATTGGCGAGCGGGATCTGGCCGAGGGCGGAGATATAGGTTACCGAGGCGAGCGCCTCCATGGCGATGCGCAGCAGGATCACCGGCTTCATCAGGGTGCGGAGCGGCCGAAAGGCGCGAAACTGCCAGGCGGCGAGCACCACCATCAGCGTCGTCAGCAGCCCGCGCACGAAGATGATCTGGCCGACATTCATCGCGCCGGTGACAGATTTGACCAGCGCGTCGTTGCAGGAGAACGTGATCATCGCCAGGCACATGAAAAGAATGCCGCGGAAATTGGTGGAGGCTTGCATGCTGGCTGTCCTGCGGCGCCGGAAAGCGGGCTACGCTGTCGACGAATGGGGAGGCGAATCCACGGGATGGATCGCCCAATGTTTAAGCATTGGCTGCCGGCTTGTGCAAACGGGTTCGCATGCGGCGGCCGTTTTTCTTTCAGCGCAAGTAGAACGGTCAGCCCCGGCCGAGTTCAATTGCCCGGAAGACTGTGGCAGGCCGCTAAAACGTCCGCCGGCGAACTGAGCTTATTCGCGGAATCTTAAGTTTCGCTGCCTATCGTCGCTGCAATTCCGCATCCATTCGCATGACGCGATCGGCGGGGTGGCGCCGCAGTAACCTTGCAGGGTGGCCATTCCAGGGACGTCTGCCCAGGCTTAGGAGAGCCTTCGGCACTCGTCCCATCGGTGTTTCCACCAAGAAAAGCCGCCGCGCGGGCCTGCTTCCCATAAGAATAATTCAGGGGTGCGCAATGTCTTTCATCGATCGCCTGCTGCAGCGTTTGCGGATCGTCACCAAGGTTCTGCTTTTCGTGGTTCCGCTTGTGGCGCTGATTGCCGGTATTGGTCTCATTGGCTTCTTCACCGCCCGCACGCTCAACGGCCATATGACCGTGACGCGGGAAACCATCAACAATCTCTCGGACTTCCAGGCGCTGCGCAGCGCGCTGCAGGCTTTTGCCGATGCGCCGAGCGAGGAAACTCGGGCTGCTTTGGCGAGCCAGATCGACGAGCAGGAAAGCGGCGTGAAGACGCTGGACGGCCTGCTGACGCGCGGTGAGGACAAGGCGGAGATCGCCTCGGTGCTGGCGCTGGGTGAGACGATGCGCAGCCAGACGGACAAACTCTGGGTGACCAAGCTCGAGCGGGACCAGGTAACGGCATCGCTGGAAACGGCGCTCGCCGACATGACCGAGCAGGGCAACAGTGCCTACAAGCAGATCGATATCATCCGCAGGGAATCCGGCGAGAAGGAAGCCTTCGCCAAGGCGCTGCTTTTCGATGCCGCCGCCTATCAGGGCCTGGCCGAACGCATCAAGAAATTCCGACTGCCGGTCACGATGGCCGTCAATCCGGATGCCAAAATCGACCAGGCGGGTAAGCTGCTGCCGCATCTCGTGAAGCAGATCGATGAGGCCGAAAAGATTGCCTCGGAAAAGGTGCAGGCGCCGATTGCCGACGTGAAGGAACAGGCGCTCAGGGTTCAGGCGATCCTTGCCGGTGCCGAAGACAGCGAGGCGAAGAAGAACGCGCTGGTGCCGATCCTCAGCAAGTTCTCCAAGTATGAAGCGGACTTCGCCAAGGAGGCAGCCAAGAACTCGGATACGGCGGCCAAGCGCTTCGTCGGCATGGATGCCGAGATTTCGCAACTGAAGACCCTGATCGCGCTGATGGGCGATACCTTCAAGGGGCTCGACAGCACGCGGCTGCATATCAGCGAGCTGCACCGCAAGCTCGATGCCGCGGGCCGCGAGCCGGTCATGGCTGACATCCAGGCGGTTCGCGAAACGGCGGGCAAGCTCGGGGAACTCGGCGGCAAGAACGCGGCTCTCCGCGATCTTCCGGCGAAGCTTGGGCCCTCGCTCGGCAACATCGACAAGGACACCGCGGCACTGATCGACGTCGGCGGCCGCTGGCAGGCGGCGAAGGCCGAAGCCTCGGCCCTGGTCGCGTCCGCCAGCACCACACTTGAGAGTTTCGTCAGCAGCGCGCAGGAAGCCGGCAAGGTCGACAGCCAGCGCTCGGCCGATGTCTCGATCGTCGCCATGATTGCCGGCACGCTGCTCGCCATCATCGGTGGCCTGATGCTGGTCGAAACGCTGCGTGGCCCGCTGAAGCGCGTGACCGAAACGATGACGCGGCTTGCCGGCGGCGATCTCGACGTTGCCATCGAGGGTCGCAACCGCGGCGACGAGATCGGCGACATGGTGCGCTCCGTTGCCGTGTTCCGCGACAATGCCGTCGAGAACGTGCGGCTGGGGCGCGAGGCGGAGGCGGCGCGTGCGCTTTCGGCAGAAGAAGAAGCGCGCCGCGCCGCGGAGCGTGCCCGTGTCGAGGCCGAGCAGATGCAGGCGCTGAATGCGCTTTCGGATGTTCTCGCCGCTCTCGCCGACGGCAATCTCGAGGAAGGCATGGCCGAGGACCTGCCGGCCGACTACGTCATCATGGCCCGCACCTACAACAATGCGGTCGAGGCGTTGCGCGTGACGCTGGCCGACGTGCGTGTCGTTACCGGCGAGATCACCGGTGGCACCGGCAATCTCGCGTCGTCGGCTGACGACCTGGCACGCCGCACCGAGCAGCAGGCGGCCGCACTCGAGGAAAGCTCGCGTGCCCTTCGGCAGTTGACGGAGATCGTTCGCACGACGGCGGAAAGTGCGCGCAAGACGACGGTGTCGGTGGGCGAAACCAATTCTTATGCCAAGCATTCCGGCCAGGTGGTGGCCAAGGCGATCGACGCCATGGCGGAGATCAATCGCTCGTCGGAGAAGATCAGCACGATCATCGGCGTCATCGACGAGATCGCTTTCCAGACCAACCTCCTGGCGCTCAATGCCGGCGTCGAGGCGGCGCGGGCAGGCGAGGCGGGCCGTGGCTTTGCCGTCGTGGCGCAGGAAGTGCGCGAGCTTGCCCAGCGTTGCGCAGGAGCTGCTCGCGAGATCAAGGGGCTGATTTCCGAAAGCTCGGCGCAGGTGCGGAGCGGCGTTGCTCTGGTGCAGGAAACGGGCGATGCGCTCACCGTCATCAACAGCCACATCACCACGATCCACGACCTCGTCAGCAATATCGAGGCTTCGGCAGCCGACCAGTACACCGGCCTCAACGAGGTCAATTCTGCAGTGCATGAGGTCGAGCTGATCACCCAGCAGAACGCCGCGATGGTCGAGGAGAACACCGCCGAGATCCACGGGCTGCGCCGGCAGGTGGAAGCGCTTAACGAGAAGATCGAGCGCTTCCGCACCGGTACGGAGGGAATGGGTGCGCAGGCGCAGGGGCGCGGGAGCTACGCGGCCTGATCTGTTCCTCCGACGGCGGCTTTCAAGGCTTGCCGCCCGGCTTGTCAGCCCCTCACCCTAACCCTCTCCCCGCAAGCGGGGCGAGGGGGCGTGCACTGCGGCAAGACATCCCAATGTAGGTCGCCGGAAAGCGCAAGCCGTCGACGCATCTGTGCGGAGTACGTGGGGACACGAGCGTGTGCCCCACATTCCCTTCTCCCCGCTTGGCGAGGGAGAAGGTGCCGGCAGGCGGTTGAGGGGCCGCCTGCCGGTTGTTCATCCAAAGTTGGTATCGTGCGGGACGGTCAGCCGCCGGTGACGCTCATGTGGCGGGCGACGGCGGGACGGTTGTGCTCCCGGTCGATGATGAAGTCGTGGCCTTTCGGCTTGCGGCCGATCGCCTCGTCAATCACCTGGCTCAAATAGGCATCGTCTTCGGAGGCGCGGAGCGCAGTGCGCAGGTCGGCCGCGTCGTTCTGGCCGAGGCACATATAGAGCGTGCCGGTGCAGGTGAGGCGGACGCGGTTGCAGCTTTCGCAGAAGTTATGCGTCATCGGCGTGATAAGGCCGAGCCGTCCGCCGGTTTCCGCAACCTCGAGATAACGGGCAGGGCCGCCGGTGCGATAGGGAATGTCCGAGAACGTGAAGCTCTGTTCCAATTGCCGGCGCATCTCGGAGAGCGGCAGGTAGTGGTCGGTGCGGTCTTCTTCGATCTCGCCCATCGGCATGGTTTCGATCAGCGTCAGGTCCATGCCGCGGCCATGGGCCCAGCGCATGAGATCGGGGATCTCCGCGTCGTTGAAACCTTTCAGCGCCACGGCGTTGATCTTGATCTTGAGGCCGGCAGCCTGGGCCGCGTCGATGCCTTCCATGACCTTGGAGAGGTCGCCCCAGCGGGTGATCTGGTGGAACTTCGCCGCGTCGAGCGTGTCGAGCGAGACGTTGATGCGCTTGACGCCGCACTCGACAAGCTCGGAGGCATATTTCGCGAGCTGCGAGCCATTGGTCGTCAGCGTCAACTCGTCGAGCCGGCCGGCCTCGATCTCCTTGCCGAGTTCACGCACCAGGAACATGATGTTCTTGCGCACCAGCGGCTCGCCGCCGGTGAGCCGCAGCTTGCGCACGCCCTTGGCGATGAAGGCGGAACAGAGCCGGTGCAATTCTTCGAGCGTCAGCAGATCCTTCTTCGGCAGGAAGGTCATGTGTTCCGCCATGCAATAGGTGCAGCGGAAATCGCAGCGATCGGTGACCGACACGCGCAGATAGGTAATCGCCCGACCGAAGGGGTCGATCATTGGAACGGTCTTCTGCTCTAGCGGCCTGGCGCCGAACCTGTCTATCGTGGCTGTATTCAAAACGTCTTTCTCCCAGCCCTTTCAATGTCGTTGTCGAACCTGCTCGCGTCAAGGCGCATACTGTCGCAAAGTGTTGATCGGAAGAGCAGGGTAATTCTCGCCAGCCGATTTCTGCGCTAGTGCATACTCATCCCTAAGTCAAAGCCGCATCAGGGATAGGAGGTTTCAGCAAGCAAGGTGCGATGAAGCTTTCAGGCGGATCACGGCGAATGGACGGCATCGCGTTTGCCGTTCGCGAACAGGAGCAGGCAATATGAGTGAAATCTGGCCGACGGAACTGCGTGTCTCCAAGGATCGCCACCGGCTCGTCGTCGCCTTCAACGATGGCGCATCCTTCGATCTCTCGGCGGAGATGCTGCGGGTACTATCGCCGTCTGCCGAAGTGCAGGGCCATGGGCCGGGCCAACGGGTGACGGTGCCCGGCAAGCGCAACGTGCAGATCATTTCAGTGCAGCCAACCGGCAACTACGCGGTGCGCATCGGTTTCGACGATTTTCACGATACCGGCATCTTCACCTGGAGCTATCTGCGCGAACTCGGCGAGAAGGGTGGAGAGCTCTTCGGTGCTTATGAACAGGAACTCGCTGAGAAGGGCATGTCGCGCGACAAGACGGAAAAGCCGCGCTGATCTCGGCTGCGCCTGTCGTCAGGCCAGTTCGTCCTCTTCTTTCAGCAGTATCCCGATCAGCCGCTCCATGGATCGGGTGACCACCATGCAGTCCTCCAACGGCTCGTCGTCCAGCAATTTCTCGATCAGCGCCGTGTGGATCTCCATGGCTGCCTCCGTAAGGTTGCGGCCCTCCTGTGTCAGCGACAACCGCAGCACCCGTTTGTCCTTCTCGTCACCGCGGCGCAGGATCAGGCCGCGCTTTTCCAGCTGCGGCAACAGCATGCTCATGTTGGAGCGGCCCACCAGCAGTTTGCGTGCCAGTTCCTGCTGCGAAATGCCGTCGAAGCGGTAGAGGTTGATCAGGATATCGAGGTGTGGCGGCTTGATGTCGAGATGGGCGATCTCGCGCGTCACCGTCTGCTGCATGAGCTGGCAGGCGCGCGCAACCGCGATCCAGCTGCGGAAACGGGGGTGATCCCAAGGGAAATGGTGTTCTGTCGTCACTTGATTTTTGTTCAACGTTGTACAATTATGTTCAGCATTGAACATAACAAGAGATTCCCACTATGGCACCCTTTGCGATCAAGGTCATCCGCCACACGCTGAAAGGCGTGGCAGCGTTCTCGCCCGAGGCGGCCGGCAGGCTTGCCTTCAAGCTTTTCAGCGTGACGCCCGGCCGGAAGCCTAAGAACGCCAAGGAGAGGGCGGCGCTCGCGGCCGCGGCGCCCGTGATCGCCACGGGGCAGCCGGTGACGCTTTCCTATGCCGGCGGCTGGGTGCTGGCACGCCAGTTCGCCGCTCCGCGCAATGCCGCCAACGCCAAGCGCATCCTGCTCGTGCATGGCTGGGGATCGCGCAGCGACTACTTGGCTGCGATGATCGATGGCCTGGTCAAAGGCGGCGCTGAAGTGGTGACGCTCGACTGGCCGGGGCATGGCGGTTCGCCGGGACGCACACTCACGATGCCTGCAGCGGTCAGGGCGATCGACGCCGCCTGGCGGCATTTCGGCAATTTCGATGTCTGCGTCGGTCATTCCTTTGGCGGGGGAAGCCTTGCTTGTGCGGCGGGCGGCATCGTCTGCGACGTGCGCAGCCATGTGGCGAAGAAGCTGGTGCTGATCGGCGCGCCGAGCGAGATGACTTGGCTTTTCAAAGGTTTCGGCAAAATTCTTCGCCTGGCGCCGAAGACGCAGGCGGCCTTCGAAGATGTTGTCGAGCGTCTCGCCGGCAGACGCCTCGAGGATTTCGACGCCGCGCGGATCATCGGCGTCCTCGCCGTGCCGACGCTGGTCATCCATGCGGAGGACGACAAGGAGGTCGCGGCCGATCATGCCCGCCGCTATGCAGCCGCTGGGCCGAACGTGGAGATGTTTTGGGCAAACGGCTTCGGCCATCGCCGCATCGTCTCGGCCGCACCCGTGATCGCGCGGATCAATGCCTTCATACACGCGGAAGATCAAAAAGCCGCCGCCTGACTATTTTTCGTTGCTGCCGTCATCAGACTGTCATGCTATCGGTCAAAGGGTCGCTTTAGCCTCCGGAATCGCTTCGCAATCCGCGCCCTGCCATCGATCCGGAGATCTTTCGGTATTGGAGGACGGCATGTCGGTCATCACCTCGGTCGAGGAACTCAACGCGCTCTATGGCGGTGTTAGCGAAGCATCGGTGGCCAAGGTCACCAAAACGCTGACGGCGGAGTATCGGCTGATGATCGAGGCTTCGCCCTTCTGCGCGCTCGCAACCGTCGGGCCGGAGGGCCTCGATTGTTCGCCGCGCGGTGACGACGATTGCGTCGTTCGGATCGCCGACGACAAGACGGTGCTGCTTCCCGACTGGCGCGGCAACAACCGGGTCGATTCGCTCGCCAATATCGTGCGTGACCCGCGCGTGGCGCTGATGTTCCTGATCCCCGGCTCGAACACGACGATGCGCATCAACGGCACAGCCGTCCTCAGTATCGATCCGGAGCTTACCGATAGCTTCGAGGTCGACGGCAAGCACCCGCGCAGCGTGATTGTCGTGACCATCGGTGAAGTCTATTTTCAGTGCGCCCGTGCGGTGATGCGCGCGCAGCTTTGGAACCCGGAACGCTTCCTCGCTCCGGCATCGCTGCCGACGCCCGGCACGCTGCTGAAGGCTGCCAAGACGGATTTCGACCGCGAAACCTATGACCGCGAATGGCCGGAGCGCGCAGCCAAGACCATGTGGTAGGCTGCTGCGGGGGCCGACCGGTACGGTCGCCATCTCAGCGAAGCGCGCGGGTGGAGGCGAGGGTGCGGCGGCAGGCTCTGACAGGTGCATCAGCACTCCTTTTCGCTCTCTTGGCCGGCAAGGCGACAGCCGGCGAGCCCAGTCTATCCGAGAAGCTCAGCCTGCTGGCTACGGCCTACCCCGATGCCATCGAGCGGATCGACGGCAATGTCCTGGTTCTGCGGGATGGTGGAGGGCCGCTCTCCATCGACGACGGCAGGAAGAAGAGCCATGCAGAGAAGCTGGCCGCGGCGGATATCGAGGACAGCCTGTCACAGATCTATCCGCTGGGCGCGTGTGCGAAAGCGCCGGCCGTCGATTTCGATCCGGGTCGCATCCGCAGCGAAGCACTGTTGAAGCGGCTCTATGGCAGCAGTGCTACGGCTGTCAGGCGGGATCTCGTCACTGTGGACTGGTTCGGCGAACGGCTGCGGGTGACGAGGAAACACGGAACGGCCGCGGCGCTGAAGGCGGTCGCCGCGGACCTTTCGCAGCATGCCGAACTCCGGCGCTATCTCAGCCCAAGCGCCGGCACCTTCAATTGGCGGCCGATTGCCGGGGCTGCCACGCTGTCGGTCCATAGCTTCGGCGCGGCTATCGACATCAACACCGATTTCGCCGACTACTGGCGCTGGGCCGGGAAGGCCAAGGGAGCGCACGGCTATCGCAACCGCTATCCGCTCAAAATCGTCGAGATTTTCGAGAAGCACGGCTTCATCTGGGGTGGCCGCTGGTACCACTTCGATACGATGCATTTCGAGTACCGGCCGGAACTGATCGCGATCGCTCGGGCTGCCGGTGGGGACGCCTGCGGCCGCTAATCGGCCGCCTCGCAATGTCCAGAGGGGCTAACTTCTCGCAAATCCTGGCAAACAAAAAGCGCCCATAGAGGGCGCCGATTGTCAGTTCGATCGCAGAGCTCCGTAGGTCAGCGTCGATAGATCAGCCAGTTGCGGCCGGATTCCTTGCGCATGCCGTCTTCGAAGAGAACGGTTTTGTTGCGCCCGCCATTCTTGGCCGAATAGAGCGCGATATCCGCCTTGTTGTAGAGATCGACCGGGTCTTCGGCTGCGGTCGCCATGCAGACACCGACGGAAAGCGTGATCGGGCCGTAGTTGACCCCGGTCTTCGAATTGCGGAACGGCGTTGCCGCAAGAACCGTGCGGATGCGATCGGCGATCTGCAGGCATTCTTCCTGGGTGCTGTCGCCAAGGATGATGGCGAACTCCTCGCCGCCGGTGCGGGCAACGAAGGCCTCGCGGCGCAGGTTTGCGCGTAGAACGCCACCGACGGTCGCGAGGATCTTGTCGCCGACCGGATGGCCGAAGGTGTCGTTGACCTTCTTGAAATGGTCGATGTCGGCGACGAGCAGGCCGGTGAAGTTTCTCAGATGCTCATTGTTGTAGACGGCGGCCAGATTGTCGTCGAAGGCGCGGCGGTTGGCGAGGCGCGTCAGCGAATCCGTGTTGGCGATGCGCTTGTACTCGTCGAGCTCCTGCCGGATGACTTCCATCTCGAAGGATTTCTGCACGACCGTTTGCACGCGCTCCTTGCCCTGGCTCATCGTCTCGGCGGTCGCCTCGGTCAGGATGCCGATTGCATGGCGCAGGATATCGGCGCTCGACGCACTCTTGCTGACGATGTTGACATAGGCTTCGTCCAGAACCTTGTTGTAGTTCTCGAGCGCGTATTGCTCGTCCTTCAAAAGGGTGACGAGTTCGGCGAGCTTGGCTGCAAGCGTCGTGTGGGCGCGCTCGATGCCGGTCGAGCGGTGAATGTGGCTGAAGTACTGCGCGCCGATCGCATCCAGCTCTTCCTGGGTCGCGCGGCTGCCTAGCGCTGCGAGTTCTTTCGACAGCTGCGGGTTGGAGCCGAGATAGGCTTCGTAATAGAGCTCGTAGTTGCGGGGGATAGGCGCGACACCCATCATGCGCATGGCATGGGTTACTTGCGCTGCGATATCGGGCGTCTGTGCTTTGCCCGAGTTTGCCGTTTGCATGTGCAAACCCCCTAATATTAATCACTGCTTACGGGTTATGATTTTTAGGGGCAAATGATTTGCGAAGTCTTAATATTTGCCGCCGCTGTGCACCGCAGTTCGATCGATTGCGGCCATTTCCGCCGATCTATCCTAGCGTTTGCGACTTGAACCCACGGCGCCGTTGAGGCGCCGTGGTGTATCAAAATGGATCAGGCTGGGCTGATCATCGTTTCCGGACGCACGATCGCGTCGAACTCTTCGTTCGTCACGTAGCCGCCGCCGACAGCTTCTTCGCGCAGCGTCGTGCCGTTCTTGTGTGCGGTCTTGGCAATCTTGGCGGCGTTGTCGTAGCCGATCTTCGGGGCGAGCGCGGTGACCAGCATCAGTGAGCGGTCGAGTGCCGCCTTGATGTTGTCTTCGCGTGCCTCGATGCCGACGACGCAATTGTCGGTGAAGGACACGGCCGCATCGGAAAGCAGCTGCACCGACTGCAGGAAGTTGTAGGCCATCAGCGGGTTGAAGACGTTGAGCTCGAAGTGGCCCTGGCTGCCGGCAAAGGTGAGAGAGGCATGGTTGCCGAAGACCTGGGCGCAGACCTGGGTCAGTGCTTCGCACTGGGTCGGGTTGACCTTGCCGGGCATGATCGACGAGCCAGGCTCGTTTTCAGGCAGCGACAGTTCGCCGAGACCGGAGCGCGGGCCGGAACCGAGGAAGCGGATGTCGTTGGCGATCTTGAAGAGGGCGGCGGCCGTCGCGTTGATCGCGCCATGGCTGAAGACCATGGAATCATGGGCGGCAAGCGCCTCGAACTTGTTTGGCGCAGAGGTGAAGGCGATGCCGGTGATCTTGGCGATCTCTTCGGCGACCTTCTCGGCAAAGCCGACCGGTGCGTTGAGGCCGGTACCGACGGCCGTGCCGCCCTGGGCCAGTTCGCAAAGGCCGGGCAGCGTCATCTCGATGCGCTTGATCGAGGAGGCGACCTGGGCTGAGTAGCCGGAAAATTCCTGGCCGAGCGTCAGCGGCGTTGCATCCTGGGTGTGGGTGCGGCCGATCTTGATGATGTGATCGAATGCCTTGACCTTGGCTTCCAGCGCCTTATGCAGATGCTTCAGCGCCGGCAGCAGGTCATGGATCACCCGTTCTGCGCAGGCGATGTGCATCGCCGTCGGATAGGTGTCGTTCGACGACTGGCTCATGTTGACGTGATCGTTCGGATGCACCGGCTTCTTCGAGCCCATGACGCCGCCGAGCAGTTCGATGGCGCGGTTCGAAATCACCTCGTTGGCATTCATGTTCGACTGGGTGCCCGAACCGGTCTGCCAGACGACGAGCGGGAAATGGTCGTTGAGCTTGCCGTCGATCACTTCCTGCGATGCCTTGACGATGGCATCGGCGACGGTGGAATCCAGACGGCCGAGCGCCTGGTTGGTGCGGGCAGCTGCCTGCTTGACGATGCCGAGCGCCCGGACGATCGAGGCCGGCTGCTTTTCCCAACCGATCTTGAAATTGCCGAGCGAGCGCTGGGCCTGGGCGCCCCAATAGCGGTCGCTTGCCACTTCGATGGGGCCGAACGTGTCTGTTTCCGTGCGCGTCGATGTCATCGTGATACCTGCCTTGGATCATGCGGTTCATGAAGCCTGGGCGAGCGGCCGGGTGGCGCATCTCCCCAGGGTGCCGGGCCTCTCTCTGCCCCGCCTGCCGGAGCTTGTAAAGGGGCGTGGCTCGGCTTGCCATGCTACAATCGTTTGAAACGTTGCCGTGCAACAAGGCCGGCCCGGAACGATGGTGATTCGGTCGCTTGCGGGCCGCGGGCGCCGTTGTGATGTTTCGGTCACAGGCGCGGCGTTCTTTTTAGGCGCCGATCGGCGGCTGCAACCGGCCCATGACCTCCCGCTGAAATAAAATCCATATGGATCAAATTTTTATCCCCCTTCGAACGTTATGGAATCGAGGCGATTGCCGGGGCGAGGAAGGAGATTCAAGGTCGATGTTCGCGGGCGCGTTTCCTTTTCATTCACCATCCTTTTCTATAACTTTCAGTGCACGAGGGCGTGGCGAGAATCTGGCTTCAGTCGAATTCGGCGACAACGCGATACGGGGACGTAGTTTCATATGAGAGTAATTAAGACGGCAGCGGTCGTGGCGCTCATGAGCGGCTGTGCGATCGCGACCATGGATGTGCGGCCGGCTTCGGCCTTCACATTTGGCGATTTCATCCGGGCGGGCCGGAAGAAGACCGAGGCTCAGCAGGTTCAGCCGACCCAGCCGCTGCCGGGCATGGGCACGATGGTCGACCCGCAGCAGGCGGCCAAGCCGCTGCCGAAGGTCACGGGCCCCAAATATTACACCTACAAGGCGGAGCCGCTGCGTCGCATCTCGACCGACAAGCTGCTCGATCCGGTCGTTACCGGCTCCGTGCGCAACGATGCGCTGCCGCCGATGCTGCGCACGCCGCTTGCCGACGCGCGGCAGTTCCTGCCGGATATCAACGTTCGCGCGTCCGGCGACGTCGCCAAGGCGGTCGAAGCCCATTACGGCGCCCGCATGGATTACATCTGGATCGGCGCCGAAGGCGTGAACTCCAAGGCAAAGGCGGCGGTCGCCGTTCTCGCCGATGCAGCCAAGGTCGGCCTCGACCCGCAGGACTATGCCGTCAACGTACCGGCAGACACTTTCGACCGCGGCGACATGATCGCGCGCGAAAAGGAGCTGCTGCAGTTCGAAATCGCGCTGTCGGCGGCAACGCTGACCTATGCGCAGGACACCGTGCGCGGCCGCATCGATCCGAACAAGATCTCCGGCTACCACGACTTCAAGCGCAAGACTGTCGAACTCGCCCCGCTTCTCGACAAGCTGTCTGCGAGCAACGACGTCGCCACGCTTCTCAACGACCAGAACCCGAAGAGCGCGCAATTTGCGGCACTCTCCGTCGAACTGGAGAAGCTGAGGGCGGAAACAGGCGCCGAGCAGCGCGTCGAGATCGCGCCCGGCACGCTGCTGAAGCCGGGCCAGAGCAATCCCGAGCTCGCCAACATCATTGCCGGTATTCGCCTCAAGGGCTCGGAAGTGCTGAAGACCGAACATGCGGCGGTTCTTGCCGCTTATCAGGGAGCGCCGGAATACACGCCGGAACTGGTAACCGTGGTCGAGGCCTTCCAGAAGGAACACGGGCTGAAGGCTGATGGCGTCGTCGGCCAGGCGTCGGTGCGCATCCTGACGGGTGGCGACAGCGTGGCGAACAAGATCAACAAGCTCGAGATCGCCATGGAGCAGGCGCGCTGGCTGCCGGATGGCCTCGGCGGCCGCTACGTCTTCATCAACCAGCCGGCCTTCACCGCGACCTATACCGACCAGGGCGCCGAGCAGTTCTCGATGCGCGTGGTCGTCGGCTCGAAGACGAACCAGACCTATTTCTTCCAGGACGAGATCCAGACCGTCGAGGTCAATCCGTATTGGGGCGTGCCGCAGTCGATCATCGTCAACGAGATGCTGCCGAAGCTCCGCAGCGACCCGAACTATCTCGATCGCATGGGCTACCAGGTCGAAGTCGGCGGCCGGCCGGTTCCGTCGGCGTCGGTCAACTGGAACGGCTCGACCGCTTCGGTCGCAGTACGCCAGCCGCCGAGCAGCGACAACGCGCTCGGCGAGCTGAAAATCCTGTTCCCCAACGCGCATGCGATCTACATGCACGACACTCCGTCGAAGAGCTTCTTCAAGCGCGACAACCGGGCACTCAGCCACGGTTGCGTGCGGCTTGCCGATCCTCGCCTGATGGCGGCGGCCGTGCTCGGTACGAGCGTCGAGGACGTCGGCAAGGAGATTGCCGGCGGCGGCAACAAGGCGCTGCAGGTTCCGGTGAAGGTGCCGGTTTATGTCGCCTACTTCACGGCCTGGCCGAACAAGGACGGTGTCGTCGAGTATTTCGACGACGTCTATGAGCGTGACATGTACATGAACCGCGCCTTTGACGCGACGCGCGGCGCCCGCAGGGCCGAAGGATAAGACACAAGAATAAGAAAAGGCCGCTTCGAGCGGCCTTTTTTCTATTCGATCATCGGGCTTCGAGCAGCGCCGAGACCAGTTCCGGTGTCAGCTCGTCGAAGTGGCTGATGATTTTCGTCGGTTCGAGGCTTTCGACGGGGACGTCCGAGTAGCCGAAAGGAACCGCAATCGACGGCACCGCTGCATTGCGCGCGACGAGGAAGTCGTTGAGGCTGTCGCCGACCATCACCGAGCGTTCGGCCGAGCCGCCGGCATTGGTGACGGTTCTCAGGAGGTGCTCAGCATTCGGCTTGCGCACTTCGAAAGTGTCGCCACCCGAAATCGCGGCGAAGCGTTCGATCAGCCCCAGGCGTTCGAGCAGGCGCGTTGCCAGCTTTTCCGGCTTGTTGGTGCAGACCGCCAGCTTGAAGCCGGCGCCGGAGAGCCGGTCGAGCGCGTCGATGAGGCCCGGATAGGGCAGCGAATCGCCGGGCATCGAGCCGTGGTAGAAATCGACGAACTCCTTGAGCTGCCATTCCAGGACGTCTTCAGCGAGCGGCTTTTGCCGGAGCGCGAAGGTGCGCTCGATCATGGCGCGTGCGCCGTGCCCGACAAGATGGGTCAGATCCGCATAGCCGACCGGTGCGATGCCGGCCTGGGTCACCGCATGGTTGAGGCTCGCGACCAGGTCCGGCGCGGTATCGACAAGCGTTCCATCGAGATCGAAGACGACTATGGGAGATGACACCGAAAAACCTCATGGCACCGGAAACGTTGCCGTTCGGGTAGGCGAAGTGACAGCAGAATGCAATGGGGAGTACATGTCCCAAGTCCTGCGGAATCCTTGGCGGCAATTTCATTTTGACTTTTGTTTGCGTCGCCGGGCGTGTAAGTGTCTCAGCGGAAAACGGGCCGGCCGTTCGCTGCTTGCAGCAAAGCCGTCCGTCGGAATTACAAGGGAGCGACTGGCGCATGGACGCCCGCGAAATGAAAATCAAAGCCGCGGCTGCGGCTCTGGAATATGTCGAAGACGGCATGCGCCTCGGCATCGGTACGGGCTCCACGGCTGAGGAATTTGTCCGGCTGCTGGCCGAGAAGGTCGCCTCCGGCTTCCGTATCGAAGGCGTTCCCACTTCGGAGCGCACGGCGCGGCTCTGCCTCGAACTCGGTGTGCCGTTGAAATCGCTCGATGAGCTGCCGGAACTGGACCTGACGATCGACGGCGCCGACGAGGTCGATGGCCGGCTGCGGCTGATCAAGGGCGGCGGCGGCGCATTGCTGCGCGAAAAGATCGTCGCGAGCACGTCGAAGCGAATGATCGTGATCGCCGACGAATCGAAGGTGGTCGAGGTCCTCGGTGCCTTCAAGCTGCCGATCGAGGTCAATCCCTTCGGTCAGGTGGCAACGCGGATCGCGATCGAGAAAGTCGCTTCGCGGCTCGGCCTTTCCGGCGAAATCGCCGTGCGTCAATCGCACGACGGCGCCTTCAAGACCGACGGTGGACACCTCATTCTCGATGCATCTTTTGGCCGTATTCCTGATGCAGATGCGCTCGCGGGGGAGCTGAATGCCATTCCCGGCGTCGTCGAGCACGGGCTTTTCATCGACATCGCGTCGCTGGCAATCATTGCAGGGCCGGAGCAGGCACGCATTCTGACTGCGTCCTGAGCTGGCTCCCGACAGCCCGCAATGGGCTGGGAGCGGTAAAGACAACAGGTTTCCACACATGCGGGCCTGGCGGCGGAAATCGCCCGGGCAGCATGCGACAAACACAGGAGCAAGGGTAAAAATGAACAAACTCGCAGGTCTTGTCCGCACATTCGCTGCCACCGCGATTCTGCTTTCCGCATCGATTCCGGCGGTGCAGGCCCAGGACGTCTCCGAAGAGCAGATCAAGGCAGCGCGCGCGACGATCGCAGCGCTTGGCGTGACCAACAGCTTCGACAACATTCTGCCGAACCTTGCCGAGCGGCTGAAGAACACGCTGATCCAGTCATCGCCGAACCATCAGGAACTGATCACGGCAACCGTCGACGAGAAGGCACTTAGCCTTGCCGCGCGCCGTGCCGATCTCGAGAACGAAGCGGCGACGATCTACGCCAAGACCTTCTCGCTCGAAGAACTGAACGCGATCACCGAATTTTACGGCTCGTCCGCCGGCAAGAAGCTCCTGGATAACGGCCCGATCGCTTCGCGCGAACTGCTGAAGGCCGCCGACATCTGGGCCGCAGGCGTTTCCCGCGATCTGACCCAGGAAGCCACCAAGTCGCTCGACGAAAAGGTTGGCAGCACGCAGCCGGCTGCCGAGGGCGCCGTCCAGGCGCCGGCGCAATAACCGTCGCCGGCCACGGTTCATCACGTTTCGAGGAGCCCGGAGAGATCCGGGCTTTTCTTTTGGCCGGAGGCACCACTATATGTGCCTGCGGCGCGGCCTTCGGCTGGTCGCACCGGCTGCCGAACGCGAGATCGTTCGGCGCGCTTTCCATTTCGCCATTTCGGCCGCTGCTTTCAGGAGACTGTCCATGCCCGCTTTCGACTATGACCTCTTCGTAATCGGTGGCGGATCCGGCGGCGTCAGGAGCGGGCGCCTGGCAGCGAGCCTCGGCAAGAAGGTGGCGATTGCGGAGGAGTTTCGCTACGGCGGCACCTGCGTCATTCGCGGCTGCGTGCCGAAGAAGCTCTATGTCTACGCGTCGCAGTTTTCCGAACATTTCGAGGACGCAGCCGGTTTCGGCTGGTCGGTCGGCGAAAGCCGGTTCGACTGGCAGAAACTGGTCGCCGCCAAGGAACAGGAAATCACCCGGCTCGAAGGGCTCTACCAGAAGGGTCTGAACAATGCCGGCGCCGAAATCCTGCATACGCGCGCCGAGCTGGTCGGTCCCAATACGGTTCGCCTGCTCGACAGCGGCCGCACGGCGACGGCCGAGCGGATTGTGATCGCCGTCGGCGGTCATCCGACGCCGCATGACGCGCTGCCGGGACACGAGCACTGCATTTCCTCGAACGAGGCTTTCGATCTCGAGGAGCTGCCGAAGTCGATCCTGATTGCGGGCGGCGGCTACATCGCCGTCGAATTCGCCAACATCTTCCACGGCCTCGGCGTCGAGACGACGCTGATCTATCGCGGCAAGGAAATTCTGTCGCGCTTCGACCAAGACCTGCGCCGCGGGCTGCATGTGGCCATGGAAGAGAAGGGCATCCGTATCCTGTGCGAGGACCTTATCCAGTCGGTCGCCCTCGATGATGCTGGGAAGCGTGTCGCGCGCACGATGAAACACGGCGACATCGCCGTCGATCAGGTGATGCTGGCGCTTGGCCGCGTGCCGAACACCACGGGCCTCGGCCTCGAAGCGGCTGGCGTCAAGACCGATGAGCGCGGCGCCATCATCGTCGATGCGTTCTCGCGCACCAGTGCGCCTGGCATCTATGCGCTTGGCGATGTCACCGACCGCGTGCAACTGACGCCGGTCGCGATCCACGAGGCCATGTGCTTCATCGAGACCGAGTACAAGAACAATCCGGTGTCGCCGGATCACGACCTGATCCCCACCGCCGTCTTCTCGCAGCCGGAGATCGGCACCGTCGGTCTGACGGAAGAAGAGGCGACGCGCCGCTTCGACGAGCTGGACGTTTATCGCGCCGAATTCCGGCCGATGAGGGCGACGCTTTCGGGCCGCAAGGAAAAGATGATCATGAAGCTGATCGTCAACGCTGCCGACCGCAAGGTGCTCGGTGCCCACATCCTCGGCCATGATGCGGGCGAGATGGCCCAGCTGCTCGGCATCTCGCTGAAGGCCGGCTGCACCAAGGACGATTTCGACCGGACGATGGCGGTGCACCCGTCGGCGGCGGAAGAACTGGTGACGATGTATTCGCCGTCCTACCGCATCCGCAAGGGCGAGCGGGTCTGAGGCCCCGGCAGCCGGTGCCTTGCTTTGCAGGCGCCGGAGCCGATGAATTCTGGTAGGATGTCTTTCCAAGCCTTCGCTTAACGTCTATAAGCCCGCATCCGCGAAGTCACCGGCTTCGGGCGAGCTTGGCGCAATAATCTTGCGTTGGGGCAGGGCACGCGGACATGAGTGAAATTTCCGAATACCGGGCGGCCACCTTCGGCCGTCAGGGCGCGACCCGCGCGGATAGATCCGCGGCAGACAACAGGTGATCGAAATGGCACAGACTTGGACTCCAAACAGCTGGCGGCAGAAACCCATCCAGCAGGTGCCGGACTATCCGGACCTGGCAGCGCTTGAGGCGACCGAAGCGAGCCTCGCGAAGTATCCGCCGCTGGTGTTTGCAGGCGAAGCGCGCCGTCTGAAGAGTGCCCTTGCCAATGTTGCCGAAGGCCGCGGCTTCCTGCTGCAGGGCGGCGACTGCGCTGAAAGTTTCGCCGAGCATGGCGCCGACACGATCCGCGACTTCTTCCGCGCCTTCCTGCAGATGGCCGTCGTCTTGACCTTCGGCGCGCAGCAGCCGGTGGTGAAGGTCGGCCGCATAGCCGGCCAGTTCGCCAAGCCCCGTTCTTCGGGCGTCGAGAAGCAGGGCGACGTGACGCTGCCGTCCTACCGTGGCGACATCATCAACGGCATCGAGTTCACCGAGGAAGCGCGTATCCCGAACCCGGAACGCCAGATCATGGCCTACCGTCAGTCGGCTGCAACGCTGAACCTTCTGCGCGCCTTCGCCATGGGTGGCTATGCCAACCTCGACAACGTGCACCAGTGGATGCTCGGCTTCGTCAAGGATAGCCCGCAGGCAGAGCGCTACCGCAAGCTCGCCGACCGCATCTCCGAGACCATGGACTTCATGAAGGCGATCGGCATCACCTCGGAAAACCATCCGAGCCTGCGCGAGACCGATTTCTTCACCAGCCACGAGGCGCTGCTGCTCGGTTACGAGCAGGCGCTGACGCGTGTCGACTCGACCTCGGGCGACTGGTACGCCACCTCCGGCCACATGATCTGGATCGGCGACCGTACCCGCCAGCCCGACCATGCGCACATCGAATACTGCCGCGGTATCAAGAACCCGCTCGGTCTCAAGTGCGGCCCGTCGCTGACGGCCGATGGTCTCCTGGAGCTGATCGATCTTCTGAACCCGGCCAACGAAGCCGGCCGCCTGACGCTGATCTGCCGCTTCGGCCATGACAAGGTGGCGGAGCATCTGCCGCGCCTCATCCGTGCGGTCGAGCGCGAAGGCAAGAAGGTCGTCTGGTCCTGCGATCCGATGCACGGCAACACGATCACGCTCAACAACTACAAGACCCGCCCGTTCGAGCGGATCCTGTCGGAAGTCGAGAGCTTCTTCCAGATTCACCGGGCAGAGGGCACGCATCCGGGCGGCATCCATATCGAGATGACCGGCAACGACGTGACGGAATGCACCGGCGGTGCGCGCGCGCTTTCCGGCGACGATCTTGCCGACCGCTACCACACCCATTGCGATCCGCGCCTCAATGCGGACCAGGCGCTGGAACTCGCGTTCCTGCTGGCCGAGCGCATGAAGGGCGGCCGCGACGAGAAGAAGATGGTCGTCAACGGCTGATCTAATCCCCTGGCATCGTTCAGGCTTTCTGAACGTCGCTTGGGAGTTTTGAATTTGACAATGCCGGGCCAGCTCTGGAAGCTGGTCCGGCATTTTCGTGTCTGGAGCAGGAAGCGGCGCGCGCAATCGTGCCGCCTTATCCACCGCATGACAGGGTGATGCATCACGATTTCGCTTTGGGGGAACAATGCCGGACGTTCACAAGGGAAGCTGTCTTTGCGGGGCAGTGCGCTTTGCCGCACAGGGCGAGCTGCGCGAGCTGATCTACTGCCATTGCAGCCAATGCCGGAAGCAGACCGGGCTCTACTACGCCGCGACGAATGTCCGGAACGACGGCCTTGAGGTCGAGGGAATGGAGCATGTCACTTGGTATCGGGCAAGCGACAGCGCCAGCCGTGGCTTTTGCCGGATCTGCGGCTCGGCCCTGTTCTGGAAGGGCGACGGGCAGGATTACATCTCGATCATGGCTGGGGCCTTCGAGAAGCCGACCGTGCTGAAGGGTGGCTATCACATCTTCTGCGAAGACCAGGGCGACTTCTACGAAATCACCGACGACTTGCCGAAATATGCGGCCGGACGCAGCTGAGCGATCACTCCGGCATGCTTGTTGCCTGCCGAACCGCCTGCTCATAGCCATTGGCAAGGCCGGCCATCTTGACCGATTGCCACTGACAATATTCGTCGAGCAGGCGTTCGCCTAGCCAGAACAGCCCGCGCTGGCCTTCGCCGGCGCGGCCGATGAGGCCCGCATCCTGGGCGCGGGTGAAAATGCGCCTGATATGCGTGTTGGAGATCATGTAGTGCGTGGCGAGTTCCGAGAGGCTCGCTTCGAGCCAGACTTTGCCGTCGACCGGATCGAGGCTTTGCGGCCGCGACATGAGATCGTCGAGCAGCAGGCCGCCGCATTCGGTCCAGACGAAGGCGGCCACAGCTTCCGGCGGCTCGTTCCACCGCCGGTCGGCGAGCAGAAGGCGGGTGGCGATCGGTTGGGCGCGCTCAAAGATCGTCCGATCGGCTTCGACGCGCTGAAGGCGGCCCTTGCCGTCGAAACGGTCGAGCGTGCCCATCTGGCTCATGAACCAGCGCAACATCGCCCCTTCGCTGATTTCGGTCGGCTCCAGGGGCCGCACTTTCTTTCTGGCACGACCGCCATTGGTATCGCGCAGCAGCTTGTAGGTCAGCAGTTCGGCAATGAAGGCGGCAGCGGTATTGCGGCTGGCGCCGCCCATCTCATGCATGAACTTTAGCAGGCGCGCGGTGGTGATACCCGTCTCCGGATTCGCTGGATCGCGCTCGAGGTGAAGTGTGTAGACGGCTTGGCTCAGCGTCCATTTCTGATGGGAGGCGACGAGGCGGGCAACTCGAGGGAAGACATCAAACACCGACATCAGATCGCGGGCGCTCGCCTGAAGGATCGCCCGGAAGTTCGGATGATTGCGAAAATCTTCTGCGATGAAGGCAAGCGCACCAACTGGCGCAACGCCCTCATGCTCTGCCACGACACGCATTTGCTGCGCACACCCCCGAAGCTTGCGCGGCGTGCCGGATGCTTGAATTTCAAGATGCCCGGTCGCCAGCCGCCACTCAGCCTAACCCCTTTTAGTAGGAGTAGCTTGCCCATAACGTGCGAACAACCGATTTTGTTCAAACGGGGCACCTGACGTTCAGCCGTCAGGCGCCCCGTTCGATTGCTGGATCTCGATCATTGCACCAGCACAGGCGGCTGGCACTTGACGCCGGTGACGCGTACATCGGCCTCGCCGACCCGGACGCCGACGAGCAGGAGCAGGTTGTAGAGGAGATCATCGACCGGCTTGGTGACGGAACCCAAGGTCTGGGCCAGGGCTTGCTGGACGATCGTCGGGCTGCCGAGCGTGAGGAACAGAACCTGGATGTTGACGTCGAGGTTGTTGAGCAGCGTTTGGGTCGTGGAGGTGAGAATATCCTTCGTGGAGACGCTCTTGATCGATCGAGCCGCAATCTCGGATGGGCTGAAGCTCAGGCGCGAGACCTTGAGGTTCTGTGCTTCGACATGAGCGAGCGCATCGATCTTGACGACGAGGGCATCGACGAGGCGGGCCCTTTGCACGCGGGCATCCGACGAGAAGTTCGAGAGCACTGTCGGGTCGACGTCGCCGATCGCGATCTCGGCAATGCCCGGCACCGCGTCGACGCTGACCGCCGCGTTTTCCGGAGTACCGCCGTAGCAGCGGATGTCGGCAAGTTTCGCCTCGGCATAGGCAAGTTCGACGTAGATCGGCAGTCTGATGCGGATGCCGGCAAGGGCCGCAAGGCCATCGACGTTGACTTCGACTGCGAGGCGGGTCTGGGCGGTGCGCACGGCCGCCCCCGGGGTTCCGAGGCGGTGGCTGGGCGTCTGGACCGGCGGCTCGCCGATCGCGAGCTTGACCTTGGCAGAAGCGATGCCGGGAAGCCCGGTCACGGCGTTGAGCGCGATCTGGTGTTCGCCATTGGCAATTGCGGCGGCCGCGGAGACGATCTGCAGCGCGCTGATCTTCATCGCCCAATCGGAACCGGCATCGATCTGCAGGCTCTTTTTCGGATCGAGGTTGAGGATCTGGGCCAGTGTGACGGTCTTCTTGTTGTTTGCGGTCGAAAGCTCGATGCTCTTCAGCGCGGCTGTCACTGTGCCTGAAAGACCCTGGACGAGCCGCATCGAGGAGAGCAACTGCGGCATGGTCAGATTGGCCTTCAGCACGTCCTCATAGGAGGCGGTGGTCAGGTTCAGCTTTGTCGCGACGATCTCCAGGAACGGCTGGACGTCGATGTCGGCGTCGATGAGCGCCTGATAATCCATGACCTTGAGGGAGATGGTCGTGCCGAGCATTTGCCCGAGGATCGAATTCAGCAACCCGTCGTTCAGGCTGGCGAGACGCGAGCCGACAGAGAAGGCGGCAATCTTGGAGCTGGCGGCCGTGCCGATGACGCTTAAATCCGGCGGCGCGCTGAACATGGAGGCAAGGAAGATCTGGCCTTTCTTTTCCAGCAGAACCTGAACGGCATCGGTCGGCGTTGCGTCCTTGATGAAGCGCTGTCCGGCCTCGACGGACGGGTCGGGGATATAGCGGCCGCGCGCCAGCGTGGCCACGCCATCCACCTTGCCCGTGCCGACATCGCTCAGCGGCAGCACCTTGCCATCGACCGTCATCAGCCCGGTCGGCGTGGCCACGGCGTAGTTGAGGCCATTGTTGGAGAAATGGTTGAGCACGGCCTTCTCGGCCGACGTGATATTGGCGGCCGCTGCGATCGCGGCAAGGTCGACCGCCGACTGCATCTCACGTTTCTGCACGGTGAGATAGCCGTAGTCGATGCCGAGCCCCATTGAGGCGATGACCAGTGGCATAACCAGTGCGGCAGAGATGCCGATATTGGCGTCTTGTGATCGGAGCAGCGTGCGCAGTCGCGTTGATTTCCACGCCATGTCAGACCCCTCCCACGCGTATGGTTGCAAAGCGCTCGATCTGGCTGCTCGGCATCGCGAACGTGAAAAGGTTAAAAATCGGGAGGTCGGCGGCGTCGTATTTGATCCGAACGGTGAACTGGTTGGCGTTGCTGGCGTCGTCTTTGACGGTCACGGTCATACGCGAGGATTTTATGAAGGCCTGATCCATCGTGGTGCGGCGGATGTAGTCGGTCGCGAGGCGTTCACGCTCGCCTTGGGATAGTCCAGCGATGGCTGTGCGCGCGGCATCGGCGGCGATCTGCTGTATGGAATGCGCTGTGCTGAGATAGACGCCGTAGGCGATCAAGGTCAGCACGCAAAGGAAGAAGAGCGGCGCTATGATTGCGAATTCGATTGCAGCGGCGCCGTCTCGGCCGCCGAAAAGGCGCTTGAAGTTGGACATTGCAGCATCTCCGCGTACCCACGTTGCTGTATTTTTTTCGAATGTCCCTGCACCCATAAGATGGTCCTCAAATATTAATTTTTTCATACTCCAATAAGTTGCCGATGGCAGCGAAGCGGGGGTGTGGGCGCCCGCGCTACGGCGCGGCACCGCGGGATCTGATCCTGCGTGTCGTGGGTGTTCGGTCAGTCCTGCCCGGGTGCTGGACGGTAGTGCTCGAGCTGGCGGTTGAGCGTTGCGAGGTCGGCACGCAGTTCCGAAATCTCACGCAGCAACACGTCGTCGACCTTGTGATGCAGGGCGATCAGTTCGACTTCCGACTTGAGATTGACCTCGTAGTCCTTGGACGTTGCGAAGCGGTCGCGTTCGGCCTGACGGTTCTGCGACATCATGATGATTGGGGCCTGCAGTGCGGCAAGCATGGAAAGCACGAGGTTGAGAAAGATGTAGGGGTAGGGGTCGAACGCTCCGGTCACCAACAGCACCGAGTTCACGATGACCCAGCAGACGAGAAAACTGCAGAAGGTGACGATGAAGCTCCAGGAGCCGCCAACGCGGGCAATGTTGTCGGCGAGCCTGTCGCCTAAGGTTTGCTCGGCAGCGAAGGCCGCATTGGTATCGGTGGTCAGCGTGCGCCGCTCGCGGGCGTAGGCGAGGATGCGGCGCTCGATCTCGCCGAGTTCGCTGAGCGGCTTGCCGAAGAACTGGTGCGAGATGTTGTTGAAATGCGGCATGGCGATCTCCGGGGTTGACCGGAGAAAATCTAGAGCATTTCCAGCAAATGTGCGTGGCGGTTTTGCGTCGCGGAAAAATCTGGCCGACCGAGAGCATGAAGAGCCGGACCGGGTGTGGCCGGTCCGGCGCTCGTGGTTCAGTGGGTCTCGGCCGCGCTTGCGAAGAGGTCGGCGTGGGACTTGAAGAACCGGTCGGTCGAGAAGCGGTCTCCAAACATCATGTCGTGCTGCAGGAAGCGATAGTCACGCAAGAGAGCCGGCACCTTCGGCTGGCGCGACCACTCGGCGACTTCCTTGCCGTTCCTGCGGATCAGCATGTAGCGGTCGACGACCCGGTATTGGTCATGAACCTTGCCGAGGAACCCGGTGTAATAGGGGTGCTCGTAGCCGGACTGCTTGAGGATCTGGTAGGAGAGGAAGGCCGGGCTGATCGTGCCGACGTTCTTTCTCGGGCCTGTTTTGTTCGACCAGACGACGAGCGGCGTTTCGTGCTGCGCCTTCATCTGGTCCTTCGAGCCCTTGCGCTCCGCCGTGACGCCCTTCATGAAG
Organism: Sinorhizobium sp. NFACC03; assembly: GCF_900103435.1. Lineage (NCBI taxonomy): Bacteria > Pseudomonadati > Pseudomonadota > Alphaproteobacteria > Hyphomicrobiales > Rhizobiaceae > Sinorhizobium > Sinorhizobium sp. NFACC03. The sequence goes on from NZ_FMXF01000005.1 coordinate 112,340, forward strand.
CCGGTGCTGGTATAGACCGTGTTGAGCGGCGGCAGGTGGTCGCCGAACAGCACGATGATCGTTTCGCGATCGCGCTTCTTTGCCCAGTCCATCAGCTTCTTCAGGCTCTCGTCGGCTTCCTTGATGCCTTGAGCATAGGTTTCCAGCACCTGCCGGTCGCTTTCGGGCAGGTTGCCTTCGACCTTGATGGTGTTCTTGGCATAGCGGTTTGCCTCATAGGGGCCATGGCCCTGCAGTGTCACCGCAAAGAAGAAGAACGGATCGTCCATGGCGTCGGCCTGGCGGATGATCTCATGCGTCAGCGACTCGTCCGAGGCAAAGATGCCGCGCTTCTGCATCGGCGGCATGTTCTCTTCCGACTTGAAGGTGTCGAAACCGAAGGCCTTGTAGACGGCGGTACGGTTCCAGAACCAGCTCTGGAAGGGATGGATGGCGCGCGAGACATAGCCTTCGCCACGGAAGAAGGTAGCGAGCGACGGGATCGGGTTGCGGATGTACTGCTGGTACGGAATGCTGCCATAGGGCAGGAAGGCGTTGGAGAAGCCGGTCAGCGCCTCGAACTCGACATTGGCGGTCATGCCGCCGAATTCCGGCGAGAAGACGTTGCCCGACTGCATCTCGCGGATCGTCGGCATCGGATCGGGCGAGAGCTTGACGTTGGGCAGGCGGGTCGGATCCCAGAAGGATTCGCTCATCAGCACGATGACGTCGGGCTTGCCGCGGTGCGAGGTGCCAGCCGGAAGCGGCTTCACCGGAATGCGATCGATGGCGTCGGCCATGTAGCCAGCGGGCGCGCTGACATTGGCCATCGGCAGGTTGATGGCGAAGGCAAGCGCAAAGCCGTTGTGCTTATAGTTCTCGGTCTGGTCCCACATGATGGGGATGACCTTCAGGCGATCACGGATCCAGGAGAACTGGTTGTAATCCATGATGTGCCAGAAGGCGAAGAGCAGCGGCAGCGCAAAGGCCGCACGAGCGATGCGCTCGCGGCGCGTCAGCTTGGGGAAATTGCGCCAGGCGTAGCGCAGCAAGAGGCCGATGGCGGCAACGGCGGCGATGAGGCCGACGACGATGCCGACGGCGGTCCAGGGGCGGTCCTTCACCAGCACCGGCATCAATTCCATGATCTGGCGGCCGAACAGGAAATCGGTCGGATAAAGCGGATCGGACAGGAAGACCTGCTTCTGCTGGCAGACGACGGCGGGTATGATGGCGAGCGGCGCAATCACCACGGCCGACTTATGTTCGCGGCCGAAAATGCCGTCGACGGCCAGCAGCATCAGGAAGAATGCACCGACAGTCGTCAGCGCCGGGCGCGTCGGGTCGAGCATATAGGCGAGCGTATCGGCCATCGACTGGCGCACGATCAGCTCGACGGCGAAGACGAGAGCGGCTGCGACAAAAAGGGAGAACAATGCGCTGCGGGTGGCCGCAAGCGTCTTGGCGTGCCGTGCGGTGAAGCCGGGTCTATCGACATAGACGCGCGAACCTCTCGCGACAGCGGAATCGATACTAGCCAACATGTTCTCCAGTTTCATAAATGTGTCGTGTAACTGTCATACGCCCGTCATTTTGAACAGGGGATGAATGGTTTCTTAACGGGGTTTGGGAACAGCTTTTCGTGGCGTGAGGGCGCTGCAACGGCCCTTCATAAGAACCGGGAAAGACAGAATTTTTCGGTTTTTTTCGCGGAGCGGCGATTGCCTGTGGGTATTTTCCTGCGGATTGCGCTAAAGAACATTGCGAAAGTCAGACGCAATCGCTCAGAACAGACCGACAGGCCCGCTCATGACCGCTCACAAGATCGCCCCCTCGCTCCTGCGCATCGCAATCGCCCAGCTCAATCCGACGGTGGGCGACATCGCCGGAAACCTGGCCAAGGCGCGTGAGGCGCGTGCCGATGCGGCGCGCCAGGGCGCCGATCTCCTGCTTTTGACGGAGCTGTTCATTTCCGGCTATCCGCCCGAAGATCTCGTGCTGAAGCCGGCATTCCTGAAGGCCTGCCTCCAGGCGGTCGAGAAGCTCGCGAGCGACACGGCGGACGGCGGCCCGGGCGTCATCATCGGCTTCCCGCGCCAGGCCAAGACCGGCCGGCACAATTCGGTGGCCGTGCTTGACGATGGCAAGGTGATCGCGTTCCGCGACAAGGTCGATCTGCCGAACTATGGCGAGTTCGACGAGAAGCGCGTCTTCGACCAGGGCGAGATGCCGGGCCCGGTGAATTTCCGCGGCGTGCGCATCGGCATTCCGATCTGCGAGGACATCTGGGGCGATCTCGGCGTTTGCGAGACACTAGCGGAAAGCGGCGCGGAAATCCTGCTGTCGCCGAACGGTTCGCCCTATTTTCGTGGCAAGGTGGATGTGCGCCACCAGGTGGTCCTCAAGCAGGTGCTCGAGACCGGCCTGCCGATGATCTATGCCAACCAGCTCGGCGGCCAGGACGAACTGGTGTTCGACGGCGCAAGCTTCGCCTTCAACACCGACAAGTCTCTCGCCTTCCAGATGAGCCAGTTCGAAGAGGCGATTTCGATCGTCGAATGGAAGAAGGGCGAAAGCGGCTGGCATTGCGAAAGCGGGCTGCAGTCGCGCCTGCCGGAGCGCGAGGAGGCGGACTACCGCGCCTGCATGCTCGGCTTCCGTGACTATGTGAACAAAAACGGCTTCAAGAACGTCGTACTCGGCCTTTCCGGCGGTATCGATTCCGCGATCTGCGCGGCGCTGGCGGTCGATGCGCTCGGCGAGGAGCGGGTGCGCACCGTCATGCTGCCCTATCGCTACACCTCGCAGGAATCGCTGAAGGACGCCAAGGAATGTGCCGCAGCGCTCGGCTGCCGCTACGATATCGTGCCGATCTCCGAGCCGGTCGAAGGGTTCTTAAGCGCGCTCTCCGACATGTTCGAGGGGACCGAATCCGGCATCACCGAGGAGAACCTGCAGAGCCGTACCCGCGGCACCATCCTGATGGCGATCTCCAACAAGTTCGGCTCGATGGTGGTGACGACGGGCAACAAGTCGGAAATGTCGGTCGGCTATGCCACGCTCTATGGCGACATGAACGGCGGCTTCAATCCGATCAAGGATCTCTACAAGATGGAGGTCTATGCCATCTCGCGCTGGCGCAACACCACGGTTCCGCCGGGCGCGCTTGGACCCTCCGGCGTCGTCATTCCCCCAAATATTATCGACAAGGCGCCCTCGGCTGAATTGCGTCCCAACCAGACGGACCAGGATTCTTTGCCGCCCTATCCGGTGCTCGACGACATTCTCGAATGCCTGGTGGAAAAGGAGATGGGGACCGACGAGATCGTCGCCCGCGGCCATGACGAGGCGACGGTTCACCGGGTCGAACACCTGCTCTACATTGCCGAATACAAGCGGCGGCAATCGGCGCCGGGCGTCAAGATCACCAAGAAGAATTTTGGCCGCGACCGGCGGTACCCGATCACCAACCGCTTCCGCGATCGAGGGTAGCCGATGAGCGCGTTCGGCCAAGGGCGGGACGGCAATGAAAGCTGTCCGGAGTTCACGGACGAGGAAATCCGGCTGATCCGGCTGTGGTCGCTGAGCGACGTTTCTGCTGGCCGGCAGCTCTCGGCGCAGATCGCCTATTTCGCGACGCCGGCGGTCTTCGGCATCTATGGTCTTGCAAGCGGCAGTATCGCCATCGTCGGCGTGGCCTTCGTCTGCATCCTTGTGCTGTTGGCTTGGGGCGTCGTCTCGACCTGGCGAGATCAACGCAATTCCAATTTGATGCAGTCGATCTGCGCCAAGGTCGCGGCGACGCTGCCGGCCGGCGAAGAACGCAAATAGCTGCCTTGGTCGCGGCGGGAGAACGGGATGCGCAGTTCCATCGAGACCTATGACATCGTTACCGGTGAAACGCGCGTCGTCTGGCAGACCGATCGGCTGGTCGAGGCGCCGAACTGGTCGCGGGACGGCACGCACCTGGTCATCAACGGCGATGGCCGTCTTTATCGCCTCGGTTTCGACGGTTCGGAGCCGGTGGAGATCGATACCGGCTTTGCCGCGCTCTGCAACAACGACCACGGCATTTCGCCCGATGGCGCCACCATCGCGATCAGCGACAAGACCGAGTTCGGCAAGTCGGCGATCTACCTGCTGCCGGCTAGAGGCGGCACGCCGCGGCTCGTCACCCGCAACCTGCCGTCCTATTGGCACGGCTGGTCGCCGGATGGGCGAAGAGTGACCTATTGCGGCATCCGCGACCAGGTCTTCGACATCTATACGATTTCGGTTGATGGCGGCGAGGAGCAGCGGCTGACCCACGGGGAAGGGCGCAACGACGGACCCGATTGGTCGGCGGATGGCGAATGGATCTATTTCAACTCCAGCCGCACCGGACGCATGCAGATCTGGCGCATCCGCCCCGATGGCAGTGACGTCACGCGCATCACCGACAGCCCCTATGGCGACTGGTTTCCGCATCCGTCGCCGGATGGGAAGCATCTGCTGGTGCTCTCCTATGACGGTGACGTTTTCGATCATCCGAGGGATCTCGATGTCCGCCTGCGGCTGATGGATATGGACGGCGGCAACCCGCGCATCCTGTTCGAACTTTTCGGCGGGCAGGGAACCATCAACGTTCCCAACTGGTCGCCGTCAGGCGATCGCTTCGCCTTCGTTCGGTATCAGCCTGAAAGCTGAGCGCGCTGGACAAGTATAAGGGCAGCGTGCTAGCGATGACCTCGTTCGCAGGGCGCATCCGATCCGCGGGAAGGGCAAGGCCCACCTGTCTCACTGAACTTGGTTGCCACACCTCTTTTCAGTCTGTGGGCGCGGATACCGGACGTGAATGAAAGGAGGTCTTTCATGATCGCGCGCGATCTTCCCGCGAACCTTACCCTCGAAACGATCCGCAAGCAGGCCAAGGCTTTTCTGAAAGCCGTGAAGGCCGATGATGCCAGTGCAAGGCAGCGGGCGTTTCCCTATTTTGCCGATCCCGCTGCAATGGGGCTCCAGGATGCGCAACTGGTGCTCGCCCGCGAGTTCGGCTTTTCGAGCTGGACACGGCTGAAGCGGCATCTTGAGAAATCCGGGAGCAATGCACCTGCAACCGAGCAGCTTGCAAACCGCTTTCTGTCTCTGGCGACCGTCTCCTACTTCGGCGACATAGCCGCTGATCCCGAGCGGTTCACCCAGGCGCTTGCACTGCTGGAAGAACATCCCGAAATCGCCGGCGACAGCATCCACGTTGCAGCCGCGCACGGCGACGTAGAGGCAATTGACCGCTGGCTCGATCGCGATCCGAAACTCGTAGGCAAACGCGGCGGGCCGTATGACTGGGAGCCGTTGCTCTACGCTGCCTATGCCCGGGTTCCCGGCCATTCCTCTCTGCCCGCCGGCCGACGCCTGATCGAACGGGGTGCCAGTCCCGATGCGCATTGGCTTGACGACGGTCAGTACCGCTTCACGGCGCTGACGGGCGTCTTCGGCGAAGGCGAGGCCGGCCCCGAGCGGCAGCCGCAACATCCGGATTGCGTCGCTTTCGCGCGGCTGCTGCTCGATGCCGGTGCCAGGGCGAATGACAGCCAGGCGCTGTACAACCGGATGTTCGAGCCGGACAACACGTGCCTCAAGCTTTTGCTCGACTATGGCCTTGGCGCCAACGATCGGAACAATTGGCTGGTTCGCAACGATGGCGGTTTCGTTGAAAACGGCGAACGCGTTTTCGACTACCAGCTCGCCTGGGCGCTCGAAAAACGCATGGGCGAGCGCGTGCGCCTGCTGGTCGAGCATGGTGCCGACGTCAATCGTCCCATCAAGGGCCGGACGCCCTATCAATGGGCAGAGCTCGGCGGTGATGCGGCGCTGGCTGCGTTTCTCGTTTCGCGCGGGGCAACGGAGGCACCGCTGGACGATGTTGACCGGCTGGCCCGGGCTATCTCAGAAATGAAGGCCGATGCGGCGAGGGCGCTCGTTAATGCGGATCCGACGCTGATCACACGCGCGCAGGCCGCGCATCCGGCGCTTCTGCACGAGGCGGCGGGTGACGACAGGCGTGTTGATGCCGCGCTCATGTTGTCGCTCGGCTTCGACGTCAACCGCATGACATCGCGCGCGCCGCTGCACGAGGCGGCGCTGCACGGCAATGTTGAGATGGCGAAGCTGTTGCTCGATCACGGCGCCAATTCAACGGCCCGTGATCCCTACCACCACGCGCCGCCCATCGGCTGGGCCGAGTACAACGGCAAGGCCGAGATGGTGCGATTCCTTAAGGAGCAGCCGCTCGATATCTTTGCGGCCGCATCCTTTGGCGTGGTCGAACGGGTTGCCGAAATCCTCGATCGGCAGCCGGAGTTGCTCGAAACGCCGTTCGGAACGTTCCGGGCGCGCGGCCGTCCGGAACCGCAACAGGACTGGATGACGCCACTGGCCTTCGCCGTGGTCAACGGGCAGGCGGCCGTTGTGCGGCTGCTTCTCGATCGAGGCGCAAATGCCGGCATCCGTGACGGCGTCGCAGGTCCCTCGATACGCGATCTGGCGCGTGACAAGGGCAATGAGGTGATCATCGCATTGCTGCGGCCGGCAGCTGCTCCGAAGTAGAACGCTCTGTCCAAACGGGGAGCGCTGACATTGGTTTGCGCTCCCTATTATCCGCCTGCGACTGCTGATTGCTGGCGGATTCAGCCGGTTGAAATCGTTAAGTATTTCAACACCAGCTTATTTAAGCCAAACTTTGATTTTGATCGCTACGGTGCTGCCCAAGTTGGCCGCCGTGGCTGCGTATCGCGCTTGGAGAGGCGCGAGAATGCGCGCGACAGCCGGCCGGACGAGGGGGCGATCGCATCATGGACAAGACTTTGCGGCTGGCGAAGCGGAGCAGAACGGTTTGGGCGATCCATGCCGCCTGCACGCTGGTCGCGGTTCTGATCATCGCGAGCCTCATTTTCGTTCTGGATCGGTCCGTCGCCGAGGCCGATCGCTTCGGCCTTTCGGCGGAGCGCCGGCTGGTGGCAACCGAACTGCGCCACCAGATGGATGCCGTCGTTCAGTTTCAGGCGCAGCTTTCCTTCTGGGACAAGACCTACGAAGAACTGGCCAAGGGGCACGTCAGCGACGCATTCGTTGCGGACGAGCTGTCGGGCTGGCTGTGGGAAGACTACGGCTTCTCCTGGCTGATCATGACGGACGTGGATCACAGCACGTCGACTGTGTTGAAGGACGGTGTTGCCGTGCCGAGCGAGACGGCCCGTGTCCCGCTCGAAGAGGTCGATGACCTGCTCGACGAGGCCAAACGCCGTTACGATAATGTGCTCAGAAACAACCACGGCTCCTACGTGCTGGATGTCGTGACGCCCGACCCGCAATCGCTGATGCCGTCCGTACCCGGGATCCACGCCATGGACTTGCGTGAGATCGACGGGCGCATGAGCGTCGCGGTGGTGCAGGCGGTCATCCCGGAAACGCTGGTCGTTCCAGCGGAGCGCCGGGCACCGGTGCTCATGGTTTCGGTGCGACCGGTGACGGCCAAGATGACGCGAGAGATCGCGGCGCGTTTGGGCGTCCGGGGGCTTGCTTTCGTGCCATTGACCGAGCGGCCGGAGGGCAGCGTTTACACATCGGTCGGCCGCTGTTCCGACGCCTCCTGTCTGGTGGCGGCTTGGATGCCGCAATCTCCTGGCGGGTTCGTGCGCGCCAATCGTCGCAGCGCTACTGATGGCGTTCGTTGCCTTCCGCTTCTCGACGCTCTTTGCCGCCTTGCAGCAGAGCGAGGCGCTCAACCGGCATCTCGCCAAGCACGATCGGCTGACGGGGCTGCTCAATCGCAGCGGTTTCGACGACATGCTGGCAGCGGCGCTGTTGAAGGCAAAGACGCACCCGTTCACGCTCGTCTATGCCGACCTCGACGCGTTCAAGGCGGTCAATGACCGCTATGGTCATGCGGCAGGCGACGCTGTTCTGGTCGCCATGGCCGAGCGTTTCCGGAACCGCGCCGGACCCAACGGTACTGTGGCACGGCTCGGCGGCGACGAGTTCGCAATCATCCTCGGCGATTGCAGCGAGGCCGAAGCCCGTGGGCTTGCGGCCGGTCTTGTCGCCGATGCGCAGACACCGGTTGGGTTCAACGGCCAGCTGCTGGTCGTCGGCGGCAGCGCCGGCATCGCCTTCGCGCCGCGCCATGGTTTGACCGCGCGTGCCTTGCTGCTGGCGGCAGATGAGGCGCTCTATCTTGCCAAGCGACGTGGCCGCAACCGCGTCGAGACCGCTGACGATACGGTGCTGCCGGGTGAAACCACCGGCGAGCAGCCAACCGCCGGGCCAAGCGGCCTGGGCGATTTTTCTACTCCGGTACGTTATAGAGCGTGATGACCACCACGGCCGAAAGCTGAGGGCCGACTGCGGCGGACGGCACGCGGCCGTAAAGCATGATGGTGCGGAAGGCCGTGCGCGCGTCGGTCTTCAGGTCGTGATGCAGGACGAAATGAATGCGCCGCGCGCGCAGCAGCGCCAGATTGTCATCGTCGAGATCATGGGCGATGTAGAGTGCGCAGTTGCGGTTGAGGCGATCGAAGGCTGCCAGCACCGAGCGGTTGCCGCCGCCGATCGAATAGGCGGCATTGATGTCGGGGTTGGCGGCGAGCGCTGCGTCCGCCAGCGCGCCGGTTTCGCTATCGCGACCATGCCCCTCGCTGATCTCGACGATCCTGATTGTCGGATAGTGCTGACGCAGCACTCGGCGAAAGCCGATCTCCCGCTCTTCCTCGCCGCGGAAGCGGCCGCTGGATAGCGTCACGAGGACCGTGGCCGCGGCACCTGCAAAGCGTTCGCCAATCAGATAGGCAGCCGTTTCTCCGGCCGCCCGGTTGTCGGCGCCCGCATAGGCGGTGCGCTGGGAGTTGGGAAGGTCGGTCGCCAGCGTCACGACGGGAATGCCGCCTGTCTCGAAGCGTGCGACGGCGCCAACGATCTCGGGCACATCCGGCGCCTTCAATACCAGCCCGTCGGTTCCGCGCAGGCGGATGCGGCCGAGCAGTTGCACGATGTCCTGCGGCCGCATGGTCTCGGCGAAGTGAAAACGGCAGCGAAAGCTCGTCGGCGCCAGTGTCATGGCTTCGCTTTCAAAGGCCCGTCGTACCGCATCGGTAAAGCGCTCCGGCGCCTCCATGACGATATCGATCGCGAACTTGCGGCCTTGAATGTCGAGTCCCGCCTGCTGCTTCTCCAGTTCCTCGATGGCTGCGCGAACCCTGGCGACGGTCTGGCGGCGGACACCCGGGCGCTCGTTGAGTACGCGATCGACCGTCGCGGTGCTGAGACCGGCCTGAAAGGCGATGTCCTTGACCAGAAAGGGATGGGCCACCGCCGCTGCTCTCCTGATGGATTTTTGATGGATTCCTGCTCTATATCATGTTTTGCCGCCGCCTATAGTCGTGCCCATCAAGATGTTCCGGAGGAGGAAACGCGATGAAGACCGACAACAGGGCGAGGCAGCGGATCGAGCGCATCTGCCGAAGCGGCCTGCGATATCGAGGCGTTCCGGGCGGAGGTCGAGCGCCGGACCAGCCTGGCCGACTATCCCTATGCTTCGAGCTGCGACCAGAACGTGTTGATCTACAACAGCGACGAGCTGATTGCCGCCTGCGGCGATGCAGAAACGCGGCGGGCGGTGCTTGCCGAAATCTGTGAGGCGCTGGCGACCGGCCCGGGTGTGGCGGTGTTCAAGCGCGCCTTTGCCGATACCGCCGCGGTGGATGTCGCGAGCACCGTCTTCGACGAGATCATCGAGGAGCAGCATCGCAGCAACAGCGGCGGCGGCGACCACTTCGCCAAGCCTGGCGCCAATGATCGCATCTGGAACTCGCTGGAAAAGCACTGCCTGAAGGCGCCGGCGAATTTTGCCGCCTACTACGGCAATGCCATCATTGCGCTTGTCAGCGAAGCCTGGCTTGGGCCGAATTACCAGATGACGGCGCAGGTGAACCGCGTCAATCCGGGCGGCGCGGCACAATCGGCGCACCGGGACTACCATCTCGGCTTCCAGACCGCCGCGGTGATCGAGCGCTATCCAGCGCATGTCCACAAGCTCTCGCCGGTGCTGACGCTGCAGGGCGCGGTCGCCCACTGCGACATGCCGCTTGAAAGCGGGCCGACCCTGTTCCTGCCCTATAGCCAGACCTATGTGCCGGGTTATCTGGCGCTCAATCGGCCCGAGTTCCGAGCCTATTTCGACGAGCACCATGTCCAGCTCCCGCTCGAAAAGGGCGATGTCGTCTTCTTCAATCCGGCGCTCTTCCACGCGGCCGGCAACAACCGCTCCACCGACATCCGCCGCGTGGCGAACCTGCTGCAGGTGTCCTCGGCCTTTGGCCGGACAATGGAAACGGTCGATCGACTGACGATGAGCGCGACGCTCTATCCGGCGTTGAAGGTTTTGCTTGGCGGGGGCAAACTGACCAATGCAGAAGCGGCCAATGCCATCGCGTCCTGCGCCGAGGGCTATTCCTTCCCAACCAATCTCGACCGCGATCCGCCGCTTGGCGGGCTGGCGCCAAAGACCCAGGCGCAGTTGATGCGCGAGGCGCTTGCCGCGGGAGCAAGCGAGCAGGATTTTCGGGCCTCACTCGACGCGCAGGCGAAGCGCAAGCTGAGTTGGGTCAGTCTCACAATTGACAGGCTCCCGGCGCATTTCGCTCGGGAGCCGTAGCTGTTTCACATCATCATTTGCGAGGGAGGAACTCGATGAACGGACAGATGCAAGGCAAGGTCGCCATCGTCACCGGCGGCACGCAAGGGCTGGGCGCAACGATCGCCGGCCTATTCGCCGAACGCGGTGCGGCGGGCATCGTCATTTGTGGGCGCAATGCCGCCAAGGGGCGGGCGAAGGCCGAGCAAATCGGCAAGGCCAGCGCCGCGAAAGTGGTCTATGTCGAGGCCGATCTTGAAAAGGTGGACGACGCGCGCAAGGTCGTTGCCGCCTGCGATGCGGAATTCGGTCGGGTCGATGCGCTGGTCAATGCCGCCGCCATCACCGATCGCGGCACGATCCTGGACACGACACCGGAACTCTTCGACCGGATGTTCGCCATCAATGTGCGGGCGCCGTTCTTCCTGATGCAGGAGACGGTGAAGGTGATGCGGCGCGAGCGAACGGAAGGCACCATCGTCAATATCGGCTCGATGTCGGCAATGGCCGGGCAGCCCTTCATTGCGGCCTATTGCTCGTCGAAAGGCGCTCTGGAGACGCTGACCAAGAACACTGCCTATGCGCTTCTGCGCAACCGCATCCGCGTCAACGGCCTGAATATCGGCTGGATGGCTTCCGAAGGCGAGGACCGCATCCAGCGCGAATTTCACGGCGCTGCCGCGGATTGGCTCGAAAAGGCGGCCGCCAGCCAACCCTTCGGCAGGCTCGTCGATCCGGCCGAGGTGGCGCGAGCCTGCGCCTACCTGTCTTCGGCGGAATCCGGGCTGATGACCGGATCGGTGATCTGCTTCGACCAATCGGTCTGGGGCGGCTATGACGGTTCGCCCCATCCGGTGGCGCCGCTCTAGATCACGATGATTTTGGGTCGGATCGATCCAAAATCATAAACGTGATCGGTCCTTAGAAGTTAGAGCGGAATGCGGGCGGAAAACTGCGTGCACTTTTCCTCATCCCGCTCTGACGGGCGCTTGTCTTTCGCTAGTGGCTGTGCCCTTATGACGCCGTCAGGTGCCCGCGCAAGCGGGAGAATCGGGAATCCGGTGTCATTCCGGAACGTGCCCAACGCTGTGACGGGGACAGTCGCCTCTACAAGTGCCTTGAATTGATTCAAGGTTTTGCCACTGGATCTTAAATCGATCTGGGAAGGTGAGGCGACCGGTTGAACCGAAGTCAGAAGACCGGCCTGGCGAGATAGACCGAACCCCGCGCGGACGGCGGGAGGTTTTCGCATTGTTGGGGATCGAACGATGCTGACTGAACCGAAGGGCGGCCTTGCGGCTGCCGGTGCCTTCTCGCTGGATGAGCGGGAGGCTGTCTACCGCGCTATCGAAACACGCCGCGACGTGCGCGACGAATTCTTGGCAGAACCTCTTCCCGACGATCTGGTGAAACGCCTGCTTACGGCGGCGCACAGTGCACCGTCGGTTGGCTTCATGCAGCCCTGGAATTTCGTACTGGTGCGGGGGGCAGAAACGCGCGAGCGCGTCTGGCAGGCGTTTCGTCGCGCCAATGATGAGGCGGCGCTGATGTTCGAGGTAGAGCAGCAGACCAAATACCGCTCGCTGAAACTCGAAGGCATTCGCAAGGCACCGCTCAGCATTTGCGTCACCTGTGACCGCACGCGCGGCGGCGCCGTCGTTCTCGGCCGCACGCACAATCCGCAGATGGATGTCTATTCGACGGTTTGCGCCGTGCAAAACCTGTGGCTTGCGGCCCGCGCCGAAGGAGTTGGCGTCGGCTGGGTCAGCATCTTTCACGAGGCCGAGATCAAGGCGATCCTCGGCATTCCCGATCATATCGAGATCGTCGCCTGGCTCTGCCTCGGTTATGTCGATCGCCTTTACCAGCAGCCCGAACTGGCGGTGAAGGGATGGCGGCAACGCCTGCCGCTGGAAGAGCTGGTGTTTGAGGAAGGCTGGGGGAACTGCGGCGAGAGTTCCTAAAACCCGTCTCGCAAAAGTGCGCAGCGGTTTTGCGATAACGACGTGCGAAGTATCAAAAACTTAAAGTGCAATGAGCGAATCTAAAAGATCGCGACGCGCTTTAAGGCGGCGCCAGGATCAGTTCTGGACCGGTTGATAGGCCGGTCCCTTCGGGTGCTTCAGGTCGATCGAGGTTTCTTCCTGCGGCAGGAAGGTCGGGCCGACGACGCGCACCTTGCTCTTGGACGGGTCGTAGGGCCGCTCCTCGGCCGGCGCCTTGGCGGTCGTGGTGTCCGCCGGTTTCTTGGTTTCGATCACGACGATGGACGACTGATCGTCGCCGATCTTGGTGCCGGTCGTCTTCGGCGAGGTTGCGGCAGTCTGCGGTATCTGGCAGCCGCACATGCCAGGCTTGCTGATGCCGCGGGTGCGATAGGCAAACGCATTGGGCATTTCGGTATAGGGTAGCCCGGTCACGGCCGAGACCATCTGTTCGCTCTCTTCCGTGTTGATATCGTGGAAGTAGAGTTCCGTTTCGGCGCCAGGGCAGCGCGCCCGGCAGGCCTGTTCGTCACGCGGGAAGTCGGCCGGCGTCGCATCCGAGGAGATCGGGAAGAAGGCGCCGTCGCAGGTGCGCACGCACATGGTCCGCAACGTTCCGCGGTAATAGCCATCCTGCGGCGCATAACTGTCTTCGTTATGCCCGAGCATCGGCCCGTAGGCGTCCTCAGGTGGCAGGTCGGCAATGATGTTGCGGTGCGTTTCGGGCTCTTCGGGCTCGACGCTGGCGAACTCCTCGCTGTCGCTGTAGCAGCCGTTGATTTCAAGCGCGGCAAGGATGCGGCGGCGGCTGTCTTCGCTGCCGCCGGCGAAGATCTGCTCGCGCTCCGACTTCAGCATGCGCAGATTGTCTTCCATCTCGGCGATGAGGCTGTCGAGCTCCCCGCAGCTGTCGGGGTCGCCGCCATCGTAGGTGACGACGCTGCCGCCACCGCAGCCCGCGCGGCGGCGGTCGTTCTTCGCCCGGCGCAGCTCGATATTCTGTCGTGAGATGGCGCTGGCATAGTCCCGGGCATCCGCAGTGGTGGCGACCATGTCGGGCAGTTGCGCAAGCCGGGTATTCAGCCGGTCGCACACGGTCGATGCCAGCGAAGGATCGGCACCGACCAGGGCCAGCGGCACAAGCACCACAGCGACGTGTTTCAAGCGCGGGAACACGGGCGAAGTCTCTTCCTGATGCCGCATGATGCCGGCCTTCTGATATGGGCGGCTGCCAGCGGCAATTCCTGTTTCACCTCCATCATAGAGCTTGTCGGTGATCGTGCAACGACAAGCGGCGGTTTGCGTTAACGGCTCCGGCCGGCGATGGCATTCAAGCGGCGCGGGCGGTTTCGAGCGACATCGGGCGTTCGAGAACGGTGCCTTCGATGGCGGCAATGGCCTTCATGCGCTGAAGCAGGTCGTTAGTCACTTCCCAGGCGACGGCAACGGCGAAGACCGAGCCGATGCGATGGGGTTCGGCAATGCGCTCGCCCGGGCATCCCATGCGGCGGAACATGCGCTCCAGGAACACGTCGGTGACCGTGACGATGTGGCTGATGCCGGAGGCGAGACCGAGTTCGCCGACACCGCACATCAACTCGGCGGCGGCGATCGTCACCTGATTGGAGGCGCGGTCCTGCGAAATCTCGGGCTCGATGCAGAAGCGGCTCGATTCCCACACCGAGGCGCTGCGGATTTCCGGATTGTCGCCGAGCAGGATCGGGAAGGTATCGTCCAGCATGTTGGGGCCGAGCGTCGGCAGCAGCCTCAGCGAGCCACGCAGCCGGCCGTCGGGAGCGTAGGATAGCACGTAGAGCGGGTTCGCCGTGTCGTAGTTGTCGATTTCCCATGCGCCGTCCGTCTGAACGTCCCACTTCAGGAAGTCGTGGAAGACGCGCTTGCGCAGCCGGAACATGTCGTCGACGGCCTGCGGGTGCTGTGCTCGGGTCTTTCCGTTCAGGATCCTGATCATCTTTTTCTCCATCCTTGTCTTGGGATGGGCGGATGCTGTCAGGCTGGCGGCGGTCGCGTAACTGTCGGTAGTGACAGTTTAAATCAGCGATATTTCCCACTAGATTTCGAGGGGTTTTGGGAGGGCCTTGGCGCGAGCTGCGTCAAACGGTGGGGATCAGTGCATGGCGGACGGCTTGGGCGACGGCCTGCGTGTTGGAGACGACATTCAGCTTGCGCCTCGCATTGGTCATGAAGAAGCGCACGGTGCGTTCGGAAATGCCGAGGATAGTGGCGATTTCCCAATAGCTCTTGCCGGCGGCGGCCCAGGTCAAAACCTCGGTTTCGCGACCGGTGAGGCGCATGTCACGCGCCGAAAGGCCGCCGGCCATTGCGCCGTGTTCCAGCATGGCCGCATGGAAGAGATTCGCGGCGAGCTGGAAATCGCGCAGATGTTGGCGCCGATAGGCCGTCCATTCGTCGGCCGGCATGTTGACGTTGATTGCCAGCAGCGCCGTCCGACCTGCGGGTGATGGCAGCGGCAAGGCAACGCCCTCGGTGGAAATGCCGATTTCCTGCGCGGCCTGAAACAAAGGCTCGCATTCCGGGAACCGATGTCGCGCCATCGTCCATTCCACCGGGCGCACGCCGCCAAGCGCGAGCTTCAGGATCGGATCGATTCGGTGAAGGCCGCGCGAACGGTAGATCTCGGCGGCATAGGCGCCGAAGGTGTGATGCAGGCGGCAGATCTTGAGCTCGTCCGCATAGGGCTCGGCTTCGAGGTACAGGAGATGGGCAATGCGGAACGTGCGGCGCATCAGCGTAAAGAAATGAGCGGGCTCGACACAGCCCCCGCCTTCCAGGATTTCCAGCATGTCGAGGACAGCCTGCTGCTCAGTCATGCCACAACACCGAATCTCGTCCGAAGCCACAGCATGGTTAGAGGTTCACCTTTTGTCCAGCGCAAACTTACCCGTTTGGTGTGTGATGCCAATTTTGCAATTTTCGATTGCCGGTTCTTGCGACCGGATCGCGCGAGCGGGCAGCAGAGGATGATTCCGCTGTGATTCTCGGGCGATAGAGCGTCGCGCTCAACAATTGCGCGACGTCTGGATATGGCATTGGGGGCGCCGGTCTGGCGCCTGATAGCTGCGAAGATCGAAGGCGATCTCCGCGGTATCATTTCAGCCCGGATGGCTGGCTTCGACGACCGCGAGGGCCGCCATGTTGACGACACCGCGCGATGTGACCGAAGGCGAAAGGATGTGCGCGGGAAGCGCCGAACCCAGCAGGATTGGACCGACATGCAGGCTGTCGGTCATGGTCTTGACGACGCCGAGCGTGATGTTGGCGGCATCGAGATTGGGGAAGACCAGGAGGTTGGCTTCGCCCGGCAGGCTGCTGTCCGGCATGACGCGTTGGCGCAGCGCTTCCGAGATCGCCGCATCGCCGTGCATTTCGCCGTCGACTTCGAGATCGGGTGCGAGTTCGCGCACGAGCTGAAGCGCCTTGCGCATCTTGGTGGCGCTTTCCGAATCGCGCGAACCGAAGTTCGAATGCGAGACGAGCGCTGCACGCGGCGTGATGCCGAAGCGGCGGATTTCCTGCGCGGCCATGACGGTTGTCTGCGCGATCTCCTCGGCGCTCGGGCAGTAGCTGACATAGGTGTCGGTGAAGAAGGTCGCGCCGCGCTGCGAGATCAGCAGGCTGAGCGCCGAGAAGTCGAGCACGCCTTCACGCTTGCCGATGATCTGCGAAACGTCGCGCATGTGCCTGGAGTACCGGCCTTCGACGCCGCAGATCAGCGCATCGGCTTCGCCGCGCTTGACTGCAAGCGCACCGATCACCGTCGTATTGGTGCGCACGATCGTACGGGCCGCTTCCGGGATGACTCCGAGGCGTCCGACAAGGGCGAAGTAATCCTCGACATAGTCGCGGTAGCGCGGATCGCCTTCGGGGTTCACCACTTCGAAATCGACATCCGGACGGATGCGCAGGCCATAACGGCGCAGGCGCGTCTCGATAATTTGCGGACGCCCGATCAGGATCGGCCGGGCCGTGCTTTCTTCCAGCAGCACCTGGGCGGCGCGAAGCACGCGCTCGTCTTCGCCCTCGGCAAAGATCACGCGGTTTTTCTGGGCGTTCTTCGCGGCGGCAAACACCGGCTTCATGATGAAGCCCGAGCGGAATACGAAGCGGTTCAGCTTGTCGAGATAGGCGTCATAATCCTGGATCGGGCGGGTGGCGACGCCGCTTTCCTCGGCCGCCTTGGCGACGGCCGGCGCGATCCTGAGGATCAGGCGCTGATCGAAGGGCGAGGGGATCAGGTAGTCGGGGCCGAAGACCGGGGTTTCGCCGGAATAGGCGCGGGCGGCAACGTCGGACGGCTCCTCGCGGGCAAGGCCGGCAATGGCGCGGACCGCCGCCATCTTCATTTCTTCGTTGATCGTGCTTGCGCCGCAATCGAGCGCGCCGCGGAAGATGTGCGGGAAGCACAGAACGTTGTTGACCTGGTTCGGGAAGTCCGAGCGGCCGGTGCAGATCATCGCATCCGGGCGGGCGGCACGGGCCTCTTCCGGCATGATTTCCGGCGTCGGGTTGGCAAGCGCCATGATCAGCGGCTTTTCGGCCATCTGAACCAGCAGCTCCGGCTTCAGGACGCCGGCAGCGGAAAGGCCGAGGAAGACGTCTGCGCCGCCGATGCTGTCGGCGAGCACGCGGTTGTCGCTCTCCTGGGCGTAGATGGACTTCCACTCGTCCATCAGCACCTCGCGGCCCTTGTAGACGAGGCCCTCGAGATCGTGCACCCAGATGTTCTCGCGCTTGGCGCCGAGGATGACGAGCAGGTTGAGGCAGGCGAGTGCTGCCGCACCGGCACCCGACGTCACGATCTTCGCCTTGGCGATATCCTTGCCGGCGAGTTCCAGGCCGTTGAGGATGGCGGCGGCGACGATGATCGCGGTTCCGTGCTGGTCGTCATGGAAGACCGGGATCTGCATCTTTTCACGCAGCTGGCGCTCAACCTCGAAACATTCCGGTGCCTTGATGTCTTCAAGGTTGATGCCGCCGAAGGTCGGCTCCAGCGCCGAGATCACGTCGACCATGCGCTCGATGGACGAAGCGTCGATCTCGATGTCGAAGACGTCAATGCCGGCGAACTTCTTGAAAAGGACGGCCTTGCCTTCCATCACCGGCTTGGAGGCGAGCGGCCCGATATTGCCGAGACCGAGCACGGCCGTGCCGTTGGAGATGACCGCGACCAGGTTGGCGCGCGCCGTGTAGTCGGCGGCCGTTTCCGGGTTGTCGCGGATGGCGATGCATGGCGCGGCCACGCCGGGCGAATAGGCGAGTGCCAGATCGCGCTGGTTGCCGAGCGGCTTGGTGGGCTGGATTTCGAGCTTTCCCGGGCGCGGGTAACGGTGGAAGAAAAGGGCCTGCTGGTCGATGTCGCCGCTGGCCGGACCGATGTGGGATTTCGTCTTGTCGCCCGTGTTCATGCTCTCACATTCCTCATTCGTGGTCGTGCCTTTTGGCATGAATTCGGAGCGAGGTACAGTTTTGCCGTGCTGATTTCGGCGGCCAGACCGGCGGCAAGGCGCTCATGTCATCTTCCTGAAACACGAGTCTGGTTTTCACGGGGGCAGGAAGCGTAATTAAAGACGAGGCTGGCATGACGGCGCAGCAAGACAACTCCGTACGAAAGCTCAGGACGTTGTTCATCTCCGACGTCCATCTCGGGTCGAAGGCCGCCAAGACGGACTTCCTGCTCGATTTCCTGCGGCATCACGAAGCGGAGACGATCGTGCTGGTCGGCGACATCGTCGACGGCTGGAGGCTGAAGCGCAGCTGGTACTGGCCGCAGAACTGCAACGACGTCGTCCAGAAGCTCTTGCGCAAGGCCCGCAAGGGCACCCGCATCGTCTACATCCCCGGCAATCACGACGAGTTCCTGCGCGATTTTCCCGGCGTGCACTTCGGCGGCATCGAGGTGGCGCAGCGCTACATGCACGAGGGTGCCGACGGCCGTAACTATCTGGTGCTGCACGGCGACGAATTCGACGTCGTGGTCCGCAATGCCCGCGTACTCGCCTATCTCGGCGACTGGGCCTATGACACGGCGATCGCCATCAACATCGGCCTGGCCGCCATTCGCCGCCGCCTCGGCATGCCCTATTGGTCGTTCTCCTCCTGGGCCAAGCTCCAGGTGAAGCACGCCGTCAACTTCATCGGCGAATTCCAGAAGGTGGTTGCCGAGGAAGCCCGCCGCCACGACGCTCAAGGGGTGATCTGCGGCCACATACACCATGCCGTCATCGAGGACATCGGCGATATCCGCTACATCAATACCGGTGACTGGGTGGAAAGCTGCACGGCGATCGCCGAGCACCATGATGGCACGATGGAACTCATCACCTGGCATCAGATGCGCGGTGGCGCGCTTGAGGGCGAAGCCTCTGGTGAAGCCGACAAGCTGCTTGCCCAATTGCTGACACAGCGCGCTGCGTAACCGGAGAGCGACAGGTCACCTCCTGTCGCGAAAACTAGGTTATGGCGAGGCATGCCAGGGCTGTGCTAGAGATTGAGCACAGCCATCAGGTCAGCCGATGATTCCCTCCTCAGCGCCCGCATCCGTGGGCCCTCCGCCGCGCCATTTCGCGCTTCGCATCGCCTTGCTCTTCTGCGCGCCGTTGATCGTCAACGGCTTCGCGATGCCGTATTTTCCGATGTGGCTCAGCACGCTCTCGATGAGCGACTTCGAGATCGGCGTCGTGCTGGCGCTGCCGATGTTCGTGCGCGTCATCACCGCGCCGATCGCCGGCGTCATCGCCGACCGCCTTGGCGAGCGGACGATCGTGCTGATCTGGTCCGGCTTCCTGTCGCTTGCAACCGCTCTGGTGTTGTTTTACTTTCGCGACTTCTGGCCGGTGCTGGTCATCTACACGCTGCAATCGGCGGTCTATTCGCCCTATGTGCCGATCGTCGAGGCGATCGCGCTTTCCGGCGTCCGCCGCTGGGGCTTCGACTACGCCCACATGCGGCTCTGGGGCTCGGTCGCCTTCATCGGTGCGACAATGCTCGGTGGCTGGATGGTCGGCATATTCGGCAGCGACATGGTGCTGCCGGCGATGGCGATCGGTTTCGGCCTGACAATTGCCATGGCCTATGCGGCGCCGCGCGTGGGAAAGCCGCGCCGGCCATCGCCGATCACTGCACTCACCGAGCCGCCGCCGAAGTCGCTCAAGCAGCTCGACCTGCAGCTGCTCCTGATCGGTGTGACGCTGGTCAATGCCAGCCACGCGATGCTTTTTGCCTTCTCGGCGATCTACTGGCAGCACATCGGCTACAGCGGCACCGAGATCGGCCTGCTCTGGAGCGCGGGCGTGGCCGCCGAAGTGACGATGTTCATCTTCGCCAAGGCGATCAGCCGCCGTTTCAGCGTCTGGGTGATGATCCTGTCGGGCTGTTCGCTCGCCGTGGTGCGCTGGATCATCTTCCCGATGGATCTCGGTTTCAGCGGCTACTTCATCCTCCAGTGCTTCCACGCCTTCACCTATGCGATCATGCACACCGGCATGCAGCACAAGCTCGTCGAGCGGGTGGTGGAATCCCAGGAAGCGTCCGCCCAGGGGCTCTACTTCTTCTACACCGGCATCTTCACCGCGATCTTGACGTTCCTATCGGGCTACTTCTACGCTTGGTACGGGGTGAAGGGGTTCTATTCGATGTCGGTCGTCGCCTTTGCCGGCTGCTGCTTTGCGGTCGCCGCCTGGTATCTTCAGCCCCAGAGGCGCGGCTCCGGCGGGAAGACCAGGGAAGCCTCGTAGCGCAGGCCGGGCGTGCGGTCTTCGGCGAGCAGCAGCGGTCCGTCGAGGTCGACGAAATCGGCGCCCTGGGCCACCAGGATCGCCGGCGCCATCGCCAGCGAACTGCCGACCATGCAGCCGACCATGACCTTAAGGCCGAGGGATACGGCTTCATCACGCATGCGCAACGCCTCGGTGAGGCCGCCGGTCTTGTCGAGCTTGATGTTGACCGCGTCGTAGCGGCCGACGAGCGCGGCGAGGTCCTCGGTCGCGTGCACGCTTTCATCCGCACAAATGGGTACGGGGCGGGCAATCGTCGCCAGTGCCTCGTCGCGCCCGGCGGGCAGCGGTTGTTCGATCAGGTCGATCCGTTCCTCGGCGCAGATTGCGAAGTGATAGGCGAGGGTTTCGGGCGTCCAACCCTCATTGGCATCGAGGATGATGCGGCTCTCAGGCGCGCCGGCCCGTACGGCGCGGATACGCGCGGCATCGTCCGGTGTGCCGACCTTGATCTTGAGGAGTGCGCGGTGGGCATATTTCGCCGCCTGTTCGCGCATGGCGTCTGGCTCGGCGAGCGATAACGTGTAGGCGGTGGTCAGTGCGTCGGGTGAGGCTGTGCCCGCAAGCGCATGAACAGGCTTGTTTTTCTGTTTGGCCTCCAGGTCCCACAGTGCACAATCGACGGCATTTCGTGCGGCGCCTGGTTTCATTTGGCGCTGCAGTTCGACACGGGTCAGGCCAGCCTCGATGCGCGGGCGAATGGAAGCGATCTCGGCCAACACTGAATCGATCGTTTCACCGTAGCGGCCGTAGGGCACGCACTCGCCGGAACCGGTGTGGGTGCCGTCACTGATTCGGCAAGTAACGACGCTCGCCGTCGTCTTGGAGCCGCGCGAGATCGTAAAGGTGCCTGCGATCGGGAAATGTTCCACCGCTGCATCGAGAGAAAGTGACATGAAAACGTCTCCGGCCTGCATTCTGAAGGGCTGGTATCGCCACCGGTCGAAGGTTCGGGTGACAGCAACGATACGAGCGGTTATGACGGTGTAAGGATTTACGAATCTTTACGGCGACGTGCGTTGAGATGCGCAAAGTTCGCTGTAACACTTTAGGCCCGCTGCATAAATTTGTCCTGAGACCGACCCCGATCCAGGGAATTATGCAGTAGAAATTCGGGAAAACAGAAGCCACGTGTCGCAACCTGCCCGCAAGATGACCGCTGATGTCGCGCTGGCCGAAAGTGGTGGCGAGCGAAGCTATGTCTTCACCGGCGTCTGGCGGCATGAAACAGCCGAGGCGATGGCGGCGAAGCTGGACCAGCTCGCGCGCAAGGGTGACAGCGCCGCTCAGTTCGACCTGTCCGGCGTGACCGCGATGGATACGGCCGGGGCCTGGATCATCCGCCGCTTCGTGACCCGTGTCGTCGGGCCGTCCAGAGATGACGTTCACTTCGCCGACGGCGGGCAGCGTTATGTCGAGCTGATCGACGCCTTGCCGGCAGAACTGCGTTCGCCCGATGAAGGCAAGGAGCGGGTGCCGCTGTTCCAGCGCATATTCGCGCCGGTCGGCGAGGTCATGATCGCGACCTGGGAAGATATCGTCGCTGCCATGTACATTCTTGGCTCTGCGGTGCGCGGCGCCCAGCTGAAGCTTGGGCGGCACAGCGGTGTCTCGCCGGCGGCGATCGTTCATCAGATCGACCGGATGGGCGTGATGGCAGTGCCGATCATCATGCTGATGTCGTTCCTGATCGGTGCGATCATTGCGCAGCAGGGCGCGTTCCAGCTCCGCTACTTCGGTGCGGAAGTCTTCGTCGTCGATCTCGTCGGCATCCTGCAATTGCGTGAAATCGGCGTTCTTCTCACGGCGATCATGATCGCCGGCCGTTCCGGCAGTGCCATCACCGCCGAAATCGGTTCGATGAAGATGCGCGAGGAAGTGGACGCGCTGAAGGTGATGGGGCTGAGCCCGATCGGCGTTCTCGTCTTTCCGCGCCTCGTCGCGCTCACCGTCGCGCTGCCGCTCTTGACGATCATCGCGAACTTCGCGGCCTTGACCGGTGCCGCTCTGGTTGCCTGGGGCTATTCCGGCATCACTATCCCGACCTTCCTCGCCCGTCTGCAGGAAGCGGTCGATTTTTCGTCCGTCGCCGCCGGCATGATCAAGGCGCCGTTCATGGCGCTGATCATCGGGGTGGTGGCGGCCGTCGAGGGGTTGAAGGTCGGCGGCAGCGCGGAATCGCTTGGCCGCCACGTGACGTCCTCGGTGGTCAAATCGATCTTCGTCGTGATCCTGATCGACGGGCTCTTCGCCATGTTCTACGCGTCAATCGATTTTTGAGGCGGAGAACAGCGTGAACCCATTGGAAAAACAGCACGATGCGTACCAGGCGACCGAGGCGAACGGGCGGGAGTCCGTTCTTTCCGTCCGTGACCTGACGGTGGGCTTCGGCTCCAACATCGTGCTCGACAAGCTGAACCTCGAAATCTACCGCGGCGAGATCCTTGGTTTCGTCGGCGCTTCCGGCACGGGCAAGTCGGTGCTGATGCGCACCGTGCTCAGGTTGCTGGCGAAGCGTTCCGGCAAGATCGAGATCTTGGGCGCCGACTACGACAAGATCACCGAAGCCGAGCGCATCGCGCTCGACATGCGCCTCGGCGTTCTCTTCCAGCATGGCGCGCTCTTTTCGGCGCTGACGGTGCGCGAGAACATCCAGGTGCCGATGCGGGAATATCTCGATCTGCCGCAGAGCCTGATGGACGAACTGGCGCGGGTGAAGATCGAGTTGGTCGGCCTGGAGCCGGAAGCGGCGGAAAAATACCCGTCGGAGCTTTCGGGTGGCATGATCAAGCGCGCGGCTCTCGCACGCGCACTGGCGCTCGATCCCGACCTGGTCTTCCTGGACGAGCCGACCTCGGGTCTCGACCCGATCGGGGCTGCCGAGTTCGACGAGTTGATTGCCAAGCTGCGCGACACGCTGGGATTGACCGTGTATATGGTGACTCACGACCTCGACAGCCTGTTTTCCGTCTGTGACCGCATCGCGGTTCTCGGCAAGAAGAAGGTTCTGGTCGAAGGGACCGTGGAGGACATGCTGGCCTGCGACGACCCCTGGGTGCAGTCCTACTTCAGGGGCAAGCGGGCGCGTTCGATCGTGCGGAACGATCAATGATTCGAGAAGGCGGTTTTGACGCTCACGTGTCGAGATCGGAGCAAGAGCCGGTGAAGCGGCCACGAAGGTAGTCGGTACGAATGGAAACGAAAGCGAATTACGCCATTGTCGGTTTCTTCACGGTGTTCGTGATCGCGGCCGCATTCGGCTTCGTCTACTGGATGTCGCAATATGGCCGCAGCGGCGAGATGGTCGAGCTGGTGGTCAATATTCCGGGTTCCGCCAACGGTCTTTCCGTCGGTTCGCCGGTACGCTTCAACGGTATCCCCGTCGGCACGGTGCGCAATCTTGCGATCGACGCCAATGACCCGCGCTATTCGATTGCCGTCACCGAGGTTTCGATCGATGCGCCGGTACTGAAATCGACCAAGGCGACGCTGGAAGTGCAGGGCCTGACGGGCGCCGCCTATATCGAGCTCAGCGGCGGCCGCAAGGGCGACGAGAACATCCTGAGATCCGCGATCGAAAATGGCACACAGGCGCGCATCCTTGCGGATCAGTCGAGCGTTACCAGCCTGCTGGCGACTGCCGACCAGATCATGGACCGGGCCAACGACGCCATCACCGACATCCAGGGTTTTGTGACCGATGTGCGCGGCCCGCTGACGAAAACAATCGGCAATGCGGAGACGTTCTCGACGGCGCTTGCCAACAATTCCGGCGCGATTGACGATTTCCTCAGAAGCGTGACGGAGCTTTCCGGTTCGGTCAGCGCAGCCTCCAAGAAACTCGATTCGACCCTCGAGGCTGCCGAGACCCTGGTGAAGTCGGTGGATCCGAAGAAGATCGACCACATCGTTTCGAACGTCGAGCAGATCAGCAACGACCTGAAGGCGGCTTCGGGCGGAGTGACGGAGACGCTTGCTGCGCTGCGTCGAACGGTCGAGACCTATGACCAGTTCGGCAAGAACGCCCAGAAGACGCTGGAGCGGGTCGATACGCTGGTGGCCTCGGTGGACAAGGAGAAGGTCGAGCTCGTCGTCAACGACATCACAGCAGCGACCGCAGACGCCCGAAAGACGGTCGCCAACATTTCCGCATTTGCCGAAAAGATCACGGCGCGGCAGCAGGATATCGACCGTACCATCACCGATGTCACCCAGTTGGCAAGCAAGTTGAACGCCTCTGCCAACCGGGTCGACAGCATTCTCGTCAAGGTCGATGGTTTCCTTGGTGATGCGGATGCGCCTTCGCTTTCGGCTGACGCCCGCGCGACGCTCGCGTCATTCCGCAAGATGGCCGACAATCTCAATGCGCAGATCGGCCCGATCGCCGACAACCTCAAGCGCTTCTCGGGCTCGGGCCTGCGCGACGTCGAAGCACTCGTCACCGATACGCGGCGTACGGTCCAGAGCCTGGAGAACACCATCTCCACATTCGACAAGAACCCGCAGCGTCTTCTCTTTGGCGGCGAGACGGTGAAGCAATATGATGGCCGTACCCGGCGCTGATTCGGGGCGGCAGGACCGGTGTGGGGCCAAGCGGTGTGCTTTCGATCAAGGGCGCGCCAAGGTGTGTGGGACAAGGGTATTGGCAGTATGAGTTTTCCGGGGCTGGTGGGTGTGCGAGTAGCAGGAGCATGGCGCTCCGCCCTGATTTTCGTGCTGGCAGCCGGACTTGCCGGCTGCGGTACGAAAGCCGTCAACGACACGTACAGCCTTTCGGCTACACCTCTCGTTGAAGGACGGGCATCGACCGGCAAACAAATCCTGGTGCCCGAGCCGACGGCGCTGAAGGCGCTCGACAGCGACCAGGTCGTCATCCGCCTGTCCGGTTCCGAGCTGCAATTTCTCTCCAAGGCACAATGGAGCGACCGCCTGCCGAAGCTGGTGCAATCGAAGCTCGTGCAGGCCTTCGAAGACACCGGCAAGATCGGCGGCGTCGGCAAGCCGGGCCAGGGCCTTGCGATCGACTACCAGCTCATCACCGAAATCCGCGCCTTCGAGATCTCGACGGAAGGTGCAGATACGGCCGTTGTCGAAATCTTCGCGAAAATCCTCAACGACCGCAATGGCACGGTGCGGGTGCAAAAGGCGTTTCGCGCCACGGCCAGCGTGAAGGGTGCGGGCAACCCGGCCTTCATCAAGGCGATGGACCAGGCCTTTGCCAGCGTTTCCGCCGAGATCGTCAGCTGGACGCTGGGCTCTATCTGACGCCTTCTATTTTGCGCCGGCTATTTCGATCCGGTTGACCACTTCCGCGACGCCTTGCATGTGCCTTGCTGCCTCTTCGGCGCGGGCAACTTCGGCCGCGGTCGCGACGAAGCCGGCAAGGATGATCGTGTTGCCCTTGGCAGTCACCGTGAGATCGGCGGCATCGAGGCCGGGGGCTACCGCCAGAAAATGGGCAACGCGGCGCTCGAGCTCGGCCGGGTGATCCGCGGCCTGCCGCTCCGGCTCGTCGCCGTAGAATGTTCGCTTCTTGAAAATCATGGCATCCACCTCGCTCAACGCAGAGGAAACGTTGGATGCCACGCTTTGTTCGCCTGTTTCATTCGAAACAGCGGGAAATCCTCAGTCGTGCCATGTGTCTCCTCAAGCGACGGGATCTGTCGCGGTCACGATCAGCATGCAGGGGACATATCGATGCGCGGCTCTTTTTTCGCCATGGCTCTGGCGATAGCGATGGCACTTGCCTTCGGCATACCGGCGCAGGCCGGGAACTACAGCTATGGCTACAGGCAGAGCTGCGTCGTCAAAACCGTCAAGACCTACGGCGCCTATGGCCGGGTCATCCCTAAGAAGGTGCGGATCTGCAGTTGAGGTGGCGAGAGCGTTCTTGCCTGGCGAAACGCTCTCTGTGCTTGTCTTAGGGCCAGCGCACCACCGGGGGCAGCGACGACAGGATCGACTCCACGTTGCCGCCGGTCTTCAGGCCGAAGATCGTGCCGCGGTCATAGAGCAGGTTGAACTCGACGTAGCGACCGCGCCGCACGAGCTGCTCATCCCGGTCTTCCTCGGTCCAGGGCATGTTGAAGTTGGTGCGGACGATCTTCGGGTAGACGAGGGCAAAGGCCTTGCCCACGTCGCGGGTGAAGGCGAAGTCCGCATCCCAGCCACCCTGTTCCTCCGACGAGCGCAGCCAGTCGTAGAAGATGCCGCCGGTGCCACGCGGCTCGTTGCGGTGCGGCAGGAAGAAGTAGTCATCGCACCACGTCTTGAACTTGGCGTGGTCGGCGACCGCATGGCGGCTGCAGGTGATTTCCATAGCGCGATGGAAGAGCTGCGTGTCCGCATCGGTCATGACGCGACGACGATCGAGCACCGGCGTCAGATCGGCGCCGCCGCCGAACCAGTTGCTCGTCGTCACCACCATGCGGGTGTTCATATGCACGGCGGGCACGTTGGGGTTCACGGGGTGGGCAATCAACGAAATGCCGGAGGCCCAGAAGCGCGGATCCTCGGCAGCACCCGGAATCTGGCCGCGGAATTCAGGCGAGAATTCACCAAAGACGGTCGAGGTATGGACGCCCACCTTTTCGAAGACGCGGCCTTCCATCATCGACATGCGGCCACCGCCGCCCTTGCCATCGTCGCGGCTCCAATCCTTGGCGACGAACCGCCCTGGCGCGCGATCGGAGAGGGGACCCGTCAGTTCATCCTCGATGCCTTCAAAGGCAGCGCAGATGGTGTCGCGCAGCCCTTCGAACCACGCACGCGCCTCGGCCTTCTTCACTTCGATATCTGCGGGGAGGCCCGGGGCGAGCTGCGGTCGTTCCATGGAAAGTTGCGTCCTGTTGGCGGGTTTCCCGATGAAATGCCGCCGATTCGATTGAAGTCGCCACAGTTCACACTTTCGCGCCGATGGCAACGCCGGTCCAGCACCTCGGGGCGGTCTGTCGCACCAGAGCGCTGATGGGCAGCGCGAGCCTGCCGCAGAACAATCCTCTGGCAAAGCTCAAGCGCCGTCACTATCTTAGTTATCAGAGGTATAGCCCATGGCAAGAATACCTGCAGGCCCGCCGCTCGATGGATTGCGGCGGCAGATCGCCCGGCATCGCCGGGACAAACCGACACGAGGCGATGGCCTTTTCGTGCGGGAAACCTTTCGGCTCGATCGCAGTGCCGCCCGCGCGAAGGCACGGGAATGGTTCGACACCTGGCCGAAGGCCGCCTACTGGACCGAGGTCGAAAGCTGGCGGCAGCTCGATGGCGACGAGATCGAATTCACCATGCGCCGCCTGCCGAGTGCGGATTGACCCATTTCACTGCCCTCACGGGTGGCCATCGTCATCCATGAGCCGCGGTCCGGCGCCTTCCATCGACAGCACGTCGTGCGGGTTGCGCAGCGGACATTCACGCAGCGACAGGCAGCCGCAGCCGATACAGCCCGTCAGGTGATCGCGCAAAGCCATCAGGTTGGCGATGCGTTCGTTCAGCTGTTCGCGCCAATTTTCGGACAATCTGCCCCAATCTTCGACCGCAAGCGGACGATCGTCCGGAAGGACAGACAAAGCGTCCTGGATCTCCGACAGAGGGATGCCGGTGCGCTGGGCCACCTTGATGACGGCGACCCGTCGCAGCACGCTGCGCGGATAACGGCGCTGGTTGCCGCGGGTGCGGTTGCTGCGGATCAGCCCCTTGGCCTCGTAGAAGTGCAGGGTGGAGACGGCGACGCCGCTTCGCTCCGCCACTTCGCCGACCGTCAGTTCGCGGCGCAATTCGCTGCTTTTCACAATTGTCATGATGGCTATTGACCTCAACTATTGTTGAGGTTCTATAGCATTGGCTCCATAACGTCGACAACAGGAGCTTGATCCCATGACTGAGAAAATGACCCTTGCCGTGATCTATGGCAGTGCGCGCCAGGGTCGCTTCTGCGATACGGTCGCCAACTGGCTGATCCGGGAACTTTCGGCTTCTGATGTGTTCACCCTGACGGTCATCGATCCGGCGCGGCTGAGGACGTCACGTGGGCTGGGCGCTGCGGTCAATCCGGGCGAGTGGCTCGAGCGCAAGATCGCCGAGGCCGACGCCTTCATCATCGTCACGCCCGAATACAATCACGGCTATCCGGCGGCGCTCAAGGAACTGATCGATTCGGTCTACGAGCCCTGGCACGCAAAGCCTGTCTCCTTCGTCTCCTATGGCGGCGCCTCGGGCGGCATCCGGGCCGTCGAGCAATTGCGCCAGGTGTTCGGGGAGCTGCATACGGTGACGCTGCGCGATGGCATCACTTTCCCCAAAGCGTGGTCGAAGTTCGACGCTGCCGGCAACCTCTACAAGCCCGAGGAATTGCGTGCGCCGCTGTTCGTGATGATCGACCGGCTGACCTGGTGGGCACGTGTTCTGAAACAGGCGCGCAAGAGCGCACCCTACAACGAGGTGGCGGCGTAACGCGCCGACCACTGACGGTGGCCGGTTCGGCTTGCAGCGCCCCTCGATCGACAGCCAAGGAGGTAGCAATGTTTACACTGTCAGGCTGGAGAAACCTGCCGGATCGCTTCGCCGGCGATCATTGCGGCGGAGATTGCGATGTTCAGCGAGCGCTGGCCCTCCGCCATTGGAATGAGGATTCGGCCGTCGGCACGCTCGTGCACGTGGTCGGGCACGCCGGCGCTCTCCCGTCCGAAGAGCAGGATGTCGTCGGGGCGAAACTCGTAGCGCGTATAGGGCAGGGCAGCCTTGGTAGATGCGAGCACCAGTCGGCGTCCGCTCGCCGCTCGCCACTCTTCGAAGCGCTCCCAGTTGACATGGCGGGTGAGCGCCACCGAGGCGATATAGTCCATGCCGGCGCGCTTCAGGTTGCGGTCGGAGAGGTCGAAGCCAGCCGGTTCGATCACGTCGACGCAAAGCCCGAGGCAGGCGGCAAGGCGCAGGATCGTGCCGGTATTGCCGGGAATGTCGGGCTGGTAGAGGGCGATGCGCAGATTGCTCACGTCAGGTCACTCGTTTCCGGTAGCATCACGCCGCGCGTCAAATTCCGCGGCCAGGATGCCCATCATGATGTCGTCATGCCACTCGCCGTCGATCAGAGCCGACTCACGTTCGCGGCCCTCGATGGAGAAGCCGGACTTGCGATAGGCGGCAATCGCCCGCTCATTGAAGACGAGAACCCTGAGCGACACCCGATGAAGGGCAAGTTCATCGAAGGCATAGGCCAATACCCGCTTGGTGACCGCCGTGCCAAGCCCCTTGCCGAGGCGTTCCGGATCGAAAATGCCGATGGCGAAGCTCGCACGCCGATCGACGTGATTGAGATTGTCGAGCCTCACTTCGCCGGTGAGGCCGTCCTGATCGATGATCCAGGCCGCCGGGTGTCCGGCAATCCGCGCAACCCAGGCGGCTGCCTCTCCGTAACTGAAGAGGCCGGGAAAGGACCGGCCCGCACCGAACATTCGGTAGATTTCCGGATGGCGGCCGAGCCTCAGGCGCGCATCCACATCACCGTCGCGGGGGCGGCGAAGGACGAAACCGACACCTTGAAGATCAGGAGGCGTATCCGATGAAGCATTCATCCGTGTTCTCCGCTGCGAAAAACTCGGCGCTGCTTGCTTTTGCGGTCGCTGATATTGCCGGCGCTAATCTGTGCCGAAACGGCAACAGATACCCGAACGGTGAAAAAATGTGCAAGAAACAGCCTGCGACAATCTGGCATGCCGGCGCGAATAAGGGTAGAGATCGAACCTCTTCAACGCGAACCGACGGAGGCAAACATGAATGTATTGATGTTGACACGCCTTCCTGGAGTAGTGGGCCACCGTTTGGCCTGACCGGTTCCGCGACCTATCTTTTAAAAGAGATCGACGCGCTTCCGGGACTCCGGAAGACGAAGCCCTCTTTCGGGCTGCATTTCCGGACTGACCTTTTCATCATAAGAATGCGGGGAAACCCCGCTTTCCTTCAAAATACTCTGAAGGAGCAATGCAATGTTCGGCTGGTTTGAATCCCGCCTCAATCCTTATCCGGCGGAGGAGCCGACGCTCCCGCCGAAAAGCCTTTTCGGCTTCTGCTGGCATTATTCCAAGCCGGCCGTGCCGTGGCTGCTGATTATGTCCGTCTGCACGATGCTGATCGCCGTCGGCGAAGTGGCGCTGTTCCAGTTCCTCGGCAACATGGTCGACTGGCTGTCGAGCGCCAACCGCGACACGTTCCTGGAGGCCGAGGGCGGCAGGCTCTTCTGGATGGGCGCGCTCGTCCTCATCGGCCTGCCTGGCCTGGTGGCGATCGACTCGCTGATCATGCACCAGGTGCTGCTCGGCAACTATCCGATGATCGCCCGCTGGCAGATGCACCGCTACCTGCTGCGTCAGAGCATGACCTTCTTTGCCAACGAGTTCGCTGGACGCGTGGCGACGAAGGTGATGCAGACGTCGCTTGCGGTGCGCGAAACGGTGATGAAGATCCTCGACGTCTTCGTCTATGTCGTCAGCTACTTCGTCACCATGCTCGCGGTCGTGGCGACAGCCGACTGGCGCCTCGTTATCCCGCTCACCATCTGGCTCGCGATCTACATCTGCATCGTCAGCTATTTCGTGCCGCGCCTGCAGAAGATCTCCAAGGAGCAGGCCGACGCGCGCTCGATGATGACGGGCCGGATCGTCGACAGCTACACCAATATCGGCACGGTCAAGCTGTTCTCCCATGCCGGCCGCGAGGAAGGCTATGCGCGTGACGGCATGGACGGTTTCCTCGACACCGTACATCGCCAGATGCGCAAGGTGACGCTGTTCCACATCCTCGTTTATGCCAACAACAGCATCGCACTCTTTGCCATCGCCACGCTTGGCATCCATCTCTGGCTGACGAGTGCCATCTCGGTCGGCGCAATCGCGATTGCGGTCGGTCTGGCGATGCGCATCAACGGCATGTCGCAGTGGATCATGTGGGAAGTCTCGGCGCTCTTCGAGAACATCGGTACGGTCTATGACGGCATCGGCATGATGACAAAGGCACACGATATCGTCGATGAACCGGATGCCAAGGCGCTGAAGGCGGACAAGGGGGCGATTGCCTTCGACAACATCCGCTTCCACTACGGCAAGGCCAAGGGCGTCATCGATCACCTGTCGCTCGACATCAAGCCGGGCGAGAAGATCGGTCTCGTTGGTCGCTCAGGCGCCGGCAAGACGACGCTGATGAACCTGCTGTTGCGCTTCTACGATCTCGAGGACGGCGCAATTCGGATCGACGGCAAGGATATCTCCACCGTCACGCAGGACAGCCTGCGCGCCCAAATCGGCGTCGTCACGCAGGACACCTCGCTGCTGCACCGCTCCATTCGCGATAATATCGCCTATGGACATCCGGAGGCGGACGACGAGGCGATCATTACCGCGGCGAAGAAGGCGAACGCCTGGGACTTCATCCAGGGGCTCGAGGACAACCAGGGCCGCAAGGCGCTGGACGCCCAGGTCGGCGAACGTGGCGTCAAGCTTTCCGGCGGCCAGCGGCAGCGCGTCGCGATCGCGCGCGTTTTCCTCAAGGACGCGCCGATCCTGATCCTCGACGAGGCGACCTCGGCGCTCGATTCCGAAGTCGAAGCGGCGATCCAGGAAAACCTCTTCGCGCTGATGTCCGGCAAGACGGTGATCGCGATCGCCCACCGCCTGTCGACGCTGACGGAGATGGACCGGCTGGTGATCCTCGAAGCGGGCCGGATCGTCGAGACCGGCTCGCACGGCGAACTCGTCGCCAAGGGCGGCCTTTATGCCGACCTCTGGTCGCGCCAGTCTGGCGGCTTCATCGCCGACGACGTCGAGAAGGAAGAGGCGGCGGAGTAAGATGCTGTCGGCCCGCCGTTCGAAAGAGCGGTGGGCCGCTCTCTTAGACGTTACGCATTTGTAATCTGCAATTGTGCGGAAACCGATTGCTGTTCCCGCCGAACCGCCTATATCGGAACCATGCTCAGCGCCATCGTCCGCCTCTTCGAGAACTGGATCAAGCCGTTCGCGCCGCGCGAGCGCCTGCAGCCGCCCAAATCGCTCTGGGGTTTCGCCTGGTTCTACGCCAGACAGGCGAAGGGACCGTTCATCGCGATGGCCGTGCTCGGCGGTCTCGTCGCCATGCTCGAAGCCGGGCTGTTCTATTTCGTCGGGCGACTGGTCGACGTTCTCGACACGGTGAAGCCGGAAGCCGGCTGGAGCGGGCTCATCGCCGCGAACGGGCCCGAACTTTTGTTCATGCTGCTGACGGTGATGGTGTTCCGCTTTATTGCGGTGTCGCTGGCGGCGCTCGTCGAAGAACAATCGATCATCACGGGCTTTCTCAATCTGGTGCGCTGGCAGTCCTATGTGCATGTGGCCCGCCAGTCGCTGACCTTCTTCCAGAACGACTTTTCCGGCCGCATCGTCACCAAGGTCTGGGCAGGCGCCCAGGCGACGAGCGATCTGATCGTCTCGCTGCTGCAGGTCGTCTGGTTCATCGTCATCTACACCGCCTCGACCATGGCGCTGGTGGCGCAACTCGACTGGCGTCTGGCGGCGATGGTCGCCTTCTGGATCGTCGTCTTCCTGGCGCTCGCCCGCTACTTCGTACCGCGCATCCGCAAACATGCCCGCGATACGGCTGAGATGGCCTCGATGCTGAATGGCCGCATGGTCGATGCCTATTCCAATATCCAGACGCTGAAGCTCTTCGGTCGCGACGACGAGAACGACCGCTATATCCGCTCCGGTTTCGATCGGTTCCAGCACGCGGTCATTCCGTTCACGCGGCTTCTGACGGCGGTGCGCGCTTCGCTGGCGCTGCTTTCCGGCATGATGATCACGGCCATCGCCATCTATGCGATCCATCTCTGGCTCGGCGGCGCGATCAGTTCCGGCGCCGTCGCCTTCACGCTGGCGCTGGTGCTCCGGCTCAACATGCTGCTCGGCCGCATGATGACCCAGTTCAATTCGATCATGCGCAACATCGGCACGATCCAGAACTCGGCCGAACTCGTGTCGCAGCCGATTGGTCTGGTCGACCGGCCCGATGCCGCAGAGCTCGCCGTCAGCCAGCCGGAAATCCGCTTCGAACACGTCCGTTTCCACTACGGCAAGGGCGAGCGCGTCATCGACGATTTTTCGCTGATCGTTCGCCCGGGTGAGAAGGTGGGTATCGTCGGCCGTTCCGGCGCCGGCAAGTCGACGCTCGTCAATCTGCTGCTGCGCTTCTATGACCTCGAGGGCGGCCGGATCCGTATCGACGGGCAGGATATCGCAGCGGTCACGCAGGAGTCACTGCGCGCCCAGGTCGGCATGGTCAGCCAGGATACTTCGCTGCTACACCGCTCGATCCGCGACAACATCCTCTTCGGCCGGCCGGATGCGAGCGAGGAGCAACTGATTGCCGCCGCGCGCAAGGCCGAAGCCTACGACTTCATCCTCGGACTGCAGGACCAGCGCGGCCGCCAGGGGTTCGATGCCCATGTCGGCGAGCGCGGCGTCAAGCTTTCGGGCGGTCAGCGCCAGCGCATCGCCATTGCCCGGGTGATGCTGAAGGATGCGCCGATCCTCGTGCTCGACGAGGCGACCTCGGCGCTCGATTCTGAGGTCGAAGCGGCGATCCAGTCCAATCTCGACCGCCTGATGCAGGGCAAGACGGTGCTGGCGATCGCGCACCGGCTGTCGACGATCGCGGCGCTCGACCGGCTCGTGGTGATGGACGAGGGGCGGATCGTCGAAGAGGGAACCCATGCGGAACTCGTTGCCCGCGACGGACTTTACGCCGGGCTCTGGTCGCGTCAGTCGGGTGGATTTCTCGCCCGCGAGGAAGCGGCGGAGTAGGGCGGTTCAAGACCGCTTCAACGCCCGCTCGGCCGGCCCGAATTCAGCCTAACTGGCGACCGTCAAGTCCTTGTGCCGATTGGCCGCGCTTTTCGCCGCGACAATCTGCCCACATCCCCTTGTCAAGGCTGGACATAATTTGCGATCAAGCATAGAACGCGCCGGATTGACGGGGAATCTGTGTGCCGTGGGTGCGCAGAATTTTTTCGGATTCTGGTGCCGATGTCGTGTTTGCAGGCGCAAAACGGCGGGGGCGTTAGCACTATGAATAGGGCGTGGTTCCTTGACCTGGATCAAACCGCAAGGGGCAGGAATTTCGCCGGGGGCGGATGCGGTTTCCGCAACATTGCGTGAGAGGATGGTTTAGCCGTGAGCGAACACGACACTTCAAGCGAGGCCTTGGGCGAGCCCACTCGCCGCGATTTCCTTTATCTGGCTACCGGTATGGCAGGCGTCGTCGGCGCCGGTGCTGTCGCTTGGCCGTTCATCGACCAGATGCGTCCGGATGCATCGACGCTCGCGCTCGCCTCGATCGAGGTTGATGTTTCGAGCCTGCAGCCCGGCATGTCGCTGACGGCGAAATGGCGCGGCAAGCCGATCTTCATCCGCAACCGTACTGAGAAGGAAGTCGAAGAGGCAAAGGCCGTCAAGCTCGACGACCTGAAGGATCCGGTTGCGCGCAATGCCAACCTTCCGGCCGACGCATCGGCAAGCGACGTCGATCGCTCTGCCGGCGAAGGCAAGGAAAACTGGATCGTCATGATCGGTTCCTGCACCCATCTCGGCTGCGTGCCGCTTGGTCAGGCCGGTGACTTCGGTGGCTGGTTCTGTCCCTGCCACGGTTCGCACTACGATACGGCCGGCCGCATCCGTAAGGGTCCGGCGCCGGAGAACCTTCACGTGCCGACCTTCACGTTCGTTTCCGACACAGTTATCAAGATCGGTTGAGGGGACTACTGATAATGAGTGCTGAACATTCAACCTACACGCCGACGACTGGCATTGAGAAATGGGTTGATTCCCGTCTGCCGTTGCCGCGTATGATTCACGACAGCTTCATCACCTATCCGGTTCCGCGGAACCTGAACTACGCATACACCTTCGGTGCCATGCTTTCGGTGATGCTGGTCGTCCAGATCCTCACCGGTATCGTTCTGGCGATGCACTACGCCGCCGAAACGACCGTTGCGTTCAACTCGGTCGAAAAGATCATGCGCGACGTCAACCAGGGTTGGTTGCTGCGCTACATGCACGCCAACGGCGCATCCTTCTTCTTCATCGCCGTTTACCTGCACATCGCCCGTGGTCTCTACTACGGTTCCTACAAGGCTCCGCGCGAAATCCTCTGGATCCTCGGCGTAGTCATCTACCTGCTGATGATGGCGACCGGCTTCATGGGCTACGTTCTGCCCTGGGGTCAGATGTCCTTCTGGGGCGCGACCGTTATCACCGGCTTCTTCACCGCCTTCCCGCTGGTGGGTGAGTGGATCCAGCAGTTCCTGCTTGGCGGCTTTGCCGTTGACCAGCCGACGCTGAACCGCTTCTTCTCGCTGCACTACCTGCTGCCCTTCATGATCGCCGGCGTTGTCGTGCTGCACATCTGGGCGCTGCACGTCGTCGGCCAGACCAACCCGACCGGCGTTGAAGTGAAGTCCAAGACCGATACCGTTGCCTTCACTCCCTATGCGACGCTGAAGGATGCGCTCGGCGTCTCCGTTTTCCTGCTCGTCTATGCCTGGTTCGTCTTCTACATGCCGAACTTCCTCGGCCACCCGGACAACTACATCCCGGCTGACGCGCTGAAGACGCCCGCTCACATCGTTCCGGAATGGTACTACCTGCCGTTCTACGCGATGCTGCGCGCCATCACCTTCAACATCGGCCCGATCGACTCCAAGCTCGGCGGCGTTCTGGTGATGTTCGGCTCGATCATCGTCCTGTTCTTCCTGCCCTGGCTCGATACGTCCAAGGTCCGTTCGGCCGTCTACCGTCCGTGGTACAAGCTGTTCTTCTGGATCTTCGTCGTCAACGCCATCATGCTCGGCTGGCTCGGCTCGCGCCCTGCAGAAGGCCTCTACGTCGTGATGTCGCAGATCGGCACGCTCTACTACTTCGGCTTCTTCTTCGTCGTCATGCCGGTTCTCGGTCTGATCGAAACGCCGAAGCGCATTCCGAACTCCATCACCGAAGCGGTGCTGGAAAAGCAGAATGCCAAGGCGCAGCCGGCCGCCGCGCGCGCCTGATCAGAACAGCGATTGATAAGGAACCCACAACAATGAAAAAGCTTGTTACAGGCATTCTGTCACTCGCTGTCGTCGCTGGTCTCGGTCTCGGTGCAGCTATCGCCGAAGAGGCGAAGGGCGGCGAGGAGCACGGCGGCGGTACGCCTCACTATCCGATCCACAAGCCGGAACAGCAGGAATGGAGCTTTGCCGGCCCCTTCGGCCACTATGACAAGGGCCAGCTTCAGCGCGGCCTGAAGGTCTACGCCGAAGTCTGTTCGGCCTGCCATTCGATGAACCTGGTGCCCTTCCGTACGCTCGAGGGCCTCGGCTATTCGGAAGCACAGGTGAAGGCGTTTGCGGCCAACTACGAAGTTCAGGACGGCCCGAATGCCGATGGGGAGATGTTCACCCGCAAGGCTCTGCCGTCCGACCACTTCCCGTCGCCTTACGCGAACAAGGAAGCGGCTGCGGCATCGAACAACGGTGCAGCTCCGCCGGACTTCTCGCTGATCGCCAAGGCACGCGGCATCGAACGCGGCTTCCCGCAGTTCGTCTTCGACATGTTCTGGCCCTACCAGGAAGGCGGCCCGGACTACATCCACGCGCTGCTGACAGGCTACCAGGAGCCGCCGCAGGGCGTCGAAGTCGCCGAAGGCACGCACTACAACCCGTACTTCGCGAACGCTGCCGCTCTGGCGATGGCGCAGCCGATTTCCAACGACCAGGTCACCTACGACGACGGCACGCCGCAGACGGTCGACCAGTACGCCAAGGACGTTGCGTCGTTCCTGATGTGGGCGGCCGAGCCGCACCTCGAAGACCGCAAGCGCACCGGCTTCATGGTCATGGTGTTCCTACTGATCTTCACCGGCCTCGTCTACCTTACGAAGAAGTCGGTCTACGCCAACAAGGAACATTGATCGTCGGCCGGCTTAAGCCGGCTCTGATTAAGATCCAAAGAAAAGGCCCCGGTTCGTCCGGGGCCTTTTCTTTTGGAAGTCCGGTCGCGGCGGGATGCAGGCCTTGCAGGGGGCCAGCCGACCTGGCGCTGGCCGCAGAGTGCTCGCGCTCGCTGTGGCGCGTGCGGTCAAGCGTCGGACGGGCCCGGCTGCCAGCCGGTTTGGGCCGCCCAGCGATCTGCACGATGGATAATTGTCCAGAGGTGTTCGGACTTGGCCTCGGTGTAGGCCACTCGATCATTCTGGTATCGCGCCGCCAAGGCGCGCTTGAGTTCTCCATAGGGCGCGTGCTCATGGGCGTGGGCACGCATGTAATCCCGGAACAGCAAGGACCATTGCTCGCTCCAGCTTCCGCGCCCGCGCACATGAACATGCGTACGCTCGTTGCCTGGCGCCTCTCGGAAATAGCGCTTGGTCAGGTCAGCATTCGATGATCGCCACACGTATCCAATGGCCGTCATCCTCTCCCTCAGGACTTCGACGGATTGCAGATCGGCCACCGAAATTTGAATGTCGATGATCGGCTTTGCCGCCAGACCTCGGATCGCCGTCGAGCCAATGTGGTCGATGCGCATAGCGTGCGCGTCCAACACGCTTCGGATGAACTTTGCCTTGACGGCGAACTGAGTTGGCCATTCGGGACACCAGGCGCAGATTTCAATCGGTTGCATCGTATTTGCCGGCGCTGTGTTCATTGGCGTTGAGAGATCAAGCTCGTGTCGGGCTCTACCCTGGCGGATTAACCGGCTGGTTTGGAGACGACGGCGTAAATAGGTTCGTCGTCCGCAATCGGCAAGCCGGCCAAGGCCGCGGTCCAGCGGAGACCGATCATCTCGCAAGAATGCACAGCGCTTGGTTGTGATTTCACGCACATGTCTCTAAATGTGCCCAAGCTCAAACTTCTGCTCCCGAAGGTTCCTTGAAACAGGATCGCGCTAATGAAGCTGGTGACCGGTAACTCGAACCGCGCCCTTGCCGAAGCCATTGCCAACCACTTAAATCTTTCCCTCACAGATTGTACGGTCAAGCGCTTCGCCGACCAGGAAATCCACGTTCAACTTCATGAAAATGTACGCGGGGAGGACGTCTATGTTCTCCAGTCGACAAGTGCCCCCGCCGACGGCAATCTTATGGAGTTGCTTCTCCTGGCCGATACGCTGCGCCGCTCATCCGCTCGCCGTATCACCGCCGTTATCCCTTACTTCGGCTATGCCCGTCAGGATCGCCGTGCCACTGGCCGTACACCGATCTCGGCGAAGTTGGTAGCCAATATGATTGCCGCTGCAGGCGTCAACCGCGTGATAACGCTCGATCTCCACACTGACCAGATACAGGGGTTTTTCGATATCCCCACCGATAATCTTTATTCAGCACCCGTGATGACCCGTGACATTGAGCAGCACTACGACATCGAGAACTTAATGGTCGTTTCGCCTGATGTGGGCGGCGTGGCGCGCGCTCGTGCCATCGCCAAGCGCATTGGTACCGATCTTGCGATCGTCGACAAACGGCGACCCCGTGCTGGCGTGTCCGAAGTGATGAACATTATTGGCGATGTTTCCGGGAAGAGATGTCTTCTGGTCGACGACATCGTAGATAGCGGCGGCACGTTGATCAACGCGGCTGAAGCGTTGTTGATGTCTGGCGCCAAGGACGTTTCGGCCTATATCACCCATGGCGTTCTTTCCGAAGGTGCCTGCGAACGCATTGGTGCCAGCCAGCTCAAGGAATTGGTCGTGACCGACTCCATTCACGAAACCGAAGCGCAACGTGAGACCCCCAACATCAGACGCATCACCATCGCGCCGTTGATAGGCGAAGCGCTAGCTCGCACGGCGAGAGAGCAAAGCGTTTCAAGCCTTTTCAACTAAGCCGACACAAGCCGGCCGTCTTGCGACGGGCCGTTGTGTTTTCTAACACCGCCGGCCGCTTTGTTGATCGTAGCGGGCGCCACCCGAGCCTTTCAATCCGCGACAGTCCATTGCGGGTTCCAGGCGATCTCCCAAAGGTGGCCGTCGGGATCCTGGAAGTAGCCGGAATAGCCGCCCCAGAAGCGGTCGTGTGGGCGATCGGTGATGGTCGCGCCGGCGTCTTCGGCCTGTTTCATGACCACATCGACCTCCTCCTTTGATTTGACGATGTGCCCGATCGACACTGCGCCGAGCCGCGTCTGCGTCGCGGTTATTTTTGCATCTTTGGCAAGTGACGGCGCGGGATAGAGCGCCAGTATCAGGTCGTCGCCCATATGGAAGAAGACCACTGCGCCGTCTTCGAACTCCTGGCCGATAATTCCTTTCGTCGGCAGCTCCATGCCGTCGCGATAGAAGGCCAGAGACTTTTCGAGATCGTTTACCGCGAGCGTAAGGACTTTCAACCGTGGTTTCATGTCCGCCTCCTGATCTGAAAACGGAGAGACGCTGCCGGATGGGCCGCGCTGCTTCCAATACATTATAACGGAGGACGCCTGCTTTTTGAGCGGTAGTAATGGCGGTCGGCGTGACGGCCGAGCCCATGCACGAAGGTAGCACTGCCCCTGCTACCGGTCCCGGTTGGTCTTGGCGGGTTTGCATAAGCGAAACGGCCCCGTCTTGCGACGGGGCCGTTTCTTTATCATATGCCAGCGCCGCTTAGCTGAAGCGGCCGGCGGCGTGGGCGAGCATCGTGTAGACCTTGCCGGTATCCGACGTCAGATAGGTCTGGGTGATGCGCTTGTCCGGATCGTTGCGGGCAACATCGGCGAGCAGCTTCTCGAAGTCGGCGATGTAGCGGTCGACGGCGGTGCGGAACTCCGGTTCGCGATCATACTTGCGCTTGATCTCGTCGAAGGTCTGCTGGCCCTTCAGCGTATAGAGGCGACGGGTGAAGACGTCGCGCTCGCCGCGCTGGTAACGGCGCCACAGTTCGACCGAGGCATCGTGATCGATGGCGCGGGCGATGTCGACCGAGAGCGAGTTCAGCGACTCGACGACGTGGCGCGGGTTGCGGCTGTCGCCGGTGCGCGCCGCAGGCTGTGCTTCGGCCGGGCGCTGTGGCGCCGGCGAGGGGGCCTCTTCGCGCGATGCCGCACGCAGCAGATCGCGCATCCAGCCACCACCTTCTGCAACCTCGCTGGTCACCGCCTGCGACGGAGCGGGCTGGCGAACGGCCGGCTGTTCGATGCCGAGGCTGCCGCGCAGCGCCGGGGCCGGTTCCTGCCGGCGCGTCTGCTCGGCTGGCTGCTGCACCACGGGCTGCTGGACTACGGGCTGCTGGGCAACAGGCTGCTGGGCAACAGGCTGGGGCTGGATGACCGGCTGCGGCGCCGGCTGCTGCTGCACCGGACGAGCGACCGGAGCGGCGGCAGGCTGCTGACGCAGCGGCTGGGCGACCTCGAGCTGCGTCGAGGACTTGCCGATGATGTCGGACAGTTCCTGCAGCGCCTTGATCTGTTCGCCGACGGCGCGACGCATGACCGCCGCATTTTCCTTGGCCTCTTCCGGCAGGTCAAAGGCACCGCGCTTCAGTTCTTCGCGGGTCATATCGAGTTCCTTGCGGATCTCGCCGGCAGAGCGACGGATTTCGTCGGTCGCACCGCTGAAGCGGCCGATAGCCTCGTCGATCGCAACGCGAACCGCGTCGCGCAGTTGCCCTGCGACGCCGTCAGACTTCTTGCCGCTTTCGGCGAGCATGCGCTCGATGTCGGACACCGAGGCTGCGACGCTGCCGCGTAGACGCGAGGCGACTTCCTTGGAGCGTTCCTCGGCGTTGGCAAATGCGCCTTCGATCGATGCACCGGCATCTTCGCCGACCTTGGCGATCGCCTGGCGCAGCGCTTCGGAGGCGCCGAGCGCACGGCCCTCGACCGAGGAGAGCGTCTTGTTGACGTCGGCAAACGAGGTCTCGACGCCGGAGCGGAGCGTGTCGGCGATCTGGCGCGAGCGCTCCTCGGCTCGGCTGAAGACCTGCTCGACCGAGGCGCCTGCTTCGTCGCCGGCCTGGGCCAGCGTGTTTCGCATCGCTTCGGCTGCTTCGGCTGCGCGCTGTTCGGCGCTGGTCAGCAGGCGGCCAACATCCGAGAAGGACTGCTGGATGCCGCTGCGCAGGTTGCCGGCGACAAGGCCCGAGCGTTCTTCGGCCCGCTGGAAGGCGCCATCGACGAAGCCTTCGAGCGCACGCATCGTCCGTTCGATCTCTTCCGAGCGCTGAACGAGCCCGACCGACAGGGTGCGCAATGCATCCTGGCGTTCTTCGAGCGTGCTGACGAGGTTCGACTGGGCGGCGCCGAGCAGGTCGGACGCCTGGCCGAGCACCTTCGAATGGTCCTCGAAGCGGCCGACGATGCCGCCGATCTTCGACAGGGTGGAGGCGGAAATGTCGGACAGCTTGTCGACCTTGCCTTCGATGAGGCGGGTCGAGGTCGAGAGCATGTCGGAGGCCTGACGGGTCGATTCCGACACGCGGGCTATCGTCGATTCCAGACGCTGGTCCATTTCGCCGAGGTTGTTGCTTGCCTGGTCGATGACCGTGGCGATCGCAGCGTTGTTGTTGGCGAGCTGGTCGATCAGGCCCATGGCGGTCGACTGCAGACGGTTCTCGACCATCTTCATCGCCTTCGCCGTTTCCTCGGCGCGGTGCGAGATCGCGTTCAGCGTTTCACCCGTGCGCTCGGCAATG
Organism: Sinorhizobium sp. NFACC03; assembly: GCF_900103435.1. Lineage (NCBI taxonomy): Bacteria > Pseudomonadati > Pseudomonadota > Alphaproteobacteria > Hyphomicrobiales > Rhizobiaceae > Sinorhizobium > Sinorhizobium sp. NFACC03. The sequence goes on from NZ_FMXF01000005.1 coordinate 154,441, forward strand.
GCATTGACCAGGGCTGCATTTTCCGCGCGCAGGCGATCGGCGCTTTCCTGGGTCACGGCGGCGATGCGTTCGGCGGCCTCGCGGCCAGTGGCGGCATATTGGTCGATGACCGGGCGGGCCTGCTCGTCGATCAGGCGCGACAGCTCCAGCGAGCGGCCGGCGAGCATCGAGTTGAGCTCGCGGGTGCGGTCGTCGAGTGTGTTGCGGATCGCTTCGCCGCGCGCTTCCAGTGCCTTCTCGGTGTTGGCAAGGCCCTGGTGGATGTTGTCGGCGTGGCTGGCGATCTGGCTGTGCGTGGCAGCAAGCCGTGCCGTTGCCGTATCGGCCGCGTCGGCGATCGACCGGGCAAGATCGGCGTGACGCGCTGCGCTGGCAGCAGCCTTCTGCTCGATCGTATTGGCAAGGTCCGCATGGCGGGCGGCGGTTGCCGCTGCCGTCTGGTCGATCGTGTTGGCGAACTCAGCCTGACGGGCCGCGAGCGCCGAAGCGAAGTCGTCGCCGGCCCTGGAGAGGAGTTCGGCCGAGCGTGCCGCTTCCGCGTCGATCTCCCGGGCAACGTCGCTGACGGCGCCACGAAGGGTGGTGGCGAGGCCAGCAGCCTTGTCCTCAATGCGGATGGCTTCTGCGCCGAGTTCCTGAGCGACATCGCCGACAACGCCGCGAAGTGTGGTGACGAGGCCGGCAGCCTGGTCCTCGATGCGAGCGGTTTCTGCATCGAACTCCTGGGCCACGTTGCCGACAGCGCCGCGAAGCGTGGTGACGAGGCCGGCGGCCTGGTCCTCGATGCGGACGGCTTCTGCATCGAACTCCTTGGCCACGTTGCCGACTGCGCCGCGAAGCGTTGTGATGAGGCCGGAAGCCTTGTCCTCGATGCGGACGGTCTCTGCATCGAACTCCTGAGCCACGTCGCCGACTGCGCTGCGCAGATTGCTGACGAGATCGGTGGTCTTGCCTTCGAGGCGGGAGGCTTCCGCGTCCAGATCCTGCGTCGCTTCGCTGACCGCACCACGCAGGCTGCTGACGAGAACGGCAGCCTTGCCTTCGATTGTCCGGTTGACGTTTTCAAGGCCGATGTTCAGGGCACGATCCATGGTGCCGAGGCGTTCGGCGATGCGTTCCGCACCAGCCTCGATGGCGCCGGAGATCCGGCTTGCCGCCGTCTCGCTCATGCGATCGATGTCGCCCGCCCGGTCGCCGAGGCTGTCGGCGATGCGCTGGCCGGCGCCGTCGACGACCTCGTTGACGCTGCCGACGCTGTCACGGACGCGTTCTTCAAGCGAGCTGAGGCTGACTTCCAGGCGGAGGCCGGTATCGTCGACCAGGGCGTTGACGTCGTTGACGCTGCCGCGGATGCGGTCCTGCAGGGCGCCGAGGCTGTTTTCGATGAGGGTGCCGGTATCGCCGACAACCGAACCGACGCTGGTGACGCTGCCGCGGATCCGATCTTCCAGCGCACTGAGGCCGCCTTCGACACGGGCAGCGGCATCGTCGACGACGGAGCCGACATTGGCAACGCTGCCACGGATGCGGTTTTCAAGCGCGCCGAGGTTGCTTTCGATGCGGGCGCCGGTGTCGTCGACGACCGTGCCGACATTGCCGACGGTGTTGCGAATGCGATCTTCGAGCACACCGACGCGGGTTTCGATATGCATGCCCGTTTCATCGACGATCGAGCCGATGTTGCCCGCGCTTTCGCGCATGCGCTCCTCAAGGGAGCCAAGGCTCGTCTCGATGCGCAGGCCGGTATCGTCGAGGCGGTCGTTGATGCCGTTGATCGACATGTCGACGCGGTTGGTGAGGCTGTCGGCCGCGAGGCTGATCTGGTTGGCGGTCTCGGCCAGCCGGTCTGCGATGTGCCCCGTCGTCGAACGCATGCGCGTGTCGAGCGTTTCGCCGCTGCGGTCGATGACGCCGGCAAGCGCGGACTGGCGCTCTTCCAGCGACATTTCCAGCATGCTGGCGCTGGTGGCGAGCGTGGTGGCGATAGCGGTCGACTGATCGGCCAGCATGCCTTCGAGCTGATAGCGACCCTGGCCGACAGCGAGATTGATCGCATTGATCCGGTCGTCGAGCGTGGCGCGGATCTGTTCGTGCGTTGACGACAGCGTATCGCGCAGATGCTCGGCGCGGCCGCTCAGCGTCTGCTCGATTTCGGCTGCCTTGCCGGCGAGCGAGGCGGTCGCCTCGGTCGTGCGTGCGGTCAGGGCATCGGCGATGTGAGCGCTGGTCTCGGTCAGCGTGTCGGAAATCTTGCCGACGCGGCCACTGAGATCCTCGGCGATGCGGGCGCTCGTCTGGGTGAGGGTATCGGAGATCAGGCTGACGCGGCCGCCGAGGTTTTCTGCGATCGAGCTGACGCTCTCGGAGAGCTTCTGCTCGATATCGCCGACGCGGTCGGTCATGGTTTCGGCGACGGCCGTTGCGCGGAACGTCAGGCTGTCGGCCACGTCTTCGGCGTGACGGCTCAGCGTGTTGGCCATTTCATTGGCGCGCGACGACATCGTCGAGGTAATGGCGGCGGCGCGTTCGGCGAGGACGCCATCGAGGGCCGACGTCTGGGTCGTGAGCGCTTCGGAGATCGCTTCGCCACGCTCGGACAGAACGCGCTCCAGCCGGTCGGCCGTGCCGCTGACGGCGTTGTCGATAGAGTCCGCGCCCATGGACAGAATGGTCGAAAGGGTGAGCGTGCGCTCGGAGAGCGTGTTGTCCAGGCGGTGCTGGCTGGCAGCGATCGCGCTGGTGATTTCGTCGGTCGAGCCGCTGAGCGTCTGTTCGATGCGGGCATGGGCGGCGTGCAGGCCGTCAACGAAGGCGGCGGTGCGGGTGTCGAGCCCCTCGGTCAGGCGCTGTTCGCTGGTGGTGAGCGCGCTTGCAAGCGCGTCGGCGCGCTGGCCGAAGCCGTTTTCGATGCGCTCCTGCGCCTGGGAGAGGGCGCCCATGAGGCCGCTGGTCTTCTCGGAAAGAACGCTGTCGATGCGGCTGTGCGCATCGCCGACCAGGTTGCCGAGCTCCGAGGTCCGGCTGGTGATCGTTTCCTCGATGAAGTCCTGGGTCGCGCCGAGCGTCGCGGCCAGCGTCAACGACTGGTCGGAGAGGGCGGAGCCGATCTTCTCGATGCTGCTGTCGAGCGCGCCGCCGATCGCTTCCGAGCCGCCGGAGACGGTCTCGTTGATGCGGTGCAGGCTTTCCATGAGCTTGGTGTCGAGCATGCTTGCGCGCTTGTCGAAGGCCGAGGCAAACTCGTGGAAGCGCTCGTCGAAGGCGGTCGCGAGCTGGCCGACGGTGGTCTGCAGCTTTTCTTCGAAGAAGCCGCCGCGCAGGTCAAGATCCATGATCGCATCGTCGGCGCTGGAACGCAGGCTCTGACGGAAGCTTGCGCCTTTCTCGTCGAGCGTGGCGTTGAGCGAGGCGAGGACATGATCGAGGCCGCCGGTGATCGCCTGCTGGCCGACGCTGAGACTTTCATTCAGGTCACGCGTGCGGGCGATCAGCGTCTCGTTGAGCTGGCGTGCGCGGTCGTTCAATGCCGCGTTCAGCCTTTCGGTGCTGGCGTCGAGCGAGGACGCGCGCGTCTCGAACTGGCTGAGCAGGTCGTCGCCGCGCTTCGTCAGCGTCTCGCTCAACTGGTCGAGCCGTGTATCGAATTCGGTGCTGAGGCCAAGGCCGGCCGCCGTCAGGCCGGAAAGCAGCGCATCCGTGCGGGATGACAGCATGGTGCCGATCGACTGCAGGGCGGTGTCCGACTTTTCGCTAAGGGCTGCGGCGCGCGTGTCGATCAGCGAGGCGAAGGCTTCGCCCGAAATCGCGATGCGCGAGGCGATGTCGTCGCTCGCCTGTTCCAGGTCATCCTTCAGCTTGCCGTGGGCGCCAGATATGGCCGAGCGGATACGCTCCGAATGACCAATGATCGCTTCGCGCTCGAGGCCGAGTTCCTGGACCAGCGTGCGGACGCGCAGTTCGTTTTCGCTGTAGCTGCGCTCGAGCGCGTTGACTTCGGAATGAACAAGCGTTTCGAGTTCGGTGGCGCGTGCGATGGTGCGCTCGATACCCTCGTTCATCGCCGAGACTTCGCGGCGAACGGCCTGACCGACAGTCATGACGCGATCGGCTGCGGCTGTTTCGGGCTCGGCAAGGCGCAGTGCCACTTCAGCCATGGAGCGGGCGGCGTTGCGCAGTTCCTGCGCACGGGCGATCATGATGGCGAAGGAGAAGAAAAGCATGACCGGCAGCAGGATGCCGATTGCAACGCCAATGGCGCCGGGCGTCGCAGCCAGATCGCTCAGGGAGCGGATCTGCCAGATCTGCGGGCCATAGAGCAGGTTGGCAATGCCGAGGCCGGCGATGGCCCACATGATCGACACCAGCGCGGCAACCCGGATCGCGGCGCGATTGGAGCGCACGTCGAGTGCGCGCAGCATCGCAGCCGGCGAACGGCGGCCATCGTCGTTGGCGGCGGAAAGGGAAGGGGATTTGGGCGCAGGTTCCGGGGCGAGCGTCTTGGCCGCTTCGGCAGCACGCGCAGCGCGGGATGGCTCCGGTTGAGACTTTGCTCTTTTATTCTGATCGGGCGCGGGCGCCTGATTGCCGGGCTGAGACACATTTTCCTCCGGATCATCCAAGGAAGTCTTGTCGTTCGGGCTCGAGTTAAGCTCGTCGAAATCGATCGTCAGGGCCGCTTCCAAAGCCTGGAAGGCCTTCTCGTCGATTGACTCATTGCTCTTTTTCGTCGCCATAGGGATACGCCTCATTACCTTTTGCCAGCGACAAAGCTGCCAGCGCTCGCGCACAACGGGCGGGCCGGCTCCTTCCTCGCGGGCTGTGACGGCAAGATACGCGCATCGGATCTACGCAATACCCTACTGATCACACACTGCATTGCCTCGACGGATAGTCACATTTGTGGCCGAAAGGGACCACGAGTTGAGCTTATCCACCGGAACGGTTGCCATTTTCGTACGCAGGCAAGTTCCTAAGCGTATCGTAGTGACACATTAGCTGGGTTCTTACAATTATGAGCGCTCGGGCTTGATTAAAATCCTAATGAAATCTTAATGTGATAGCGGTGCCAAAGCCAGAAAATACAAGGAAATCAGACGGTTTAACAGCCGTTAACCATTTCCCCAGATTCCTGCCCATATTGCGCCCCGATTTAAGCTGATAGCAGCCCGCACCCGCAAAGGATGTGTATCTGAGTTTGCGCGTGTAGGTGTGGGCAATATGGCGACACCGAAAACAAGACCAACATGCAATAAACAATAGGGAATTTGGCTCATGGCGGCCCTCAGGATTGCCTTCGAAGCTCCGGACACCCCGGGAAACTCTGCAGCGACCGGCAAGAAGCCGATCGACTTCGCCCACCTTGCGGCACAGACGATGGGTGACAAGGCACTTGAAATAGAAGTGCTGCAACTCTTCGCGCGCCAGGCGCGCCAGGTCATGAAAGAGATCGTCGAGGGAGAGAGCACGCTTCGCGCTCAGGCTGCCCATCGGCTGAAGGGCGCTGCACTTGCAGTCGGCGCCGTCGATGTTGCCAGCATTGCCGGCGCGATCGAGCAGGACCCGGCAGACGCCTCGCTCTCCGACACGCTTTCGGCCGCTGTGCTGGAGGCCGAGCTCTTCATATTGAAGCTCAGCCGCTAAATCGCGGCCCGACGTCGCCGGAGACGGCCAACGCTCTCCCGGCGTCCCACATTTCAAGATAGCGGCCTCGCGCCTGCTGCGCGCGAGGCACCCGGCGATTGCCGTTGTTGACTGGCCGGCGGATTTGTTGGAAGAACTTCCACTGAATTTGCGCCCGAGCGGCGTGCGTTCTGAACAGGCTTTGCGCCTTGCCAGTCCCAGCAGTTCACTCCGGAAAGAGACATGACAAAACTTACGATCGTTGCCTTTGATGGCGCGCGCCATGAACTTGATGTCGAAAACGGCTCGACGGTCATGGAAAATGCCGTTCGCAATTCGGTTCCCGGCATCGAAGCCGAATGCGGCGGAGCCTGCGCTTGTGCGACCTGTCATGTCTATGTCGACGACGCCTGGTCGGCTGCAGTCGGCGCTCCGGAAGCCATGGAAGAAGACATGCTGGACTTTGCCTATGATGTCCGGCCGACGTCGCGGCTTTCCTGTCAGATTAAGATGAGCGACGCACTCGACGGTCTCGTCGTGCATGTGCCGGAGCGCCAGGCCTAAAGCGCGCCGCGATCTTTTTTGTTTCGCTCCTCGCGCTTTCTCATGTCGTTGGCGCAAAACCGCTGCGCAGTTTTGCGCGACATGTCTTAGCCCTCCGCGCCGTACTGCGGCGCCTTGCCAATTTGTAGCTGACGCTCAAAAAAAGCGCCTCGCCAGTCGTTGGACAAGCGAGGCGAGGAGGGCGTATCGCTGACAGATGAGGGAGGGGACATCTGCAGCACCAAGACACGCCAGGAGAACCCACGTTGGCCTCGCTGTTCAGTTTCTTCTTTTTAATATTGAACAACGCCGCCTAAACTAAAGTAACGGCAACATTTAAGCTCTTCGCAAAACTACTGCGCCGCGCTTAACCCGCTCATTCGGCGGAGGCTAGTCTTTATCCCGGCCCCTCGCTCCATGGTTTCAATATAGATGAGTCGGCGGCAGCCAGCCATCGTTATATTTCACCAATAAAATACTGTGGGTATTGCCGCTGAAATCGCGGCGAGCCCGACTATAGTCAGGCTCTTCTTCAGGGTATGGGCGCCGCTACCTATTGTTGCACTTTCTTCAGCGCTTCGAGCCGGTATTGCAAAAGCCGGATCATGCGCTTGTCGAAATTGGCGGCTTCGGTGCGATCAAAGCGCGCCTGATCCTTGTCGTGCGCTTCGATTGCCGTGATGCTGACCCGCGCGACGCTTGCCTGCATGCGTTCGCAATCCGCTTCCGGCTTCAGGGCGAGGAACATCTTTTCCATGCGGCGGGCGTGGTTGCGGGCAATTTCGGCGTGCCGCTCCTCATGGCGCTTGATGTCGCTCGAGAGTGTGTCCCAGACCAGAGCCAGGTCACGACCGGCCTGACGGCGGTATTTCCAGCGCGGCAGAATGATGCGGGTGCTGAGCGTTACGCGCGCCGAGCCGACCGCGCAGCGGCCGCCACGGTTGACGTAGGTGATGGAGCCGCCGAACTTTATCCGGGTGGCGCCCGGGTGGCGCGCGCCGGTGGATTTCATCATCGGGCCGCCGGCAGAAAGCGCCTTGTCGAGTTCCTCCGCAGTCCGTCCACCGATCGTGAAATAGGAAAAGCTCTTGTTGATCACGGTTTCGCCCGACGCAGCGCTCAAGGGGGCGGCGACCAGGAGAGCGAGGAGGGCGGCTTTGAACGGGACGCGTACTCGGGACATCAATGCGTGGTTCTCTTCAGTTGAACTTCGATCAAGCTTGGGGCATAGCCACGACCGGCGCAACAGCAAATCGAGGGCTCTCGGCCGAATGCGGATCGTGAGGGAAAATGACTTACAATCCATTTCAGAAAATTAGCTGGAAGCTGGCGCATGGGCGCAGCCTGGAACTCGGGCCGCGTGGCGTTTTGATGGCGATCGTCAATGTTACCCCGGATTCTTTTTCCGATGGCGGACGTTTCATCGATGCTGTTGCAGCGGCAGCGCAGGGCGTGCGGTGCCTTGAGGAGGGCGCATTGATCCTCGATATCGGCGGTGAATCGACCCGGCCGGATGCGGCGACAGTGAGCGCCGAGGAGGAGCAGGCGCGCATCCTGCCGGTGATCTCCGCGCTCAGCCGCGACACCGATGCGTTGATCTCGGTCGATACCTACAGGGCCTCGACGGCTCGGCTGGCGGTCGAGGCAGGCGCGCACATCGTCAATGACGTGCACGGCCTGCAGCGCGAGCCGGATATCGCGACCGTTGCCGCGGATACCGGAGCAGGGCTCTGCATCATGCATACGGGCCGCGACCGACAGAAGCTCGCCGACGTGATCGACGATCAGTTCCATTTCCTCGAACGGTCCCTCGAAATTGCCGAAGCCGCTGGTGTCACGCGCGACCATATCGTCTTGGATCCGGGCTTCGGCTTTGCCAAGGATACGGATGAAAACCTCGAACTCATGGCGCGATTTGCCGAGTTGCACCGTTTCGAGCTTCCGTTCCTGGTCGGAACGTCCCGGAAGCGCTTCGTTGGGGCGGTGAGCGGCCGCGAGGCGGGCGACAGGGATGTGGCGACGGCGGCGACCACCGCGCTGCTGCGTGCTGCCGGCGCCTCGATTTTCCGCGTACACGATGTCGCAAACAGCAGGGATGCGCTGGCCATGGCCGATGCTATGCTCAAGGCCAGGGCGGAATGAGGAAAAGCGCGTGCGGCTCTTTTCCCGCATCCGACTGCAACCGATCAGAATCGATCACGTCATGAATTAGGTCGGCCTGACCCAATATCAGCGTGATCCCAGAAAAGCCGACGGGACGGAGAAGCATGAGCCCGACTTACACAATCACTCTCAAGAACTGTGCCTTCTTCGCGCGCCATGGCGTCCTCGACGAAGAAGAGCTCCTCGGGCAGCGCTTCTTCGTGGATGCCGAGCTCGAAGTCGAGCAGGGAACGGCGCTCGTCGATGATTCGATCGAAGACACCGTCCATTATGGCATTGCCTTTCAGGAGATCGAGCGCATCGTCACGGGACGCCGCCGTTACCTGATCGAGGCGCTGGCGCTGGAAGTCGCCAAGACGCTCTGTGTGCGATTTCCGCAGATCAAGCGCGCCAAGGTCTCGATCCGCAAGCCGAACGCGCCCGTGCCCGGCGTGCTCGACTATGTCGAAGTGACGGTCGAGCATGTCGTCTGAGGCGGGCTGGCGGGTCGCCACACTCGGCCTCGGCGGCAACCTCGGCGATCCGCGCAAGGCGATGGCCGAGGCGCTGCGGGCTCTCGATGCGCGCGACGACTGCGTCGTCGAGGCTGTGTCGCGGCTCTATCGCACACCACCGTGGGGAAAGACCGATCAGGCCTGGTTCTTCAACGCCTGTGCTCAGGTCAGGACGACTTTGAAGCCCGAGGCTTTGCTCGATACGTGTCTCGACATCGAACGTTCGATGAAGCGGGTGCGTGACGAGCGCTGGGGACCGCGCACGCTGGATATCGACGTTCTGACCTATGAAGAGGTGGCCCAGGCTGAAACACGGCTGGAACTGCCGCACCCGAGAATGACGGACCGGGGCTTCGTGCTGATGCCGCTTGCCGACATCGCCGCCGATTTGCCGGTGCGCGGGCGCACGGTCGGCGACTGGTTGGGTGGGGCGGATGTAGCGGGCATAGAGGTTGCCGATGGCGACATGACCTGGTGGCGCGCAGACACCTGACCTCTCCCATCAAGTCGATGAGACCTTTTTAAAACGATAAAGCCCCGGCAAATACTGCCGGGGCTTTATTGTTTGACTGTGCTTTGGAGTTACTTGATCGAGCCGACGGCAATCGCATCGAGCTGGCGGTTGAGGCTGACGCCGATGACCGGAACCATCGTCTCCTCGACCTTGACCGAAATGGTGATGTTCATCGTCTGATCGTCCTGAAGGCGGGCGATCATGGCGCCGTTCAGCTTCTTGCGGTTGATGCCGACGACGACCTTGTCCTTGGCGACATTGCCGGAAACGACATCGAGGCCCTTGCCTTCGGCGCCGTCGAGGAACTTGCCGCTGTAGCTGTTGCCCTTGCGGGTGATCACCGCCGACATCGGCTGCTTGAACACGCCGACGCGGCAGAAGCCGTCGAGCTTGATGCCCGTGTCGTCACCGGCAACCGGTTCGCCGGAGAGATCGCAGGTGAACTTGGTACCCTTGTACTTGCCAGCGACGATCTCGCCCGGGCCTTTCCACTGGCCGGCAACCTTCTCGAAGAAGGCCTTGTCCTTGGCGCCGGAAAGGGCTGGCGTCGCAACGCCGACGGTAGCCGCAAGCGCGATGGCGGCAGTGCCGCGAGCGATCAAAGAGGGGCGCGAGAACATAAACGATCCTTGATGGGTCAACGTCCGAAACTGGAAGCCACATTTGCGCGCAAATGGTTAACGGACGGTTTCCGGACGCCTGATGTTGTGGCTTCTTTGTGGCCGTCGGGGCGATTGTTCACAGGGTCTCCGGCGTGTCGGAGCCACCGGCCGGAAGTGCTCTGCCGGACGCAGCGGACGCGTGTGAAACTTGTCCCGACCGCCCTACGTATAGTCATCGGAAACGGGAGATTTCCCATGAACACGACGGAATATGATCCCCAGACGATCACGACACGCGCGCAGGCAAGACTGACGATCCGGCGGCACCGACTTGTCACGCGTCTTACCCATTGGGCGTGGGCGGTGGCCCTGTTCTTGCTGCTGCTCAGCGGCCTGCAAATCTTCAACGCGCATCCGGCGCTCTATATTGGCCAGCAATCCGGCTTCGCCTTCGACAACGGGGTCTTTTCAATCCAGCCGAGTCGCGACCGGAATGGCGAGGTCCGGGGTATAACGACCGTGTTGGGGCGAAATTTCGATACCACCGGCGTCCTCGGCGTCAGCGGGGCCAAGCAGGTACGCGCCTACAGGGCCTTTCCCGCCTGGCTGACCGTGCCATCTTACCAGGACCTTGCTACGGGACGGGTCGTGCATTTCTTCTTCGCCTGGGTCTTTGCGACGGTCTACGCTATCTGGTTCATGGCAAGCGTGATCAATGGGCACCTGAGGCGCGATATCCTTCCCGGCTGGGGCGACATCCGCGCGTTGCCGCACACCTTGACCGAGCACATTCGCTTTCACTTCGACCACGATGGGCGCTACAACAGCTTGCAGAAACTCTCCTACGCGCTTGTTCTCCTGTTGTTTTTCCCGCTGATGATCCTGACGGGCCTGACGATGTCACCGGGCATGAACGCTGCCTGGCCGTGGCTGCTCGACCTCTTCGGCGGGAGGCAGACGGCCCGCACGATCCACTTCGTCGTTATGCTCCTTCTCGTCGGGTTCTTCGTCGTGCACCTGTTCATGGTGTTTGCCGCCGGGCCGATCAACGAGATGCGGTCGATGATTACCGGCCGCTACCGTCTCGACGATCGACACAAGGGAGGGAATGCGAGATGACGCGCTTGTTCGTCAGTCGCCGTCGTTTCATGGGCATCGCCGGGGTGGCTGCATCCACCGTTCCGCTTGCCGGCTGCGATATGCTCGATGGGTTGCTTGCGGGCGACGATCCGGTGCGTGGCTTTCTCGCATCGGCCAACACACTGACCTACCGGTTGCAGCGACTTTTGATCCCCGTGGATCGGCTCGCACCGGAGTTCTCGGAAAGCGAGATCCGTCAGGGGCAGCGGCCGAACGGCTCGACGGACCCGACCGACCCGGCTTATATCGCGCTGAAGGACGCGGAGTTTGCTGCCTATCGGCTCAATGTCTCGGGGCTCGTGGAGCGACCGATGCAACTGACGCTCGACGAACTCCGCAACATGCCGTCACGCACGCAGATCACACGGCATGACTGCGTCGAAGGTTGGAGTTGCGTCGCCAAGTGGACGGGCGTGCCGCTGGCCCGAGTGCTGGATGAGGCAGGCGTGAAGAGCGACGCACGTTACGTTGTCTTCCATTGCTTCGACAGCATGTCGCTCGGGCTTGCGGGCTCGGCAGCCTACTATGAATCGATCGACATGATCGACGCCCGCCATCCGCAGACGATTCTGGCCCATGGCCTGAATGGAACGCTGCTTCCAGTCGCCAACGGCGCGCCGTTGCGTGTGCGCATCGAACGCCAGCTCGGCTACAAGATGGCGAAGTACATCCGGGCGATCGAAGTGGTCTCCGATCTCTCGAAGATTGGCGGAGGACGCGGCGGCTATTGGGAAGATCTCGGCTACGACTGGTATGCCGGTATCTAGAGCGCCGTGCGTTCAGATGAACGCACTAACACCGCTCTGGCACTTTGTTTCTGGAGCATCTTTCCGCTTTCACGTGATTCGATTTGAAAGCGGGATGCTCCAGTGCCAACCGAACATGCCCTATTTCTCGCCGCCTTCGCTGCCGGCGCGCCCGGCACCCGGACTTAAGTCGGCCAGAAAATCGCCGATACCAGGGCGTTTCAACGCGCGGAACGGCATAGGACGGCAGAGGTCCATCGCCGCGATGCCGATACGCGCTGTCATCAGGCCGTTGATCACGCCTTCGCCAAGACGCGCCGAGAGCTTCGAGGCGAGGCCGTGACCAAGCACCTGCTGGATGAGGCTGTCACCGGCGGCGATCGAGCCGGTAACGGCAAGATGGGCGATGACGTCGCGCATCAGCCTCAGCAGACCGAGCGTGCCGGGGCGGCCGCCGTAGAGTTCGGCCATGGAGCGGATCAGGCGGGCGGATTCATAGAGCACATAACCGAGGTCGACCAAGGCACGCGGGCTGACGGCTGTGACGATCGATACGCGCTTCGAGGCGGCAAGAATGAGGCGGCGGGCCTCGCGGTCGAGCGGGCTCAGGAGTTCGCGTTCGGTGAGTTCGATCAGATGCGGCCCATCGATGATCTCGCCCTCGGTTTCCTTCAGCCGCGTGCGGCCGCGTGCCGTTCGTGGATTGCTGGCCAGCAGATGGACGAGCTTCGTCTGCGCCGACCGCGCGCGCTTGGTGTTGCCCGAGGTCGCTGCAGCCTCCGTTTCCGATTTCAGCTTCTGGATGGCGGTAAGCTGCATCATCCCGGAGAGCTCGCGGGCAACGACGATCAGCAGCGCCAGCAGTCCGATCGCGACGACGGCAAGGGCGGTGTAACCGAGCCAATCGGCGCGGGTGAAGAGATCGCGCAGCAGGCGGTCGACCCAAAGGCCGGCGGCCAGCGAGAGAATGATGCCGAGAGCGCCGATCGCGATCTTGCCGACCGACAGGCGACGCTTGCGCGGGCTTGCTTCCGGCAACGCGAGCGCCTCGACCGCCAGCGTGGTCTCGCGGAACGGATCTTCCGCATCCGGCGTCAGCACCACATTGTCATCGAAGCTCGCGGGCGAACGCGGGACGCGCGACTGTGGGGCGGCCTGGACAGGCTTCTCCTCTCCAACCGAAAAGGCGCCGGGTCGGCGGCTGCGGCCGTTACTATCGTCACTCATGCGAGCCGGTCTCCGAACAGAAATTGCATGGCTCGGTCGAGACGGATATGCGGTACCGACAGTTTTAAGCCGCCGCCGGTTTCTTCGAGATGCGGCGGGCGGAAGCGGACGAAGCTGAGCTCTGGCAGAGGGTGGGCGCTTTCGAAGAAGGTCGTTCCGCCCGACTGCATCTCGATCGCCTTGAAGAGCACTTCAGGATCTTCCGGCAAGTCACCGGGAAATATTGCGGTTTTCTTCTCGCCGTCAAAGATTTCGCCGTTGATCTCCTCGCCGGCGATCGGGGTGCCGACGATCACCGGCAGCGCATGGCCGTCGTGGTTGACGGTCGCTTCGCGGGTCGCCCTGACGGATGCAAGCGCCATGACCTCGAGGCCGGCGCCGCTCATGCCGATGCTCTGCGCGGCGCGATCGACCAGGCGCGCGGCGATGCGCTCCAACCGGTCGTGGCTTTCGTGATGCAGATGATCCGCCTTCGTCGCGGCGATCAGCACCTTGTCGATCCGGCGTGTCAGGAAGGAGGAGAGCCAGCTGTTGGTTCCCGGGCGGAAGCAGGCGAGCACGTCGGCAAGCGCCTGCTCGAGATCGAGCAGCGCTTCCGGACCGTTGTTGATCGCCTGAAGCGCATCGACCAGTACGATCTGGCGGTCGAGCCGTGCGAAGTGTTCGCGAAAGAACGGGCTCACCACATGCTTCTTGTAGGCCTCGTAGCGCCGCTCCATCATCGCCCAGAGCGAACCTTTCGGTGCGCGGCCATCCGGGAGATCGGGAAGCGGCGAGAAGGTGAGTGCCGGTGACCCCTCGAGATCGCCCGGCATCAGGAAGCGGCCAGGCGGGAGGGTCGAAGGAGAGCGTTCGTCCGCCTTGCAGGCCCTCAGATAGCCCGTGAAACTTTCGGCAAGCCTGCGGGCGCTCGCCTCGTCGGCAACGGCCGTCGGTCCGGCCGAAGCGGCCAGCGTCAGCCACTCCGCCGAAAAGGTGCTCCGGCTGGCGGCATGGGCGCGTGCCACGGCGTTGTTGCTGAACGCGCGGAAATCCTGTGCCAGCAGGGGCAGATCGAGCAACCACTCACCGGGGTAATCGACGATATCGAGCGACAGGCGGCCGGGAGAGAACAGCCGGTTCCAGCCGCTGGCACTCTCATAGTCGATCGTGATGCGCAGTTGCGAAATGGCGCGGGTCGAATCCGGCCAGATGCGATCGCGCACCAGGGCAGCGATGTGGTCCTCGTATTGGAAGCGCGGTACGGCATCGTCCGGCTGCGGTTGAAGCCTGACCTTCGAGACCCGCCCGGAACGCACCGGCTCGAACACCGGCAGGCGTCCGCCGTTCAGGAGATTGTGCACCAGCGACGAGATGAAAACCGTCTTGCCGGAGCGCGACAGGCCGGTGACACCGAGGCGGATGGAGGGATTGACGAGGCCGGAAGCTCGGTCGGTCAGATTGTCGAGCGCAATCAGGGCGTCGTCTTTGAAGCTGGTCAGGTTGGGCGCCAAATCTTGCTCTTTCTTGCGGCGTAGTTCCGTGGGGCGTTCTGCTGGCGTCGTCCGGCAGAACTGTCGCACGCAGGCAGCCACCGCGATATAGGCAATATTTCCCCGGTCGCAACGAGGACCCGGCAATTCTTCTATTGGTTGGGCAGCAGGATCGAGACCAATGTCGCGACCGCTGCGCCATCTTTCGGCGCGACGGCGGGCAGGTCGAGGATCGAAAGCCCCGCCGGCGGATAACCGTAGGCAAACGCCTCACGCGCGGCGTCGTCTCCGACCAGCCGGTGAAGCAATTGCTCGATCATCGGGTTGTGCCCGACCAGCATCAGCGAATTCAGATGCCGATGGGCGTCGATGAGGTCGAAGTAGACCGTTGCCGGTCCCGAATAGAGTGCATCGATGTAACGAATATCGAGACTTTCGCTGACGGTGCGAAAGAACGGTTCGGCGGTTTCGCGGCAGCGCACGGCGGTGGAACAGAGGATGCGCTCGGGGCGGATGCCGCGGTCGGCAGCCATCTGCGCGAGCCGTTCCGCATCGACATAACCGACCTCGTCCAGCGCCCGGTCGAAGTCGCGTTGCCCGGGCAACGCCCAGCCGGAACGCGCGTGCCGCAGAAGGTAAAGGCGAAGGGCCTTGGGGGCGCTGTCTTGCATCGAGCGGTTTCCGGTGGCTGCCTGTCGCTTGTGGCGGCAGGGTCGAATGGTGTTGTCCGGGCACAGCTTGCGCGTCGCCCGGCAGACCTCCACCTTTTCCCTCGGGAACCGCAAAGATCAAGCTGCCGGCTGCTTTTTTCCGGGGATCGGCAAGCTGCTGCGCTTTGCCGCGGTCGCGATCAGGCGATCCAATGACGCAAACACATCAGTCTCACTTTTCAGCGAGGACGGCCGGACGCAGCGGTACGTACAAGCAGGAATTCAAGTTCCAATGTGTAATTTTGATGAAATATTCGTCAGTTAGCCTGAATCGCGAGCAATATTAAAATACGGTTGAGTGCCTGTTCCGAGGCTTGAATCGAGGCTTCCATAGGTCTATACAGCGCCGCAATGAGATGTTCTTCAGGAGAATCGCGTTGAGTGAGAAGATCGATCTTAGTACCTTCGTCCTGTCCGAGGACGATGAATTCATGAATGCCAACCACCGGGCGTATTTCCGGGCCAAGTTGAATGCTTGGAAAAATGACATCCTTCGTGAGGCACGCGAGACACTGGATCACTTGGCAGAGGAGAGCGCCAATCATCCCGATCTCGCAGACAGGGCTTCTTCCGAAACGGATCGGGCAATTGAGCTCAGAGCCCGGGACCGTCAGCGCAAGCTGATCTCCAAGATCGACGCGGCGCTGCAACGGCTCGATGAAGGCACCTACGGCTACTGCGAAGAGACCGGTGAGCCAATCGGCCTGAAGCGGCTGGACGCACGGCCAATCGCAACCCTGTCGATCGAGGCGCAAGAGCGTCACGAGCGTCGGGAAAAGGTCTACCGGGACGAATAGGATATCCGACTATCGGAACTGTCTGAAAAAAGGCGCGGCTCAAACCGCGCCTTTTTCTTTTGGACCGATTGCTTACCAAGGGTGGACCGCTTCGCGATGCCCAGCGGCGTCACCCGCGAGGGGAAGCTATGGCTTCCGGCCGGCGGAGATATCGGCCAGCATACGGTTCATTTCTTCTTCGATGGTCGGCTCCTTGCGGCCGCCTTCGGCGCCGGGGGCGCCAAGCGTCGGCTCCTGACGGCCGGATGGCGCCAGGGAGCGGCTCTCCGGTGCCACCATGTTCGTGGAGGCAACGGTGCCTGGGTTCGGTACTGTGGCCGGGCCAAGACGCTGCAGGTCGCCGCTGATCTCCGCATCGAGCAGGCGCTCGAAATCCGTGAGGGCAGTGGCCGGCGCCGGCTGGGGCTGCTGGATGGTGGGGGCCGGGTGCTGCAACTGCACGGGTTGTACGGGGATTGGCTGCGCCTGGACTTGCTGGACCGCCGGTGCGGACCTGTTTATGGCGATTTCGAAGTTCGACTGGGGCGCCGAAGCGGCCGTGACAGCCGGGATTTCCGGAGCCTGCTGCACGGACGGACGGACAGGCGGACGTTGTTCGGCCGCAAGGACGGGTGCGGCGACCGGGCGCTGCTCCACGACAACGCGCGGCGGCGCGGCCGGCTCGATACGGGTGACCGGTTGTTCCTCCGGTTGGGCAACGGGGCGGACCGGCGTTACGGCGGCGACGGTTTCAGCTTCAAGCGAAGGTGCGGCTTGTTGCGGAAGCTCTCGCGTTGCCGGCCGGCTGTCCACTGCCAGCGGTTCCGCTACCTTGCGCTCCGCGACGGCCGCACGCTCCTCGGGCGCACCGATCCGGCTCTCGATGACGATATCCGTCGGGCCGCCGATCATGATCAGATGCTCGACATCATCGCGGCGCACGAGCACCAGGCGGCGACGGGTGTCGACGGCAGCGGCATCGAGCACGGCAAGGCGCGGCTGGCGGTTCTTGCCGCCGCGAATGAAGGGCGAGGAGGGGCGATTGCGCATGATCCAGAGCACGGCCACGAGGCAGAGAAGTCCGATCGCGACGGCTGCGGCGGCGATGACGAACCGGCTGCCATTGTCTGCGATGATCGTTTCCATCATAGGCTGAACTCCTTCTGCCTTTCGAGTGCCAGTATTTGACGGCTTTTTTCGGGCCCGGACAAGGACTTCGCCGACATTCCCTGTGAATTGGCTGCAATGCTTCCGCAGAGGTGCTTTTTGCTGTTATCTCTGATTGTTAAAGATGATTCTTGTCCGAATGATCGAGGGCCTATCGGGAATGACCGATTTCGCCCGGCGGATTACGCGGATACCGGCCGGAAGTGCCGGCCCGCGCGCGCGGTGCCGGCCGCATAAGAGGATCCGATGACGAAACTGCGGCAGTCAGGCGACTACCAGATGCCGGTTGTTGACCGTGGCGTCAGGCCAGGCACCGTGCTGCGGATCGTTCTGCTCGCGATCGTCCTCACCGTGTCAGCCATCGCCTTCGTGATCTTCAAGAACGAGATGGAAAACGAGATCGTTCTCGGCATCCTCGGCGTTCTTGCCATGGTCGGCATCTTCTTCCTCGTCTCCTCCGTCATCGGCTTCATCGAGGTCATGCCGCAGTCGCGCCCGGACGAACTGGCGCGCGCCTTTCTCGATGCCCATGAGGACGGCACGATCGTCACCGACCGCAAGGGCCGGATCATCTACGCCAACGCCGCCTATGGCGCGCTGACGGGTGCCAAGAGCGCCGCCGGCATCCAGTCGCTGGAAACCATCCTCTCGCGCAATCGCGAGGCGACGGAAGCGATCTATCGGCTGACGAACGGTCTGCACGAGGGCAAACAGGGGCATGAGGAATTCCGCCTGCTGAAGCCGCTGGCAACCAGCACCTCCAGCGGCTCCGGCGCCCATTGGTTCCGGCTGAAGGCGCGAGTTCTGCCGCTCGAAGACAGCGAGCGCAATCCGCTCTATCTCTGGCAGATTGCCGACATTACGGCGGAGCGCGACGACCAGGAACGCTTCTTCAAGGAACTGCAGAACGCCATCGACTATCTCGACCACGCGCCGGCCGGCTTCTTCTCCGCCGGGCGCAAGGGCGAGATCTTCTACATCAACGCCACGCTCGCCGATTGGCTCGGCATCGACCTGACCAAGTTCCAGCCAGGCTCGATCAGCATCGGCGACCTGGTGGCCGGCGAGGGGCTGACGCTCGTCCAGGCCGTGCAGGCGGAGCCTGGCCTGAAGAAGACCAAGATGCTCGACCTCGATCTGCGCAAGCTGAACGGCCAGAGCCTGCCGGTGCGCATGATCCACCGCGTCTCCTCGACGCGTGACGGAGCACCCGGCGAAAGCCGCACCATCGTCATGTCGCGCGAAGGCGGCGAGGACAACGAGCAATCGGCGTCGAGCGCGGCAATGCGGTTCACGCGCTTCTTCAACAACACGCCGATGGCGATCGCCTCCGTCGATGGCAAAGGCCGGATTCTGCGCACCAACGCGCCGTTCCTGAAGCTCTTCTCCGGCCTCGTCTCGCAGGACGACGTCGAGCGCGGAGCGCTGATCGAAGCCGTGGTGCACGAAACCGAAAAGGGCCGTCTGCACGAGGCGCTGGCGGCAGCCAAGGACCGGCAGGGTGACATCGCGCCGATCGATGCGCTGCACCCGAAGGATGGTGAGCGCCACTTCCGCTTCTATATCAACGCCGTAATCGACCAGAGCGATCAGTCGCCAGAGGAAGCGGCAATCATCCATGCGCTTGAAATCACCGAGCAGAAGGCGCTCGAGAACCAGATGGCGCAGACCCAGAAGATGAACGCTGTGGGCACGCTCGCCGGCGGCATCGCGCACGACTTCAACAACGTACTGACGGCGATCCTGCTGTCGTCCGACCACCTGCTCCTGTCGGCCCGTACGGCAGATCCGAGCTTTGCCGATCTCATGGAGATCAAGCGCAACGCCAACCGCGCTGCAGTGCTTGTGCGCCAATTGCTCGCCTTCTCGCGCAAGCAGACGATGCGGCCGACGGTGCTCAATATGACGGATGTGATCGGCGACCTGCGCATGCTGGTCGACCGCATGACCGGAACCAACGTCAAGGTCGAGGTGGACTATGGCCGCGATCTTTGGCCGGTCAAGACCGATCTCGGCCAGTTCGAACAGGTGCTGCTGAACCTGGCGGTCAATGCCCGCGACGCAATGCCGGAGGGCGGCACGATCACCCTTCGGACGCGCAACCTGCCTGCCGCCGAGGTTGCCGCCTTCGGACGACGCGAGTTGCCGGACGACGATTTCGTGATGGTCGAGGTCGCCGACCAGGGGACCGGCATACCGCCGGAGATCCTCGACAAGATTTTCGAACCGTTCTTCACCACCAAGGAAGTCGGCAAGGGCACTGGTCTCGGCCTGTCGATGGTCTATGGCATCGTCAAGCAGTCGGGCGGTTACATCTATCCGGAATCGGAAGTCGGCAAGGGCACCACCTTCCGCATCCTGCTGCCGCGCCACATCGAGGTGCCGGTAGTGGCCGAAGAGACCAATCTGGCGGCGACAACAACGGCGGAGGCGGCTCCGGCGCGGGTAGCGCAGGCGATTGCAGCACCGGCGGCAAAGACCGAGGAGCCGGCCGATCTCACCGGGGATTCAGCCGTCGTCCTGCTTGTCGAGGATGAGGAGGCGGTACGCCGCGGCGGCAAGCGCATGCTGGAAACGCGCGGCTACACAGTCTACGAGGCGGGCTCCGGCGTCGAGGCGCTCGATATCATGGACGAGCTCGACGGTGCGGTCGATATCGTCGTTTCGGACGTGGTGATGCCGGAGATGGACGGACCGACGCTGCTGACCGAGCTGCGCAAAAAGTACCCGGACCTGAAGTTCATCTTCGTTTCCGGCTATGCCGAAGACGCCTTTGCCCGCAACCTGCCGGCCGACGCGAAGTTCGGCTTCCTGCCGAAGCCGTTCTCGCTGAAGCAGCTCGCAGTCTCCGTGCGCGAAATGCTCGACTCCTAGATCAGCGATCTGACACTGAAATCATCAGCCGGTGGAAGTCGGACATGAAAAAGCCCGGCGCTTGCGTGCCGGGCTTTTTCATCTGTTATCCTATAGGAATTACTTGGCGTTGAGCGCGACCGCGATCTCGCCGGCAAGGCGCGCATTGTTCTCGACCAGCGCGATGTTGGTCTCGAGGCTGCGGCCTTCGGTCATGTGGAAGAGATTGTCGAGCAGGTAAGGCGTGACGGCCTTGCCGGTGATCTCGTCGCTCTCGGCATTGTCGAGCGCGCGGGTGATGTAGATTTCCATCTCTTCGCGCGGGATTTCGCTTTCTTCCGGCACCGGATTGGCTACCAGCATGCCGCCGTCGACGCCGAGCAGTTCGCGCATGTTCTGGAAGTTGGCGATCGCCGCCGGGCTGTTCAGCATCAGCGGGCTCTTGAGGCCGCTGTCGCGCGACCAGAAGGCCGGGAAGACTTCGCTGTCGTAGGTGACGACAGGGACACCGCGGGTTTCGAGCACTTCGAGCGTCTTCGGAATGTCGAGGATCGCCTTGGCGCCGGCGCAGACGACGATGACGCCGGTGCGGGCAAGTTCGTCGAGGTCGGCGGAGACGTCGAAGCTGAGTTCGGCGCCGCGGTGCACGCCACCGATGCCGCCGGTCGCAAAGACGCGAATGCCGGCGCGGGCAGCGGCAATCATCGTCGCGGCAACGGTCGTTGCGCCCGTGCGGCGCTCGGCGATCGCGAACGCGAGGTCGGCGCGCGAGACCTTCATCGCACCTTCCGTCTTCGCCAACTCCTCGAGCTTGGCGTCATCAAGGCCGATATGCAGCACGCCATGGATGACGGCGATCGTTGCCGGCACGGCACCCTGTTCGCGGATGATCGCTTCGACGCTGCGGGCCATGTTCAGATTGCCGGGATAGGGCATGCCATGGGTGATGATGGTCGATTCCAGCGCCACGATCGGCGCGCCACGCGCCTTGGCGGCTGCGACCTCGTCGGAATATGCCATCGGCAGGGAGGGAGAAGCGGGTTTGGTCATGGTCTTTCCTTGGGAGTTCTGCTGGCAATTGTCATGACAGCATTTGGGGCGTGGGCACAAGAGCCAGCGCCTGTTCGAGATTGGCCGCGGACATCTCTTCGGATGCGGCCAAGGGAGAGCGCAATGTGATTCCGGCGGCTGCGATGCCGTGCCGCAGGCACTCGGTCAGATTGCAGCCGGCGAGGCGCGCGGAGAGGAAGCCGGAGGCAAGCGCATCACCGGCGCCGGTGACGTCGGCCAGTGCCGGGAGCGCCGGCGGAACGGCAACGCAGATGCTGTCGCCATCGAAGGCGACGACCGCGCGGCCGCCGCGTGTGACCACGCCGCCATTGAGGCCCGCGCTTCTCAAAAGCGCCGGCCATGCTTCCGCCTCGGCCGCGTCCTTGCCGGTCAGCGCCCGTGCCTCGGATTCATTCATGAACAGGAAGGAGAGATGCTGGAGGCACGGCCGGTAGCGGATGACCTTGGCGGGCGAAACGGCAATGCCGGCGACGAGGCGCCCGTTGCCCGCGGCCGACTGGACCAGCGCGGCGATCGTTTCCTCCGGCAGGTTGGCGTCCGTCAGCACGAGCCTGCTCGTGGCGACGACATCGCGGAGCGCCCGGCGTTGCAATTGTCGCGGCGAGAACAGCCGGTAGAGTTCCATGTCGGCGAGCGCGATCACCAGATTGCCGTCGTTTTCAAGGATCGCGGTGTAGCTCGGCGTCTGGCGATCGAGAAAAGTGAGGGGGCTGTCGATGACCCCTGCTGCGGCCGCCGCCGCCGTCACCATCTCGCCGGCGGCATCGCCGCCGCGAGTGCTGATCATGCGCACGCCATGGCCAAGGCGCGCAAGGTTGCGGGCCGCGTTGAAGCCGCCACCGCCAGCCTCTTCGAACCAGGTGCCGGGATTGCTGGAACCCGGTGCGGTCGTCCCCGATATGCGGCCGCGCCTGTCGATATGCGCTCCGCCGAAGACGGCGATTTCAGCTTCCGTCATGAATGTTCCTCTGCTTGGCCCATCGGCCGAAATATCTGTTGGCTTTCTGCAATGGCCGAGGTCCAAATTCCAAGGACCCATGCGCCCGATCTCTTCGTCTCAGGCGAATCGGCCAAGCCCTGAGGGGCAGGTTTGAAGACGTACTGCGCGCATTTGAGAACCTATGGTTTCAATCCCGTGAACATGAAAAGAACGAAACCAAGATAATCATTGTTTTTCAATATATTGTCCTGCTCTTGCAAATACGGAACAAAACATGTACAAAAACTCCTGCGGCGGCTTCATTGCCTCGGTAGCTTCAATAACCTAAAGGTGGACCAAATGGCACAAAACTCTTTGCGGCTCGTAGAGGACAAATCGGTGGATAAAAGCAAGGCACTTGAAGCGGCACTTTCCCAGATCGAACGGTCGTTCGGCAAGGGATCGATCATGAAGCTCGGTGGGAAGGACAGCATCATCGAGATCGAAACCGTCTCGACGGGTTCTCTCAGCCTCGACATCGCGCTCGGCATCGGCGGCCTGCCGAAGGGCCGCATCGTTGAAATTTACGGCCCGGAAAGCTCGGGTAAGACGACGCTGGCGCTGCAGACGATCGCCGAAGCACAGAAGAAGGGCGGCATTTGCGCCTTCGTCGACGCCGAACACGCGCTCGATCCGATCTATGCGCGCAAGCTCGGTGTCGATCTCGAAAACCTCCTGATCTCGCAGCCGGACACCGGCGAGCAGGCGCTTGAGATCACCGACACGCTGGTGCGCTCCGGTGCGATCGACGTTCTCGTCGTCGACTCCGTCGCAGCGCTTGTGCCGCGCGCCGAAATCGAAGGCGAAATGGGCGACAGCCTGCCGGGCATGCAGGCACGCCTGATGAGCCAGGCGCTGCGCAAGCTGACCGCGTCGATCTCCAAGTCGAACTGCATGGTCATCTTCATCAACCAGATCCGCATGAAGATCGGCGTCATGTTCGGTTCGCCGGAAACCACCACCGGCGGCAACGCGCTGAAGTTCTACGCCTCGGTCCGCCTCGACATCCGCCGCATCGGTTCGGTCAAGGAGCGCGAAGAGGTCGTCGGCAACCAGACCCGTGTCAAGGTCGTCAAGAACAAGATGGCGCCGCCCTTCAAGCAGGTCGAGTTCGACATCATGTATGGCGAAGGCGTTTCCAAGACCGGCGAACTCGTCGATCTCGGCGTCAAGGCCGGCATCGTCGAGAAATCCGGTGCCTGGTTCTCCTATAACAGCCAGCGCCTCGGCCAGGGCCGCGAGAACGCCAAGACGTTCCTGCGCGACAACCCGGACCTGGCGCGTGAGATCGAGACGGCGCTGCGCCAGAACGCCGGCCTGATCGCCGACCGGTTCCTCGAAAACGGCGGCCCGGAACCCGACGACGGCAGCGACGACGCCGCCGAGGCGTGAAACACCAGGAACTGAAGCTTCCGGAGAACCGGTCGTCCTATGACGGCCGGTTTTTTGCTGCCGTCTGGACAGTATGATACGTGAACGATAAAAGCCTTTGGTTCCGGCGACCGAGGGCGTTGGAGGGCGTGGCCATCATGGATGGCCACGGGGTTTAAGGACAATGGCTTAGTGGCGCGGCAGATGCCGGATCCGGGCCGGAATCGGTGCTTTAGAATAGGACGCAAGATGAGCGGCGTGAATGAAATCCGGTCGACCTTTCTCGACTATTTCCGCAGGAACGGTCATGAGGTCGTGTCGTCGAGCCCGTTGGTGCCGCGCAACGACCCGACATTGATGTTCACCAATGCCGGCATGGTGCAGTTCAAGAACGTCTTCACCGGCCTGGAACAGCGTCCCTATTCGACGGCCGTGACCGCGCAGAAATGCGTGCGCGCCGGCGGCAAGCACAACGACCTCGACAATGTCGGCTACACCGCGCGCCATCACACCTTCTTCGAAATGCTCGGCAACTTCTCCTTTGGCGATTACTTCAAGGAGAACGCCATCGAGCTTGCCTGGAACCTGATCACTAGGGAATACGGCCTCGACGCCAAGCGCCTGCTGGTCACGGTCTACCACACCGACGACGAAGCCTTCGATCTCTGGAAGAAGATCGCCGGCTTCTCCGACGACCGCATCATCCGCATTCCGACGAGCGACAACTTCTGGGCCATGGGCGATACCGGGCCCTGCGGCCCATGCTCGGAAATCTTCTACGACCATGGCGACCATATCTGGGGTGGACCGCCCGGCTCGGCCGACGAGGACGGTGACCGTTTCATCGAGATCTGGAACCTCGTCTTCATGCAGTACGAGCAGATCACCAAGGAAGAGCGGGTCAACCTGCCGCGTCCGTCGATCGACACCGGCATGGGCCTCGAGCGCCTGGCAGCGGTGCTGCAGGGCCAGCACGACAACTACGACATCGACCTTTTCCGCGCCCTGATCGCAGCTTCCGAGGAAGCAACCGGCGTCAAGGCCGAGGGCGACCAGCGCGCCAGCCATCGTGTCATTGCCGACCATCTGCGTTCGTCCGCTTTCCTGATTGCCGACGGCGTGCTGCCGTCGAACGAAGGCCGCGGTTACGTGCTGCGCCGCATCATGCGCCGCGCCATGCGCCACGCGCAATTGCTCGGTGCCCGGGATCCGTTGATGTGGAAGCTCTTGCCGGCGCTGGTCGGCCAGATGGGCCGCGCCTATCCGGAACTGATGCGCGCAGAAGCGCTGATCTCCGAGACGCTGAAGCTTGAGGAAACCCGCTTCCGCAAGACGCTGGAGCGCGGTCTGAACTTGCTTTCGGACGCATCTGCCGATCTCTCGGAAGGCGACCAGTTCAACGGCGAAACCGCCTTCAAGCTCTACGACACCTACGGCTTCCCGCTCGACCTGACCCAGGACGCCCTGCGCGCCAAGGGCATCACCGTCGATACCGACGCCTTCTCTGTCGCCATGGAGCGCCAGAAGGCCGAAGCCCGCGCCAACTGGGCCGGCTCGGGCGAAGCGGCGACCGAGACGATCTGGTTCGAGCTCAAGGAAAAGCACGGCGCCACCGACTTCCTCGGCTATGACACCGAGACCGCCGAAGGCGTGATCCAGGCGATCGTGCGCGACGGCGCCGTCGTCGCTTCGGCAGCCAAGGGCGACACGGTCCAGGTGGTGCTCAACCAGACGCCGTTCTACGGCGAATCGGGCGGCCAGATGGGCGACACCGGCACGATCACCACCGAAACCGGCAAGCTTGTCGTGACCGACACGCAGAAGCGCGGCGAGGGGCTCTTCGTTCATTTCGCGACCGTTGCTGAAGGTACGGTGAAGACCGGCGACGCCGCGCAGCTCGACGTCGACCATGCGCGCCGCTCGCGCCTGCGCGCCAACCACTCGGCAACCCACCTGCTGCATGAGGCGCTGCGCGAAGTGCTCGGCACCCATGTCGCCCAGAAGGGCTCGCTGGTAGCCCCGGAACGCCTGCGCTTCGACGTTTCGCATCCGAAGCCGATGACGGCGGAAGAGCTGAAGATCGCGGAGGAAATGGCCAACGAGATCATCGTGCAGAACACGCCGGTGACCACGCGCCTGATGAGCGTCGACGATGCGATCGCCGAAGGCGCGATGGCACTCTTTGGCGAGAAGTATGGCGACGAAGTGCGCGTCGTCTCGATGGGCCGCGGCATTCACGGTTCCAAGGCCAACCGCGCCTATTCCGTCGAGCTTTGCGGCGGTACCCACGTGTCGGCCACCGGTGACATCGGTCTCGTCCGTGTCGTTTCGGAAAGCGCAGTCGGCGCCGGCGTTCGCCGCATCGAGGCGCTGACCGGCGAAGCCGCACGCGCCTATCTCAACGAGCAGGACGAGCGCGTGAAGACACTCGCCAACACGCTGAAGGTTCAGCCGGGCGACGTGCTCGGCCGCGTCGAGGCGCTGCTCGACGAACGCCGCAAGCTGGAACGCGAACTGACCGAAGCCAAGAAGAAGCTGGCGCTCG
This sequence comes from Sinorhizobium sp. NFACC03, assembly GCF_900103435.1. Taxonomy (NCBI): domain Bacteria; kingdom Pseudomonadati; phylum Pseudomonadota; class Alphaproteobacteria; order Hyphomicrobiales; family Rhizobiaceae; genus Sinorhizobium; species Sinorhizobium sp. NFACC03. The sequence continues at coordinate 180,433 of NZ_FMXF01000005.1, forward strand.
GCGGTGGCGGCGAGGCGGGTTCCGCCGACGCAGCCCGCGACATCGCTGGCGTTCGTTTCCTCGGCAAGGTCGTCTCGGGCGTCGAGCCCAAGGATCTGAAGAGCCTTGCCGATGACGGCAAGAAGAGCCTCGGCTCTGGCGTCGTCGCTTTCGTCGGCGTGTCCGGCGATGGCAAGGCGAGTGCGGTCGTGGCCGTCACCGACGATCTGACCTCGAAGCTCAGCGCCGTCGACCTCGTTCGCGTCGCATCAGCCGCGCTCGGCGGCAAGGGTGGCGGCGGACGTCCTGACATGGCCCAGGCCGGTGGTCCGGATGGTGAGAAGGCGGCCGAAGCCATCGAGGCCGTGGCCGTTGCACTGGCCGGGTAACCGTCAAAGACAGAAACTAGAAGGGCGCCACTTCGGCGCCCTTTTTTGTTCGATGTCCTCAAATTGTTAGAAAACGTCGGCATCGCTCTGAATTCTCTATTCTTTCGTCGCACCGCGGATGTTGTCGAGCGCAAGTTCGATGGACGCAAACGTTGCGACACGTGGCTCGTGCACGTCGTGGCTCGCCAGCATGCGCCGGACTTGGTGCGAGGCGCCGGTAACGATGAAGCGCACGCCGGTCCGTTCGGCCTTTCGGACGGTGCCTTCGATCACGTTAGCCGCGGTTGAATCCATGAAAGGCACGTCGCTGCAATCAAGAATGAAGTTGCGGCGCTGGTCGGCAATCCGGTCCAGCACCGAGCCAACAGTTGCCGCGGAGCCGAAGAAGAAGACGCCGGAAATGTGATAGATCACCGTATCCGGGTCGTCGGCGGCAACGGGATGTTCCTCGGCGCCATTTTCTTCCGCGCTGGATCCTGGGCGCTTCGCTTTGCCGATGGCGATGCTCTTGGCCATACGGTCGATGAAGAGGACGGCTCCAAGCGCGAAGCCGACGACGATACCTTCGGTCAGATCGCGAAAGACGACGATGGCAAAGGTGGCGAGCAGCACCACGGCATCGCCGCCTGACGATCGCAACAACGCCATGAAGGCCGGCTTCTCGACCATGTTCCAGGCGACGACCGCAAGCATGCCGGCAAGGGCTGCAAGCGGGATATAGCTTGCAAGTGGAGCAGCCACGAGCATGAAAGCGAGAAGGAAAGCCGCGTGCAGCATGCCCGACACCGGACTGGTGCCGCCGGCCCGCACATTCGTCGCCGTGCGTGCGATGGTGCCGGTGACGCAGATGCCGCCGAAGAGTGCCGAGCCGATGTTGGCAATGCCCTGGCCGATCAGTTCGACGCTGGAGCGATGACGCCGGCCGGTCATGCCGTCAGCGACGACGGCGGAAAGCAGGGATTCGATGGCTCCGAGCAGCGCGAACGAAACTGCATCCGGGAAGACCGCAGCGACCCGGTCGAAGGATAACGGCGGCAGCGCCGGCCTCGGCAGGCCGCCGGGGATGCCGCCAAAGCGGGTGCCGATCGTTTCGGTCGGCAGGTGTAACAGGGCGACGGCGACAGACGCGACGGCGATCGCGATCAGCATGCCCGGCCAATGCGGCCTCAGCTTGCGCAGGGCGAAGATAACAGCAATCGTCAGTGCCGCGGTTGCCACGGTCGCCGGGTTGATCGTGTCGATCGCGGCAGCGAGGGCGGTGATCTTGTCGAGGAAGGGGCCGGGCTCATTGCCCTCAAGCGTGATCCCGAGAAGATCGCGCAGTTGGCTTGCGAAGATGATCACCGCGATGCCGGCGGTAAAGCCAACGGTGACGGGATAAGGAATGAACTTGATGTATTTGCCGAGCCGCAAATAGCCGGCAGCAATCAGCATCACCCCGGCCATCATCGTCGCCAGCAGGAGACCGTCGACGCCGTGGCGATTGACCGTGGCAGCGACCAGCACGATGAAGGCGCCAGCCGGACCGCCGATCTGGGAGCGGCTGCCGCCGAGGAAGGAGACAAGAAAGCCGCCGACAATGGCGGTATAGAGGCCGCGATCAGGCGTGACGCCCGATGCGATGGCGATCGCCATCGACAGGGGCAAGGCAACGATTGCGACAGTGAGCCGGCGATCGCGTCGGCGCGCAAGCGGGCGCCGTCATATCCTTCAGTGAAAACGCTCACGATCTTCGGAACAAGAGTATCGGTCATCGGCTGGGCCTTCGGCCAGAAGAGTTCCGTATCCGGTGGATTCCGGGCGGAGCCTGCAAGACGGCAATAACATAGAGCTAGCTTGAGTCGCGGCGCTTGCAAAATTGTGGCGGTACGCCGGAGAAGTCCGCAGGATTTGTCAAATTGATCTATGGTCTACAGATCCGTGAGCAAAGCGCGAAAGGGTAGACATGGACGATCGGGTAGCGTGGGCGACCTATGAACGGCGCCTGCACAGGGTCAGCGACTACATTTATGGCCATCTCGACGGCGATCTCGACCTCGATCGTCTCTCCGAGATCGCCTGTCTATCGCCGCACCACTGGCACCGCATCTATCGTGCGGTCCATGGCGAGACGCTGGCCGCAACCGTGAAGCGGCTGCGACTGCAGCGGGCCTCGGCCGATCTCGCCCAGTCCGATCTTCCTGTCGAAGAGATCGCGCAGCGCTCTGGCTACCCCAATCTCCAATCCTTCAACCGCACCTTCAAGGGAGCTTACGGGCTGCCGCCGGCGCGCTACCGGAAGGAGGGCAGCCATGTCGCCTTTGAAACCGCGTCAACGGAAGGAATCCCTGATATGTATGAAGTCACCCTCAAGGAGGTCGAGGCCTTCGACCTCGTCGGCGTCGCCCATAGCGGCTCCTACATGGAGATCGGGCGGGCGTTCGAGACGCTCTACGGAACCTTGTTCTCGCGCCAACTGTTCCGGCCGGACATGGAAATGATCGGCATCTACCTCGACGACCCCGAACTGGTGCCGACCGACAAGCTGCGCTCCTTCGCCTGCGTCAGCGCTCGCGAACAGATGCCGGTGGAGACGCCCCTGACACAGCAGCACCTTGACGGCGGCCGCTACGCCGTGCTGCGCCACAAGGGTCCCTATGCGGATATGCCGAACGCGTACCAATGGCTCTACGGCACCTGGCTGCCACAGTCCGGCCGTGAGATCCGCGACAGCCTGATGTTCGAGAAATATCTCAACAATCCCCGCGAAGTGGCGCCGACGGAGCTGTTGAGCGAAATCTATCTGCCGCTGAAGTGAGGCTTGCAAGACGTCGGTGGTCGGTTGCGATCGGCGAAGTGGAACACCTCTGAACGGCCGACAAGGTTTCAAGCCTTGTCGGCCTTTTCCTGATGGCACCTGCCGATCCAGGCGCAGACATCCGGCCACACAAACAAGAAGGCCGGCTGAGCCGACCTCTCTTCGTCCGCCGTTTTGCAGTGCCGGTACATCCGTGGCCAGCAATCGCAATGCTATTGAGCCGTCGGCTTTCGCCCCTCACCGCCCGCAAGGCTTGATCAACTTGCTCATATTGATGCCGGTAACGCGAAAACCTGCGACATCGTAGACGTGTTTGGCACGTCGATTGTTCTCGGCGACACGCAGCTTTATCTGCTTAAAGCCTTTCGCTGAAAGCTCGGTTTCGAGTGCATTGAGGGCCTGCTTGGCGAAACCTTGCCCCTGCTGGCTGGCAAGGATGTGGAAATCGCTGATGAAGACCGAATGGCCGGCGAGGTCTGGTCTATACCAGAGGTAGCCTATGAGGCTGGAATCGGTCTCATTGATCACACAGAGCAGCACGTTGCCCGGCGTCTTCACGCCCTGCGGCAGATCTTGTGCGATTTCACGTCTTGCCTGCACCAGCGCGTCAGCGTCGGAAAAACCGTAGTTAGCCGAAATTTCAATGGCGTAGTCCGGAATGAAATAGTCGAGATAGGCCGGGTAATCGCTATCAAGCATCGGTCTGAATGAGATCATCGGTCGTTCCCGTAAGGGCTTGCCGCCGCGGAGACCAGCTGAGCGACGGTACTGGTAAAGACGGTGCTGGTAAAAAAGAAACCCGGCGCATGGCCGGGTTCCGTGTTTTTCGACGTGTCTGGCGCCGATCAGGCAGCCATGGCCTTCTGCAGGTTCTCGTCGATCTTGTCGAGGAAGCCGGTGGTCGAGAGCCAGGGCTGATCGGGACCGATGAGCAGCGCCAGGTCCTTGGTCATGAAGCCGGATTCGACGGTGTCGACGCAAACCTTCTCGAGCGTGTCGGCGAACTTCGCGAGTTCGGCATTGCCGTCGAGCTTGGCGCGGTGGGCGAGGCCACGGGTCCAGGCGAAGATCGAGGCGATCGAGTTGGTCGAGGTTTCCTCGCCCTTCTGGTGCTGGCGGTAGTGGCGGGTAACCGTGCCGTGGGCAGCTTCGGCTTCGACCGTCTTGCCATCCGGCGTCATCAGAACCGAGGTCATCAGTCCGAGCGAGCCGAAGCCCTGGGCGACGATGTCCGACTGCACGTCGCCGTCGTAGTTCTTGCACGCCCAGACGTAACCGCCGGACCACTTCAGGGCGGAGGCGACCATGTCGTCGATCAGGCGGTGTTCGTACCAGATCTTCAGTTCCTTGAACTTCTCGGCGAATTCTTCCTCGAAGACCTTCTGGAAGATGTCCTTGAAGCGGCCGTCATAGACCTTGAGGATGGTGTTCTTGGTCGAGAGGTAGACCGGAACCTTGCGCTGGATGCCGTAGTTGAACGAAGCACGCGCGAATTCGGTGATCGAATCGTCGAGGTTGTACATGCCCATGGCAACACCGGCCGACGGTGCGTCGAAGACGTCGTATTCGATTTCCTTGCCGTCTTCGCCGACGAACTTCATCGTCAGCTTGCCCTTGCCCGGGAACTTGAAGTCGGTGGCGCGGTACTGGTCGCCGAAGGCATGACGGCCGACGATGATCGGCTTGGTCCAGCCCGGAACCAGGCGCGGAACGTTCTTGCAGATGATCGGCTCGCGGAAGATAACGCCGCCGAGGATGTTGCGGATCGTGCCGTTCGGCGACTTCCACATCTTCTTCAGCTTGAATTCCTCGACGCGGGCTTCATCCGGCGTGATCGTGGCGCACTTGACGCCGACGCCGTGCTTCTTGATCGCGTTGGCAGCATCGACCGTCACCTGGTCTTCGGTGGCATCGCGGTTTTCGACGCTGAGGTCGTAATATTCCAGATCGACGTCGAGGTAGGGATGGATCAGCTTGTCCTTGATGAACTGCCAGATGATGCGGGTCATCTCGTCGCCGTCGAGCTCGACGACCGGATTGGCGACCTTGATCTTTGCCATGAATATGCCTCGTAGCTTATGCGGGACAGCGGGAGCGATGTCCCTTCCTCTCTGAAAAATCCTGTGCCCTATAGCACTCAGAACCGGCAAGGCAAAGCATGCTTGGCTGAAACTTTGGACGGAGGTTGAAACTGGCCTCGCACAAGGCTTCGGCACGCCTTTCCGGCTGGGCTTTCAGCGCGCCGGCCTTGCAAAGATCGCGCCTGCCGCTATGCAGAAAGAACCCCGCGAAGCGACGCGCACGTGAGGCGAACGCAGACAGATAAAGGCATCCGATGGCATTTCGTTCCCGTATGCGCGATTGGCTTCTTGCCAACGATCCGGCCTTCTCCCGCCTGCGGCAGGCCTCCCGCATCACCGCGACGATCGTCGTTTCCATTCTGCTGCTGATGGCGTTTCACTATCTCGTGGCGCCGCTGCCGCCGGCCGCCTTCGGCCTCGCTGCGTCGCTGTCGATCGAAGGCGGTCTCGCCGTTCGCGACACGACGGTGGCAGGCCAGCGCCTGACGCGCATTATCGCCGTCGCCGTCGGTGTTTGCATGGTCGGGCTTGCATCGGTTCTAGAGACTCATCGCTACGCATCTGATGTCGTTTTCCTGCTGATCATATTTCTCGCCGTCTCTGGCCGATCCTTCGGGCCGCGCGGCTTTGCCGTCGGCATGTTCGCGTTCATGTCCTATTTCACCGGCGCCTATCTCCGGCCGACGCTCGACCAGCTGCCGGCGCTGTTCTTCGGGGCGGCGGTCTCCGCCACGGTCGCGCATCTCGTTCGCACACGGCTGCTGCCGGACGATCGCTACCAGGACCTGCTGCGGGCAACGGCCAGCGTGCAGCGCCGCGTCGACCAGATGCTGCTGCAACTGGCGGAGATCGCCCGCAAGCCGGTTCTCTCCGAGGTCGACCGGCGTCGGCTGCACACGGCGGAGGAGCGATTGAAGGAAGCGGTGCTGATGGCCGAAAGCTTCATTCCGACCGAGAACCGGCGGCCGGAACCGGAGCCGGGCCTCGCCTCGGCCGATGTCGTCGTCAATCTTTTCGACCTGCATCTCGCGGCCGAAAGCGTGATTGTGGTGAGCTTCCAGTCGATGCCGCCGCCGGCACTGGTCGAGGCGATGCTAGCGCGGGACGGCGAGCGGATCGACGAGGAGATCGCGCGCCTTGGCGATGCGACACCACGGCGTGCGGAAACGGTGAAGGCGCTGCTCTGGCTTCGCAATGTCAGGCAGAGGCTTGCCCGCAGCCTTGCAAAGCTGACGCCAGCCGACCTCGAAGAGCCGCAGGCACACATGAGTGGCGGACCAAGCCGCTGGAAGCCATCGCTTACTGACCCGGCGCTGAAGGCAGCGATCCAGATCACGCTTGCTTCCGGCATCGCCATGGTCTTCGGGTTGATGCTGTCACGCGAGCGCTGGTTCTGGGCGGTGCTCGCGGCGTTTCTGGTCTTCACAAACACACGTTCGCGTGGCGACACGGCCGTCAAGGCGCTGCAGCGCTCGGCAGGCACCCTCTTTGGCATCGTGGTCGGCATCGTCGTCGGCACGCTGGTTGGCGGCAATATTTATCTCGTGCTGCCGCTCTGCGCCCTCTGCGTCTTTCTCGCCTTCTATTTCCTCGCCGTTTCCTACGCGACGATGACCTTCTTCATTTCCGTCGTGCTGTCGCTGGTTTACAGCCTCATGGGCGTGCTGACGCCGCATCTCCTGCAGCTTCGTCTCGAGGAAACCATGATCGGCTCGATCGCCGGTGCGGCCGTCGCCTTCGTCGTTTTTCCGACGCGCACCCGCACCACGCTCGATGCAGCTGTCGCGACCTGGTGCGACGAACTGATCGGCCTGTTGCAGGCTGCGCGGGACGGCACCTCCGGCATGGTTCTCGTTGCTCGCTCTCAGGCTCTCGACCGGGCCTATCGCGAGCTCGCGGCGGCGGCAAAACCGCTCGGGCTTCCGTGGCAGCTGGTGACACGCCCCGGCCATGTGCGCCAGGCGCTGGCAATCTTCATGGCCTGCACCTACTGGGCACGGGTCTTCGCGCGGCGCGTCGGCACGGATGCGGAGCTGGAAGGGACCGATTTCAAAGAGGACATCGACGCCAATCTCGAACTCGTCCAGTCGGTGCGCGACAAGGCGTCCGCCTATTTCTACGAGGTCGGCCGGATCGGTGCGCCGGTCGATCGGCACCTGCCGATCTCGAAGGACGATGCGGAGCTTGGTCTCGAGATGATTGGGGTCTCTCTCAACCGGCTTCATTTGTAGTGGACTTTAATTTCCGCGGTATTTGTGCAAGGGAAGCGCCGAACGACAGGCGAAGGCACGGGAAAATGGCAGGTACGAACAGCGAGCGCGAACTTCTGGTGGAAGGACCGGCGATCATCCTCGCCTATCCGCAGCTCGGCGAAAACATCGGCATGGTCGCGCGGGCAATGGCGAATTTCGGCCTGGCAGAGCTTCGGCTCGTCAATCCGCGCGACGGCTGGCCGAGCGAAAAGGCGCGCTCTGCCGCAAGCCGTGCCGACCACGTGATCGACGCTGCCAAGCTCTATAGTTCGGTCGAAGAGGCGATCGCCGACCTCAACTTCGTCTATGCGACGACCGCTCGCGACCGCGACGGCTACAAGCCGGTCCGCTCTCCGATTGTCGCAGCGCGCACGCTGCGCCAGCGCTTCCAGGGCGGCGAGAAGACCGGCATCCTGTTCGGGCGCGAGCGCACCGGGCTTACCAACGAGGAAGTGGCGCTTGCCGACGAAATCGTGACCTTTCCGGTCAACCCGGCCTTCGCGTCGCTCAATCTCGCTCAGGCCGTGCTCTTGATGTCCTATGAATGGCTGAAGACCGGCATGGAATCGGAGGACCAGACCTCGTTCCAGGCGATCGAGCAGCGGCCGGCGACCAAGGAACATCTGCAGGGGCTCTTCGAGCATGTCGAGGAAGCGCTCGACGCGCGCAACTATTTCCGCTCCGCCGACAAAAAGCCGAAATTGGTCGAAAACCTGCGCGCTGTTCTGACCAGACCATCCTTTACCGAATCCGAAATCCAGGTGCTGCGCGGCGTCATTTCTTCGCTCGACCGGTTCACGCGGGAAAACCCGCGGGGCTCCGGCGCTCCAGGTGATCACAGCAGGGGCGAGCACAACAGGAAAGCGCGAGACAAAGGTGACAGCGAGTGAACTGAAACCCATCCTCGTCTTCGACAGCGGCATCGGCGGCTTGACCGTGCTGCGCGAGGCGAGGGTGCTGATGCCCGAGCGGCATTTCATCTATGTGGCCGACGACGCCGGCTTTCCCTATGGTGGCTGGGAAGAGGCGGCGCTGAAGGCGCGCGTGATCGAGCTTTTCGGCCGGCTGCTTTCCGAGCATGATCCGGAAATCTGCGTGATCGCTTGCAACACCGCCTTTACGCTTGTCGGCGCAGATCTGCGCGCGGCCTATCCTCAGATGACCTTCGTCGGCACAGTTCCGGCGATCAAGCCGGCAGCCGAGCGCACACGTTCCGGTCTTGTGTCTGTTCTGGCGACGCCGGGCACCGTCAAGCGCGCCTATACCCGCGATCTCATCCAGTCCTTCGCCAGCCAGTGCCACGTGCGCCTCGTCGGCTCGGAAAATCTTGCCAAGATGGCGGAGGCCTACATCCGCGGCGAGAAGCTTGATGATGACGAGGTGCTCTCGGAAATCGCGCCGTGTTTCGTCGAGATGGACGGCAGGAAGACCGATATCGTCGTTCTCGCCTGCACACATTACCCCTTCATGGCCAATGTCTTCCGCAGGCTCGCGCCCTGGCCGGTCGATTGGCTGGACCCGGCCGAGGCGATTGCGCGACGTGCGCGCTCGCTCGTGCCGCAACCGAACGGCTTCGAGCCGCTCAACGGACAGGATCCGGCAATTTTCACGTCGGGAAAGCCGGATTTCGCGACGCGGCGGCTGATGCAGGGCTTCGGCCTGACGGTCACGCCAAATGCCACCGTCGATGTCCGGGTAGGGCAGGTCGCAACGACCGGTTAGAAAAGAATCGCCAACAGGATCGCGATCAACGAAACCAAGCCGCATAGAAGCAGGAAGTTCTTGTGGCGGACGGAGGCGGCCTGCGCCTTTGACAGGACGGGCTGGCCGTCCTCATAGGCATCGCGCATGCGCTGATCGAGGTTGTTCATCTGCAGTTGCTGCTCTGACTCGCTGCGACGCATCTTTGCCCCTGATCCTTGTTGCGTTCCAAACATATGGGCTCGCGCGGCAGCTGGCGAAAGGGCGATAACGGCGTCGGCCCAACTTTATGTTGTGGTTGGTGGATGGCGTGCCCGCGAGAGGCAAGCGCGTATTCTCTGTGGGTTTCCTCAGCCGCCGGCGCGATTTCCGGAAAAACCGTGCTAGGTGTCGCCCGATCGGCGGTCTCCGCATGGTCGCGAATCATCTAAAGCATTCCAGAGAAGTGCGCAGCCATTTGCGCCCGGAATTGCATGAAACCAACACATTGAGCGGTTCGACAAGCGGAACGCTCTTGCACGAAGAGGTGGAAATGAAGGTCGGCATCGACATGGGAGCGACGTCCGAAGGGACATCGGCCTCGCTCGATATCGAGGAGCTTCTGGCCACCCGTCTCCTGGTGCAGGGTAATTCCGGTTCGGGCAAGTCGCACCTGTTGCGTCGGCTGCTGGAGCAGTCGGCACCCTGGGTGCAGCAGTGCATCATCGATCCCGAGGGCGATTTCGTCACGCTCGCCGACAAGTTCGGCCATGTGGTCGTCGAGGGCGAGCGGACCGATGCGGAGCTGATTGGCATCGCCAACCGCATTCGCCAGCACCGCGTCTCCTGCGTGCTCTCGCTCGAAGGCCTCGATATCGAGCAGCAGATGCGCAACGCCGGCGTGTTCCTCAACGCCATGTTCGATGCCGACCGCGAGTTCTGGTATCCGGTGCTCGTCGTGGTCGACGAAGCACAGATGTTTGCGCCGTCCGTTGCCGGCGACGTCACCGAAGAGGTGCGCAAGATTTCGCTCGGCGCCATGACCAACCTGATGTGCCGCGGCCGCAAGCGCGGACTTGCCGGCGTGATTGCCACGCAGCGTCTGGCGAAACTTGCCAAGAACGTGGCGGCCGAAGCCTCCAACTTCCTGATGGGTCGTACCTTCCTCGACATCGACATGCTGCGTGCGGCCGATCTGCTCGGCATGGACCGGCGCACGGCGGAAATGTTCCGTGACCTGAAGCGCGGCTCTTTCGTCGCACTCGGCCCGGCGCTGTCGCGCAGACCGCTGAAGGTGACGATCGGCACGGTCGAGACATCGGCCCGTTCGACGAGCCCGAAGCTCATGCCGCTGCCGGAGGCGCCGCAGGACGTCGAGGATTTGATCTTCACGCCGGACCCGGACGAGTTGACCCGGCCGATCATGCGCCGCGCGGTCGCGCCGCCGCGCCCGACAACGGACATCCTCGCCGAACTATCACGCCCGCGGCCGGAAGCAGCAGCGCCAATCGAGGCGAGGCCGGTTCAGCCGGAGATGACCGCTGACGAGAAAGAAAGCCTGCTCGACAGCGTCTTCGCGGAAATCCTCACCAATCCGGAGGCGGCCTTCCGTCCCGATGCAGAACTGTTCCAGGACTTCCTGGTCCGTTGCCGCATTCGCCGCCTGCCGTCAGGTGCAGCACTTTCCCTCAGTGCCTTCCGCCGCAAGATGGCGGTTGCCCGTTCCGGTGTCGACGCCGAGACGGCGGCGACCGAGACCTGGGCGCAGGCCTTGCAGCTTGCCGATCGTGTGACCGAGGATCTTCAGGCCGTGTTCCTGATGATGGCGCAAGCAGCCGTCCGCCGCCTGCCGTGTCCTTCGGACGCGATGATTGCGCGCGCCTATGGCACGCATTCGGCCCGTCGTGCGCGCCGCCTGCTCGGATATTTCGAGGAACACGGGCTGATCGTCATCCATGCGGACTTTTCCGGCAAGCGCATCGTCGCCTTTCCGGACCTTGGCAGCGAAACCGCGCCGGGGGATGCGAACGGACCGGATATGGGCAACACGCCGGCCACCGCGGCCGAGTAAGCCACCTCCATTCCCGTGCCTTTGGGGTACTGACACAGCCAAAAGCGCACGAACGCTAGAGCCAGGCCTGAACCACCCGATCCGACGCGTGGATGCAGGTCATTTGCAGCCGGCCGGTGCCAGTGTTGACGAAACGATGCGGCGTCTCAGGATCGACGACGATGATGTCGCCGGCCTTGCCCATGATCTTTTGCTCACCGACAGTGAACTCCGCTTCGCCGGAATGCACGATCCAGGTCTCCGGATAGGGATGGATGTGAAGGGCGGGCCCCTGGCCGGGCTCGGCATCCATCAGGAACAGCGAGATGGGTGCGCCGTATTGCCCGCCTTCAAACAGGATGGTTCGGTTGGGGCTCTGCTTCTGCTCTGCACGCGGAATGACATGAAACATGCTGGCCTCCATCTCCGGTCGGGTTGGCTTCCCGTTGCGGATGAATTATCTTCACGAGAAGATATTATCCGAAACTATCTTCTCGTCAAGATATATTGATGAAATGAGGTGAGCAATGCAGAATGAGAACGAGGCGAGGGATCACGTCGACCGGCTGCAGGCGCAGTGGGCGGCAGAACTGCCCGACCTCAATACCGAGCCGATGACCATCCTTGGGCGCGCCTACCGCCTTTCCAACCTTGTGCGCCCGTCGATCGAGGAGACGTTCGCCTCCTTCGGCCTCGACCGCGGCGAGTTCGATGTGATCTCGACGCTTAGGCGTTCAGGTTCGCCTTATCGCCTGACGCCGACCGACCTTTATACATTGCTGATGATCTCGTCGGGCGGGCTCACGCACCGGCTCGATCGACTGCAAAAGGCTGGGCTAATCGTGCGCGAGCGCTCGGCCTCCGATGGCCGAAGCAGCGTCGTCGGACTGACCGAGAAAGGAATAGCGCTTGCGGAAACGGCGATTCGCGCGGATATGACCAGCGAGGCGCAGTACCTCGAAGGGCTGAGCAAGGAGGATCGCGCCGCATTGGCGGCGCTCCTCAGGAAACTGCTCGTCTCGCTGGAACGGGCCGAAGCCGTTGATCCGGCTTGAACGGATGCCGGTTTGTCACAATTTCGTTGACAATAGGGGCCGGACGCACTAAAGCCGCCCCAACGCCGGGCAGAAATGTCCGGTGTTTCATTTGACATGTCCCGTGGCTTCTCCGTCAGCGTGATCGTGAGAAACCTGTCAGAATCCCGAAAATGGGTTCAGAGGAGGGCGTGTTTCCTTGATCCGGTTTGGAAACAGGCCGGTGTAACTGTTTGAAAGGAAATGCGATGAGCAAGCGCGAATCGTCCAAGTACAAAATTGACCGCCGTATGGGCGAAAACATCTGGGGCCGTCCGAAGTCCCCGGTAAACCGCCGCGAATACGGCCCGGGCCAGCACGGCCAGCGCCGCAAGTCCAAGCTCTCGGACTTCGGTGTACAGCTGCGCGCCAAGCAGAAGCTCAAGGGCTACTACGGCGACATCCGCGAGAAGCAGTTCCGCGCGATCTTCGCTGAAGCTTCCCGCCGCAAGGGCGACACCCCGGAAAACCTGATCGGCCTGCTCGAGTCGCGTCTCGACGCGATCGTCTACCGCGCCAAGTTCGTTCCGACGGTCTTCGCTGCCCGTCAGTTCGTCAACCACGGCCACGTCAAGGTCAACGGCGTCCGCGTCAACATCGGTTCCTACCGTTGCAAGCCGGGCGACGTTATCGAAGTCAAGGAAAAGTCCAAGCAGCTCGTAACCGTTCTGGAATCGGTTTCGCTCGCTGAGCGCGACGTTCCGGACTACATCGAAGCCGACCACAACAAGATGGTTGCGACCTTCGTCCGCGTCCCGGGCCTCTCTGACGTTCCGTACCCGGTCGTCATGGAACCGCACCTGGTCGTCGAATTCTATTCGCGTTAATCCGGGGCTCACGCCTTGTGACGTTTCGAAAACCGCCCGGAAACGGGCGGTTTTTTTGTCGGTAGCGATTACCGTGGCGCTGCCGTCCATGGCGCGATTTCATCCCTTCGACAGGCGATGAGTGAGAGGGAAGCCGATGCCTGAGCAGAACGCTCCGCAAGACTTGCAAGCGATCATCGAGGACATCCATCGGGAACTGAGCCCGCGGTTCGGCCAGGGCAAGGTTGCCGACTACATCCCACAGCTCGCGCGCGTCGACGCCAAGCATTTCGGCATGGCGATCGTGACGACCGACGGCAAGCTCTACCGGGTCGGCGATGCCGAAGTGCCGTTTTCGATCCAGAGCGTCTCCAAGGTGTTCACGCTGACGCTGGCACTCGGCAAACATGGCGAGAACATCTGGCACCGTGTCGGCCGCGAGCCATCCGGTTCGGCCTTCAACTCCATCGTCCAGCTCGAGCAGGAAGGCGGCAAGCCGCGCAATCCCTTCATCAACGCCGGCGCCATCACCATCAGCGACCTGATCCTCGCCGGCCATACGCCGCGGGAACTGATCGGCGAAATCGTGCAGTTCATTCGCTATCTTGCCGACGACGACGAGATCGTCATCGACCACGAGGTGGCACGTTCGGAGACGGCCACCGGCTACAGGAACTTCGCGCTTGCCAATTTCATGCGCTCCTTCGGCAAGCTCGACCATCCGGTGGAGCATGTACTCGGCGTCTATTTCCACCATTGCGCCCTGGCTATGACCTGCAGCCAGCTGGCCAAGGCCGGCCTGTTTCTGGCCGCTGGCGGCAGCAATCCGCTGACGGGCCATAACGTCGTCTCGCGCCAGCGGGCGCGGCGCATCAACGCGCTGATGCTGACCTGCGGCCACTATGACGGCTCGGGCGATTTTGCCTACCGCGTCGGCTTGCCGGGCAAGAGCGGCGTGGGTGGCGGCATTCTGGCGGTGGCGCCGGGCAAGGCGTCCGTTGCCGTCTGGTCTCCTGGTCTCAACGAAAACGGCAACTCGTTGCTCGGCTCGCTGGCGCTTGAGATGCTGGCAGCGCGCACCGGCTGGTCGGTCTTCGGGTCCTAGAACCTTCTGCGTCATCAACCAGCACAATCCGGCCGATTTCCCTTGATCTTGACGGCCGGAGCGGGCAAGTGCAGGCCAAGATTTGCCGGGCGCGGGTTGCGCCCGTGCCTGCCGCACAGGATCCCCGCCATGGACCTTTCGCTTAACGTGTCGCAAGACCAGGCCGAAACCACTTTCGGTGAGGGCGAGATCGACGCCGGCGCGCATCCGCTGTTCAGCCGCATGCCGTCCTCCGTCTCGTTCAACAAGCTGCGCAAGCGCCTCCTGCGCCAGACGCGGCAGGCGCTCGACGACTTCGGCATGCTGAAGGGCGCGAAGCGCTGGCTGATCGGCCTTTCCGGCGGCAAGGACAGCTACAGCCTGCTGGCGCTCTTGATGGACCTGCAATGGCGCGGGCTGCTGCCGGTGGAGCTCATCGCCTGCAATCTCGACCAGGGCCAGCCGAACTTCCCGAAGCATATCTTGCCGGAATATCTGCAATCGATCGGCGTCAAGCATCGCATCGAGTATCGCGACACCTATTCGATCGTGAAGGAAAAGGTACCGACGGGGGCAACCTACTGTTCGCTCTGTTCGCGGCTGCGCCGCGGCAACCTCTATCGCATTGCGCGCGAAGAGGGGTGCGACGCACTGGTGCTCGGCCACCACCGCGAGGACATCCTCGAAACCTTCTTCATGAACTTCTTCCATGGTGGCCGGCTCGCCTCGATGCCGGCAAAGCTGCTGAACGACGAAGGCGATCTGATGTTGCTTCGCCCGCTCGCCTATGCGGCCGAGGACGATCTTTCCAAGTTTGCCTCCGCGATGGAGTTTCCGATCATCCCTTGCGACCTTTGCGGCTCGCAGGATGGTCTCGAGCGCAATGCGATGAAGGCGATGCTGGCCGATATCGAGCGGCGCATGCCCGGCCGCAAGGACACGATGCTGCGCGCGCTCGGTCACGTGAACCCGTCGCATCTGCTCGATCCCAAGCTGTTCGATTTCCTGTCCCTCACACCGGAGCCCAAAGAATGAGCCATTCCGTTGACATCGCCGGCCTTGCCAACCTCCTGCAGGAAGCGGCGGTCAAAGAGATCCTGCCGCGGTTCCGCAATCTTGATGCAGGCGATGTCCGGATGAAGTCCGAAGCGATCGATCTCGTGACCGAAGGCGACGAGGCGGCCGAACGGCTGATCAAGTCACGTATCGAAGAGGTGGCACCGGGCGCTCTGTTCGTCGGCGAAGAATCGGTAGCGGCCGATCCGACCCTTCTCGACAAGCTCAACGAGACCGATCTCGCCGTCGTCGTCGACCCGATCGACGGCACCTTCAACTTCGCCGCTGGCCTGCCGCTCTTCGGCGTGATGGCGAGCGTGGTCTCCAAGGGTGAGACGGTCGCTGGCATCATCTACGATCCGCTCGGCAACGACTGGGTGATCGCGGAGAAGGGCTCGGGCGCCTGGATGTGCCGCCCTGACGGCTCGCAGGAGCGTATGTCGGTGACGGCGGGCGTGCCGCTGGAAACCATGGTCGGCGGTGCCTCGACTGGCTTTTACCAGCAGGAAGCACGGCGCGAAGTCATGGCCAATATGGCCAAGGTGCGTATGGCCACCAGCTACCGCTGTGCGGCGCACGAGTATCGCATCTTCGCGGCTGGGCATCTGCACTTCCTGATGTACCAGAAGTTGATGCCCTGGGATCACTTGGCGGGAACGCTGATTTCGCAGGAAGCCGGTGCCTATGCGGCCCGCTTCGACGGTTCGCCCTATCTGCCTGCCCATCTCAACGGCGGCCTGCTGCTCGCGACCGACAAGGAGAGCTGGGAGACGCTTCGCCGCGAGGTCTTCACGGTCTAAGCCGTTTGAAGCCGACTGCAAATGAAAAGCCCGCCCGGATCGCTCCGGGCGGGTTTTGTTTTTGCCATGCGGCTGCCAATCACATATGGCCGCCACCGTGATCCATGGTGACGTCCTTGTCGCCAGGATGGGTGAAGAGCTTCCCCTTCTCGGCCCAGAGCGTCGCCAGAACCGTCAGAATGCCGAAGAGGGCAAAGCCGCCAAAGAGCGGCTGCAGCGTACCGTTGAAGAGCTGGCCGACGGTGCCGCCGATCAAGGCGCCACCGGTGGTCGAGACAAAGCCGGTGATCGCCGTCGCCGTGCCGGCAAGGTGCCCCATCGGCTCAAGGCTGATCGCGGTGAAGTTCGTCGCGATCACCGCAAAGAACATCAGGAGCACCGAGAACATCAGGTAGCTGACGACGAAGGCCGGCGTGCCGGAGAGCGACATCACGAAGCCGACGACCGAAAGCAGCGTGAACAGGATCATCGAGACGTGCGAGATCCGGCGCATGCCGAAGCTGCGGACGAAGAAGCCGTTGGCGAAGTTCGCGACCGCGATGCCGCCGGCCGTGCCGGCAAAGGCGATCGGCAGCCAGTCACCGAGGCCATAGACCTCGCCGAAGATCTGCTGAACCGTGACGATGTAGGCGCAGATGACCGCGGTGAAGAGCGTCATGCCGATCATGTAGCCGCAGGTGATGCGGTTGGTGAGAACGGTCTTGAAGCCCGAGGCAACCGCCCCGACGGAGAGCGGCATGCGCTCCTCGCGCGGCAGGGACTCCTTCATGCGGGAAAAGGCCCAGACGAACAGGATCGCGCCGATGACGCCGATCAGGATGAAGATCCAGTGCCAGTTGGCATAAAGGATCACGAGCTGGCCGATCGAGGGTGCAACGATCGGAACGATCATGAAGACGATCATGACATAGGACATGACGCGCGCCATCTCGCGGCCGCCGAAGCAATCGCGCACGATCGCCATGGTGGTGATGCGGATCGCGGCCGCGCCGATGCCCTGAATGAAACGCAGGATGAGCAGCGTCTCGAAGCTCTGGGTGAGAGCGGCGGCGAACATCGACACGGTAAAGAAGGCGAGGCCGCCGAGCAGCACGCGGCGTCGGCCGAAGGCATCGGAGAGGCTGCCGAAGAAGATCTGCGAAATGCCGAAGCCGAGGAAGAAGACGCCGATCACCAACTGGCTATCATTGGTGTTGGCGACGTTCAGAGACTGGCCGATCGCCGGCAACGCCGGCAACATGCTGTCGATGGCGATGGCGACACTCGCCGTCATGACGGCGATGGTGATGATGAACTCGACGATGCCCATGTTGAGGCGCTGAGCCCCGGAAACCCCGTCGATATGTTCGGATTGATTGGTGATGGTGGTCATTGGGTGAGCCCGTAAATTCTTCAAAAATGAGGACTGGCCGGTTCTGGGATCAACCGGCCGGCTGATGGTGCGGTTTGAAGAGCTTGCCGCGTTCGGCAATCAGAACGAAAACGAGACCGATTGCGGCGACAGTGAAGTAGCCAGTGGCGAGCGGCGTGGCTGTGCCGTCGAAGGACTGGCCGATGAAGGCTCCGATCACGCTGCCGCCGATCGTCTGCATGAAGCCGAGTACGGACGACGCTGTACCGGCAACGTGGCCGAGCGGCTCCATGGCCATGGCGTTGAAGTTCGGCGCGATCAGCCCGAACTGGAACATCGTGGCGCAGTAGAGGACCACGAAGACCGGGAAGGGCAGCGGCGCATAGAGCGAGGCCGACATCCAGACGAAGCTCGCCAGCGTGAAGCCGATGAGTGCCGCATGGGATAGCGGCCGCATGCCGAAGCGGCGGACGAGGCGGGAATTGGTGAAGGAAGCGACCGCCATCATACTGGCAAAGGCGGCGAAGACAAGCGGAAACCACACGCCGAGGTCGTAGACGCCGACGAGCACCTGCTGCGCCGAGTTGATGAAGCCGAACAGTGCACCAAGGATCACCGAGGTCGCGAGCGTGTAAAGCAGCGACACCCGGTTCGTCAGCACGATGCGGAAACCGCTGAGGATGACCGCCGGCGTGAAGGCGCGGCGATGGGCCGGATCGAGCGTCTCTCCGAGTTTCGACACGACGATTGCAATGTTCATCACGGCATAGAGTGCGACGACGACAAAGATCATGTGCCAATCGGCAAGGCTGATGATGAGCTGGCCGATCGAAGGCGCCACAACTGGCACGATCATGAACACCATCATGACCAGAGACATGACCTCAGCCATCTGTCGGCCGCCATAGACGTCGCGGACGATCGAGATGGTGATGACGCGCGTCGCCGCAGCACCGGCGCCCTGCACGAAGCGCAGCGCCAGCATGAGGCCGAAGCTCGGTACGATCGCGATCGCCAGCGCGCAGAGCGCATAGAGGGCAAGGCCGGCAATCAGCGGTGGCTTACGCCCGAAGCGATCCGAAAGCGGGCCGAAGAACAGCTGTGCCACCCCCATGCCGAGCAGATAGGCGGTGATGATGTACTGCCGCTCATTTTCAGAGGCGACGCCGAGGCTGGCTCCGATCTGCTGCAGACCTGGCAACATGATGTCAATCGAGATGGCGTTGGTTGCCATCAGCATGGCCATCAGCGCGATGAACTGGAATTTCGTGACCCCGGGCCGGGCGTCTTCGTTGGTCGTGCTGGTCATTTGCAAAAAGTCCTAGCGGCGCACCGGGCGCAAGCGAAACAGGTTGGTCCGGAGCAAATCCGGAAAAGAAGGGTGTCGGCTGACGCCATGCCAGCAGACATATCGAAATTGAGCGGGGGCAGCCGGGGCGATTGGAAACCAACCGCATGGACCGGGCCGGCATGAAGCGTAGGAAGCGTCGAGCGGCAGGGACCGGACTTTCCGGGCGCCAAGGGGCGAGGCGAGACCCTCTACAGGCAGCTTATGCCGAACGATCGCAACCGATTCATGACAGGCCGGACATCCGGCCCTTCGCTCCCCGAAGGAAGCACGCTCTGAACGTATCTTGGCGGCACCTGCGCGAATCGCACGCGCAAGTCCTTCTGAAGGTCAACGAAAATTAGGCGATGCGGAATTACGGCCAGAATCAAAAAAGGCGGTTGCCCGCCTTCTCCGAAAGATCGGGACGAGGCGTCCTTAGATCAGGCGGCGGCGCCCTTGACGGCAACGCCCTGCGCCTCAAGGTGGGACTGCAGTTCTCCGGCCTGGAACATTTCACGCACGATGTCGCAACCGCCGACGAATTCGCCCTTGACGTAGAGCTGCGGGATCGTCGGCCAGTTGGAGTAATCCTTGATGCCCTGGCGCAGGTCAGCATCGGCGAGCACGTTGACGCCCTTGTAGTCGACACCGATGTAGTCGAGAATCTGGACAACCTGACCGGAGAAGCCGCACTGCGGGAACTGCGGCGTACCCTTCATGAAGAGCACCACATCGTTTGTCTTGACTTCGTTGTCGATGAATTCGTGAATTCCGCTCATCTCGTCTTCCTTCCTGCGCCGGCTTCAAGGGCCGGATATCGATTGGGTTCTAGATAGCATGCATATTGGTGATTTTCACCACCCAATCGCAACAAATATTGATGGGCCTCAAGATGTGGTTTTATTACCACTACAGCGCCGCGCGTCTTCTCAGGCGCGCAAAGGTCGCTGTAGCACTTTGATTTTCTGCATGTTTTCGTCCATAAATCCGCGACGAGTTAAGGAAACATGCAGTCAAGCGGTGCGGCGCCGGGTCTTGCTGCGCGCCGCAGCCGTTTTGCGACGGCTGACCTGCTTCTTGGCCGGCTTGCGAATGGCCGCTTCGAGGATATCCGCGAGGATGCCGCCGCCGGACGAAGTCGTCCGCGTCCGGCGCTTTGTCCGCTTGGTCGAGGTTCGCTTGACGCCGGTCTTCTTGAGGATTTCCTTCAATGCACTGTCAACGACGCCGCTGACGAGTTCCTTGATCAGGTCAGCCATTCCGGCTTACTCCGGCGCGCTCGTCTGCAGGGCGAGGGCGTGTAGAACACCGCCCATGTTGCCCTTGAGTGCGTTGTAGACCATCTGGTGCTGCTGCACGCGGGTCTTGCCACGAAACGCCTCGGCCACGACTTCGGCGGCATAGTGGTCGCCGTCACCGGCCAGATCGCGGATCGTGACCTTGGCACCGGGAATCCCTGCCTTGATCATGTCTTCGATGTCGCCTGGTGTCATGGGCATGATACGCCAACTCCCTTTTTATTCTGCAACGTCAGCAGCCTGCCGACGCCATCCATGAAATTAGGGAACCACGATTCAGGGGCGGAACGCAATTGCTGAATTGGGTGAGGGCGGCCAGTTGCTGGCGCCGGTACGATCAGATGATCACGCTTGATCGCGTCCCCAGATGACACCTTTCGAGGCATGCGAAGAGCCAGACGGGAGCCGCCGATCAGCGGCTCCCGTCGTCGTTTCTCAGTTCTCGGGAGCGAGATCGCCCTGCATGAATTCCGGGAACCAGCCTTCGTGGGTCGAGCGCAGCTCAGCGACCGAAACCGCCCTGGCATCGCCGAGCTTGACGGCATCGCCAGCGGTCTTGCCGACGACGGGCAGGGCAACGCCTGCGGCCTTAGCGCGGGCGGTAACCGCGTCGAGTGCGCCAGCGGCAACAGTTACGACGTAGCGGCCCTGATCTTCGCCATAGAAGGTCGCGATCGGGTCGTGACCGGCGACGGCATCAACCGTGGCGCCAATGCCCGAGGCCATCGCCATTTCGGCGACCGCAAGCGCCAGGCCACCCGACGAGCAATCGTGAACGGCCGTCACGAGGCCATCGATGATGAGGCTGCGGACGAAATCGCCGACCTTGCGTTCATGCGCCAGATCGACATGCGGCGCCGGACCGTCGGTACGGCCGTGAACGTCTCGCATGTAGACCGACTGGGCGATGTGGGCGCCCAGGCCAACAGGTGCACCGGCAAGCAGGATAGTTTCGCCTTCCGCAGCAAAGCGGATGCGCGCCATCTTCGACCAGTCCTTGATCAGGCCCACGCCGCCGATGGTCGGGGTCGGCAGGATCGCCTGGCCATTGGTCTCGTTGTAGAGCGAGACGTTGCCGGAAACGATCGGAAAGTCGAGCGCGGTGCATGCTTCGCCGATGCCCTTGATGGCATGGACCAGCTGGCTCATGATTTCCGGGCGTTCCGGGTTGCCGAAGTTGAGGTTGTCGGTGGCTGCCAGCGGCAGCGCGCCGGTTGCCGTCAGGTTGCGCCAGCATTCGGCGACCGCCTGCTTGCCGCCTTCGAACGGATCGGCTTCGACGTAACGCGGCGTTACGTCGGAGGAGAAGGCCAGCGCCTTGGAGACGTGACCCTCGACGCGCACGACGCCAGCGTCACCGCCCGGAAGCTGCAGCGAGTTGCCCTGGATCAGGGTGTCGTACTGTTCGTAGACCCAGCGGCGCGAGGAGTTGTTGGCCGAACCGACGAGCTTCACGAGTGCGTCGGCGACGTCAGCAGCCGGGATGTCGTTGGTTGCCAGCGGAGTCGAGGTCTTGGCAGGGGTCCAGGGACGATCATATTCCGGCGCTTCGTCGCCCAGTTCCTTGATCGGCAGGTTCGCCACTTCTTCGCCCTGGTGCAGGATGCGGAAGCGCAGATCGTCTGTGGTCTTGCCGACGATCGCGAAATCGAGGCCCCACTTGACGAAGATCGCCTTGGCGACTTCTTCCTTGGCGGGCTCGAGCACCATGAGCATGCGCTCCTGGCTTTCCGACAGCATCATCTCGTAAGCGGTCATGCGTTCTTCGCGAACGGGAACGCTATCAAGGTTGAGCTCGATGCCGAGGTCGCCCTTGGCGCCCATTTCGACGGCCGAGCAGGTGAGGCCTGCCGCACCCATGTCCTGGATGGCGATGACCGCACCCGTCTGCATCAGCTCGAGGCAGGCTTCCAGCAGGCATTTTTCGGTGAAGGGATCGCCGACCTGCACGGTCGGGCGCTTCTCTTCGATCGACTCGTCGAACTCGGCCGAGGCCATGGTCGCGCCGCCGACGCCATCGCGGCCGGTCTTGGCGCCGAGATAGACGACGGGGAGACCTACGCCTTCGGCCTTGGAGTAGAAGATCGCATCGCTCTTGGCGAGACCGGCAGCAAAGGCGTTGACGAGGATGTTGCCGTTGTAGCGGGCATCGAACTCGACTTCGCCGCCGACGGTCGGAACACCGAAGGAATTGCCGTAGCCGCCGACGCCGGCAACGACGCCGGAGACGAGGTGGCGGGTCTTCGGATGGTCCGGCGCGCCGAAGCGCAGCGCATTCATCGCCGCAACCGGACGGGCGCCCATGGTGAAGACGTCACGCAGGATGCCGCCGACACCGGTCGCCGCGCCCTGGTAGGGTTCGATATAGGACGGGTGGTTATGGCTCTCCATCTTGAAGACGACGCAATCGCCATCACCGATATCCACCACACCGGCATTTTCACCCGGACCCTGGATGACGCGCGGGCCTTTGGTCGGCAGCGTGCGCAGCCACTTCTTCGAAGACTTGTAGGAGCAGTGCTCGTTCCACATCGCCGAAAAGATGCCGAGCTCCGTGAAGGTTGGCTCGCGCCCGATCAGGCTCAGGATGCGCTCGTATTCGTCGGGCTTCAGCCCGTGCGATGCGATGAGGTCCGGGGTGATGGGGCGGGTGTTCGAAATCGTCATCGTCGACCGTCAAATCCTTCGGGCGGCGCGCAATCCACTTAAGAGGAATATGGCGCGTGCGAACCGCAACAGACACAGGGAGCGCTTTGCGGCTTCTTTAGCCTATGCTGCGGCGCGGCGCGACAGAAAAATACGGGCGATCAACAGCGGTTGACGCCCGTATAAAGCTTTGCAGAAGGCAGTGCGGCGACCAGCGTCAGAACTTGTAGCCGAGCGCAAGGCCGGCGCGTGTCAGGCCGTTGTTCGGACCGTCGCACAGATTGGCATGCGAAGCATGTTCCACGGTCGCCGAGACGTTCCAGTGCTCGTCAAGGCGGACGCCGGTAGCAGCGTATTCGCGGAAGAGGACGCGGCAGCCGAGTTGGGGACCGGAACCATTGGGTTCATCGAGGTCGCCGTCATGAATCGTGCCGCCGGCGCCGAATTCGACAAACAGGCGCTGAGTCATGTCGAAGGTCCAGCTCAAACCGCCATAGGCCTGATTGACCCCGTTAGACGACGTCGCAACCGCTGCGCCGGCATAGACCCGTGGGCGCAGCAGTTTTTCGCCGAGGTCGGTCGCCCCATCGGCGTCGAACGGGTCGAAATACACGGTGAATGACGGAAAGACCCCGTCTTCCTGCTTATCGCCGGCGGCGATCGACGTCGTCACGCCGAAGCGCATTTCGTCGAAAACACCGTCCGCGGCAAGAGCCGGTGCGGCGGCGGTCAACGTGGTGGTGGCGAGAAGAAGATATGCGATGCGATGCGACAAGGCGGGGCTGAACGGTAGCGGCATGCGGAATCCTTAGAGGCGAATCATGTGCGCAAACTGCTAAAGTAGTATGTTGCTCAACCTTGCCCGAAAGTCACCCCGTGGATTTCTATAGTCACTCAAAACTGTCGTAGCCCGCCCGCCCGCTGTCGAGCAGCCGCTTCAGCGCCTGAAAACCTGCTCTTACCTGGGCTCGGTCCGGCGGCGAGGAAAAACCGATGCGAATGCGATGGAAAACGCGGTCGGTTCGTCCGGCCTTGAACTCGTCCTCGTCGTCGACAAGCACACCCTCCTGCAAAGCCGCCTGCTTGAAGGTACCTGAAAGCCAGGGGTCGGGCAGCTTCATCCAAAGGAACGGAATACAGGGGTGCGAGGTGAACTCGATGCCTTCGAAAATTTCGCGGGCCATCGCCTCGCGGGCGCGCACCTCTTCAATGCCCTTGCTGCGCAGGATTGCAGCCGAACCGGAAAGCACGAGGCGCGCGCAGAGCTCAGCGAGAATGAACGGCAAGCCGCCGCTCACCATTTTGTGGGCAATGCGAATACGCTGGCTGAAATGCGGAGGGCAGGCGACCCAGCCGCCACGGACACCGGCAGCGACCGACTTCGAAAGACCGCCAACCAGGAAGGTGCGTTCCGGCGCAAGCTCGGCCAAGAGCGGCGTCTGATCACCGGTCATGGCGCCATAGAGATCGTCCTCAACAAGCCAGACACCGTATTTGCGGGCGATGTCGGCGATCGCCTGGCGGCGCGCAAGCGGCATGACGGCAACCGTCGGGTTTTGTGCGCTGGGCATCAGGAACGCGAGCTTCGGATGCTGCTGCGCGCAGACGCGCTCGAAATCCTCGGGGATCATGCCAAACTCGTCGCTTTCGACCAGCGTCGTCCGGCGACCGACCAGGCCGGCGCTGCGGCTCACCTGCGAATAGGTGAGCGTCTCGAAGGCGATACGGTCGCCAGGCGCGGTAACCGCAGTGATGACGGCAACCACACCCGCATGGGCACCGAGCGTCGGCACGATGTTTTCCGGCTTCGGGCGGAAGCCGCCGCGCGCCAGCCATAGGCAACCCGCCTCGAACCAATGGTCCGGGAAGTTGCGGGCGTAGCTTGCGATGTCCGCATGGTGGTCGTGACTGATCTCGCCAAGCACCTCGCTCAAGACCGTGCCCTGGCCGATATCGGGCGCCGCTGTGCTGTCGAACCTCAACTTGCCGGCAGGCGCCACAAGCGGCCGGGTGCCGGCGAGCGAAGTCGTCAGCGGATCCGCCTGCTCCGGCGGACGGCTTTCGGGATGATCTAGTACATAGGTGCCGCGACCGACTTCACCGCTCACAAGTCCGCGTTCGCGGACGATGTTATAGGCGCGTCCAATCGTGCCGATTGTCACGCCGATGTCGTAGGCGAGGTTGCGCTGCGGTGGCAATTTGGCGCCGACGGGCAGGGCGCCGTTGCCAATTGCCTGTTCGATCTGGTCAGCAATTCGCGCATAGAGCGGACCGTGACCCTGCTGAATGTCTGGGAGCCAATTTGTCATAGTGACAATTCTTTAGATTACAGCGCGAAATATGTCAATTATTACCAAGACAACGATAGCAATCGCTGCATTGGGGTTATCAATGAGTACAATAGATACAATTTGTTTGTCCCGCCCGGAAGCGAAATCCGTTGAGCGCACCAGCACATTGTTTGGTGGCGACTATTCGGAGGAACGCGAAAGCGTGCTGAGGCGCCTATGGGGGCTCTATTGCGAACTGGCGGCGAAGCGACGCGGTCGCATGGCGCTCGGGGAAATGAGCGATTGGCAGCTTAGGGACATCGGTGTTTCCGAGAGGGACGCGCGCCAGGAATCGACTGTCCCGTTCTGGCGCTAGCCTTTCGGGCAAGAACCACTCAAGAACAATACAAAAGGGCCGGCGCATCGCTGAGGTGCACCGGCCCTTGGATCAATTCGCCAATTCGACTGAGGTCTACTTGCAGCCCTGTCCGCCGGCAGCCCAGCGCTTGATATCGGCGGCCATGCGCGTGCCGACGGGTTCGCTCATTAACGGTCCGAAGGCCTGCAGGCGTGCCGGGTTGCCCTCAGCCTGAACGACGGCGAGCGGGCGTGCTTCCGGCGATTTGCGCGGCACGATCAGTATGCGCGGGCGGCCGGAGAAGGAATTAAGCTCCGGCGCCAGGCGATAGGACTTGAACTCGGAATCGCCCGATTTGAACCAGCAGCCGTTGGCGCCAAGCG
The DNA here is from genome assembly GCF_900103435.1 of Sinorhizobium sp. NFACC03. NCBI lineage: Bacteria > Pseudomonadati > Pseudomonadota > Alphaproteobacteria > Hyphomicrobiales > Rhizobiaceae > Sinorhizobium > Sinorhizobium sp. NFACC03. Next base: position 206,116 of record NZ_FMXF01000005.1, read on the forward strand.
CCACGCGCTCCATGGTCGGCAGTGCAGCCGTGTTCGGGCTCGGTGCCGGCGGCTTCGGCGATTGGCACGAAGCGAGAAGGGTCAGGCCAAACGTTGCGCAGGCAAGGCCGGCCAGGCGTGCAGGGACAAATGAAGGCATCGACGGTCTCGCTCGCATTTGGGGGGTCGGTCGGATGCCTTCTATCAGCCGGATGGTTAAGCGGCGATTACTTCGAGCGCCGAAGCGAAGAGGCCGCGGCCGTCGGAGCCGCCATGCGCCGCTTCGATCAGGTTTTCCGGATGCGGCATCATGCCGAGCACGTTGCCCTCGGCATTCATCACGCCGGCGATATCGTTCATCGAGCCGTTCGGGTTGGTGCCTTCGGCATAGCGGAACACCACCTGGCCATTGCCTTCGATCGTCTTCAGCGTCTCGGCATCGGCGAAGTAGTTGCCGTCGTGGTGGGCGACCGGCGAGCGGATGATCTGGCCCTTCGAATAGGCGCGGGTGAAGTCGGTCTCGGCATTGACCACTTCGAGCTTGATCTCGCGGCAGACGAACTTGAGCGAGGCATTGCGCATCAGCGCGCCTGGCAGGAGGCCGGCCTCGACGAGGATCTGGAAGCCGTTGCAGACGCCGAGAACCTTGACGCCCTTTTCCGCCTTGGCCTTGATCGCCTGCATGACCGGCATGCGCGCTGCGATCGCGCCACAGCGCAGATAGTCGCCATAGGAGAAGCCGCCCGGGATGACGATCAGATCGACATCGGGGATATCCGTTTCCGTCTGCCAGACGGTGACCGGAGCCTTGCCGGAAATCTTGGTGAGGGCCGCGATCATGTCGCGGTCGCGGTTGAGGCCCGGAAGCTGAACGACGGCTGACTTCATATCTCTGTCTCCGTTAGCGGCGAGATCAAATCTTGATGCCCCACCCCGACGAGCCAGGCATCTCCCGATCGCAGCACCGCTCCGTTGGGCGTTCGTGCTGCTTCGGCGTTTCTTAACGTCTGGATCCGCGCCCGAAGGCACGGACCGATCTTCATGCCTGATCGATCAGGCGAACGAGATGCTGTAGTTCTCGATCACCGTGTTGGCGAGCAGCTTTTCGCACATCGCCTTGAGGTCTTCTTCGGCCTTGGCCTTGTCTGTGGATTCGATCTGCAGATCGAAAACCTTGCCCTGACGGACCTGGCCGATGCCGTCGAAGCCGAGTGCGCCGAGCGCACCTTCGATTGCCTTGCCCTGCGGATCGAGAACGCCGTTCTTCAGCGTCACGGTTACACGTGCCTTGATCACTTTGATTTTCCCCGAAAGTTATTTCACCAGAACCGGACCGGTGCCGCGCACGGGTTCGTTCTCGTTCATGATGCCAAGACGGCGGGCGACTTCCTGGTAGGCCTCGACGAGGCCGCCAAGGTCGCGGCGGAAGCGGTCCTTGTCGAGCTTCTCGCGGGTCTCGATGTCCCAGAGACGGCAGCTATCCGGCGAGATCTCGTCGGCGAGCACGATGCGCATCATGTCGCCCTCGAACAGACGGCCGCACTCGATCTTGAAGTCGACGAGCTGAATGCCGACGCCCAGGAACAGGCCCGAAAGGAAGTCGTTGATGCGGATGGCGAGCGCCATGATGTCGTCGAGTTCCTGGGGGCTTGCCCAGCCGAAGGCGGTGATGTGCTCTTCGGAGACCATCGGGTCTTCCAGTGCATCGGCCTTGTAGTAGAACTCGATGATCGAACGGGGGAGAACGGTGCCTTCCTCGATGCCGAGGCGCTTGGACAGCGAGCCGGCGGCAACGTTGCGCACGACAATCTCGAGCGGGATGATCTCGACTTCCTTGATCAACTGCTCGCGCATGTTGAGGCGGCGGATGAAGTGTGTGGGGATGCCGATCTTGTTGAGATGCGTGAAGATGTACTCGGAAATACGGTTGTTCAGCACGCCTTTGCCGTCGATGACGTCATGCTTTTTCTTGTTGAAGGCGGTCGCGTCGTCCTTGAAAAATTGGATGAGCGTACCTGGCTCCGGACCCTCATAGAGGATCTTGGCCTTGCCCTCGTAGATACGGCGGCGACGATTCATGGATTCTGTCTCTGTGGTTGTTGGCGCTCTTGGGTCGCGCGCGTGGAATATCTCTCGGGGTCCATAACCGAAAAGAACGGATTTCACAATCGGCGTATCTTCCCGTCCCCTGATTTGCATAGGGCGCCCGCGCGTCTCTACCTGGACGCGTCAAGGTCGCCGTGTCACTTTGGGCGCTGCGACGTTTGTAGTCCTTGAATCGAAGGCGATTTCAGGAACCATACGGAGGGTAACATGAAAGTCATCAAACCGGAAAACTACGCATTGCAGTTTGACCTCCGTTTTGGTTTATGGCGATAACTGTTTCCGGCATGGAATTTTCAGGGAGATCGATTGATGACGACGATGCAGGATCGCGAAAAGGCCTTCGAGGCGAAGTTTGCGCTGGACGAAGAACTGAAGTTCAAGGCTGAAGCGCGCCGCAACAAGCTTGTCGGTCTCTGGGCTGCCGGTCTGCTCGGCAAGGCCGACGCCGACGCCTACGCCAACGAAGTGGTAGTTGCCGATTTCGAAGAGGCCGGCCACGAAGACGTCGTCCGCAAGATCAAGGCCGACTTTGACGCTGCAGGCGTTGCCCAGACGGAAGATCAGATCCGCTTGCGGATGCTCGAGCTTCTCGGCGAAGCCGTCCAGCAGATCCAGAACAAGTAAGCCTTCAGGCACCAATGCCGACCATTCACGCCCGGCCATGAAGCCGGGCGTTTTTATTTGTCCTCCGTGCCGAAGACCGGCTTCCATCCGCGCCGCAGGCGCCGCTCAAGCTCCAGACGATCCATCGGGCGGGCCAGCGCGTAGCCCTGCAGCACATCGCAGCCGAGATCCCGCAGCATCGCTGCATGCTCCCAGGTCTCGACGCCTTCGCCGACGACCTCGATGTTGAGCGAATGGCCGATGTCGATGATCGCGCGGACCAGCTTGGCCTGTTTCGGGCTCTCCGTCATCGGTCCGACCAGCGCCCGGTCGATCTTGAGCCGCGCCGGATTGAGATTGAGCAGGCCGATGATCGAGGCGTGCCCGGTGCCGAAGTCGTCGATCTCCACCTCGATCCCAAGCGCGCCGAGGGCCGAGATGGTCTCGGCGATCTCATCTTCCGGATCGTCGAGGAAGATGGATTCGAGCAATTCGAACGAGAGGACGCCAGGGGCGATCTGCAGATCACGCAGGTCGGCGATCAGGCCGGGATCACGCAGGCGCGGCGACGACATGTTGACCGAGATCTTGGGAATGGCGAAGCCGGACTGCCGCCAGGACTGAAAGTCGGCATAGGCGAGCTCCACGACCTTTCGGTCGATGGCCGGCAGGACATTAATCTCCTCCGCGACCTTCAGGAAATGGAAGGGGGTAAGCACCCCGCGCTCAGGATGGTTCCAGCGAACCAGAGCCTCGACACCGGTTATCTCGAGTGAACGCGCATCGAACTGCGGCTGATAGTAAACCGTGAACTGCCCTTCCTCGATCGCCTGGCGAATATCGTCGCCGATCCGTTTGGCTGTCAGAATTTGTGTCTGGATCTGCTCAGAAAAGGCTTCGACCCGGTCCCGGCCGAGGCTCTTTGCCCGGTAGAGCGCGATGTCGGCATTCATCAACAACTGCTTCGCATCGAAATCGTCATGCCCTTTCCAGGCAATGCCGATGCTCGCGCCCAGGCGGCAGAGCTGGCCCTCGTAGGGAATGGGGCGACGGAAGGCGTGCACGATACGCTCGGCAAGCTCGGAGAGCTGCGGCAGGTTGCGACCGCGGCGGCAGAGAATGACGAATTCGTCGCCGCCGATGCGGGCAATGAAATCGTCATGTCGCGCGTGCGCGCGAAGGATGGCAGCGGCATGGGTCAGCATGGCATCACCAGCCTGGTGCCCAAGCGTGTCGTTGATCTGTTTGAAACGATCAAGGTCGATATGCAGGATGGCGTTGACCGCGACGTTTTCCGCCAGCATCTGGTCGAGGTAGCGCCGGTTGGGCAGATCCGTCAGGTAGTCGTGCAGGGCGTTGTATTCGATCCTTATCCGCGCCAGCTCGAGCTCGCGGTTGCGCGCTTCGGCGGAAGCCTGGGCCTGGCGCAAGTCCTCCTGCAAAGCGATGTCTTCGGTGACGTCCCAGTTCGCCCCGATGAGCTTTCGCGTCCCGAGATGATCGATATAGGTCGCCGCATTGGAGCGGATATGCCGGATCGTGCCGTCCGGGCGCACGATCCGAAAGGCATTGCTGTAGGGCTTGCCGGAAGCGATGCCTACGTTGGTCCGAGCGATGACCTTGTCGCGGTCGTCGGGATGCAGCGTGCTCTCCCAGGCTTCGGAGCTCGGCGGCCCATCACTTGGGTCGAGGCCGTAGATCTCGAACATGCGCTCGTCCCAGTCGTCCCTCTGGGCGTCGAGGTTGAAGTCGAACACGCCGATCTTCGAAACGCCGAGAGCGAGCCTCAGGCGGCGAGAGACCTCTTCGAGACGGGCCTCCGCCTCCTTGCGCGCCGTGATGTCCGTGTCCGTCCCGATGATGCGGGAGGGTCTGCCATCCGGCCAATAGGCAACGGACGCGCCACGGCTCTCGATCCAGACCCAATGCCCGTCCGCATGGCGCTCGCGGTACTCGAAGGTGTTGAACACAGCCTCGCCGGAATCCTGACGCTCGATTGCGGCACGCACATGCGCGTGGTCGTCGGGGTGGACGTTCTGGATCCAGGTCTCAAGACTACCGTCGACTTCGGCATCGTCGGGCAGGCCACGAAGCCGCTTCCAGGTAGTGGAGTAAAACAGGTTCCCGGTTTCGAAGTCGTGATCCCACACGCCTTCAAGTGCGCTGTCGAGCGCATATTTCCAGCGGGTTTCGTCGTTGCGCAGACCGGCGATTTCGTCGACGAGCTCATGGGCGGGGAGCATCAACAGGAGAAAGGCGTCCTGGTCGGCAAAAAGCACGGGTGACCAGGAGACAAGCATCGGCAGCGGACCGGAGAGGCTTTCGAAACGGAGCGTCGTGGACGCGGTCGTCGTGGGCGCCAAGATGTTCCGCGCCGGCAACAGCGGCCGGTCCTCATCCAGCACGAGATCTGCGAGAAGGGCTTTGCGGAGCGAAGCGGGTGTCCTTGGCAGCAGTTCGCCGGCGCGCGCGTTGGTCGTTATGATCCGTCCCAGATCATTGGCAATGATTGCTCCGGCCGGCAAGCGCTCCAGAGCGGCCTGCGTGAGAACATCCGAATTCGCTGGCGCACCACGCGCACCTTTGGTGAGACCTTCGTTAACGGCCACTTATCCCATGTCCAGCGTTTGCGGCCGCATTTCCAAGGCACGGGAGCCGGAAATCAGGCTGCAAATCAAGATTCGACAGCGCTCAACGCCCTTTGACGACGAGTCACGTTGCCATGCCGACCGATGATGACCGCGGACAATGAACGTCGGATTAATGGGAAGTCGCAGCAGCCGTCAACCGGGGCGGCGAAGCATCAGGGCTTCAGGCGGCTCAGGAACTGAGCGAACACCATCGTTCCCTCCGGCCAGGGGCCATGCCCGGACTCGGTGTTGATATGGCCCGATTCGCCGGCGTCGACGAGCAGCGAACCCCAGGCCTTGGCGATATCGTCTGCGTGTTCGTAGGAACCGAAAGGATCGTTGCGGCTTGCAACCATCAGCGACGGGAACGGCAGGGGATCACGCGGATAGGGGCCGAATGTCATCAGATGCTTCGGGCGGATCGTCGGATTGGCCACATCCGGAGGTGCTACCAGGAAGGCGCCAGCGATCGGCTTGTTGAAGTGGGGCAGGGCGTGCACCGCAGTCGCGACGCCAAGCGAATGGGCGACGATGACGACCGGCTTTTCCGCCGCATTGACCTCTTCGATCATGCGCGCCACCCAATCTTCACGCACGGGCTTTGCCCACTCCGCCTGCTCGACGCGGCGCGCGGTGGACATCTTGCGCTCCCAGCGGGTCTGCCAGTGCTCCGGTCCGGAGTTGGTGTAGCCAGGGACAATGAGGATATGGGCGTCGGATACTTTCATAGTGGCCGCGATGTGGCGCTGAAAGCGGCCGAAGTCAAGACCTGCAACGCCGTGCGCTATTTGAGAGGCGCCATGGTCGCCGCAACACTTCGAAGGACTGTTGTTTTCATCCCTGGATCGGTGACGACCTGGAGAAACAGGCAGCAGGCGACAGCGCCTTCATTTTCTGTATAATCGGCATGACGGTCGCGGTTGGTGCGACTTTGTTTCGTCGCATCTCTGTTCCGCGGCCGCTCTAGTTCGTTGAGGAGTGAGCCATGACAACATTCCATGTTCTGTCGGGGGCGGATGCGAGTGTCGCCCACCCCGGGATAAAGAAGATTGGTGTCTCGGATGTGTTCGACGCCTTGCGTCTCGGATTTGAAGATTTTCGCGAAAAGCCGTCGCACTACGTCTTTCTATGCCTGATCTACCCGATTGCCGGCGCCGTGCTGATTACCTGGAGCGCAGGCGCAAACATGCTGCCGCTGCTTTATCCGCTGGTCTCGGGCTTTGCCCTGATCGGCCCTGTCGCGGCGATCGGTCTTTACGAAATCAGTCGACGGCGTGAACTCGGCATGGACTATTCATGGCCGCATGCGCTTCGCCTGCATCGCTCTCCAGCCTTGCCATCGATCATGGCCGTTGCCGCCATGCTTTTCGTGGTCTTCATTGTTTGGCTGCTGGTGGCCCAGGCGCTCTACGTACAAATCTTCGGGGCCGAACCGCCGGCTTCGATCGCTGCCTTCTGGAACGGCATCATCGGTACCGAACAGGGCTGGAACCTGATCCTCGTCGGCAACGCCGTCGGCTTCGTCTTCGCGGTCATCGTGCTCGCGACAACGGTCGTATCCTTCCCCTTGCTGATCGATCGCGATGTCGGCGCCGTCGCGGCGGTGGAAACGTCGATCCGCGCGACCCTCGTCAATCCGGTACCCGTCGCGCTCTGGGGCTTCATCATCGCGGCTGGCTTGGTGATCGGCTCGATCCCGGTCTTCGTCGGTCTTGCCGTCATCATGCCGATCTTCGGCCACGCCACATGGCATATCTATCGCAAGATGGTGGAGCCAGGTCCGCGCGCCGGTTCACGATAGGCGAGTCACGGCGCAACCTATCAACGCGAAAAGCGCCGCAGGTCAATCGACTTGCGGCGCTTTCAAGCGTGAGCGAAGACCGGTCTTACGGCCTAGATCACTTCATTGTTTCATCGAAACAATGAAGTGATCTAGGTCTTTGAAATTACGCAATTCCGGACGGAAAACCGTTTCGCACTTTTCCTGGAATTGCTCTAGCGAAAGTGCTTGTAGTAGGAGGAAATCTGCGCCGCCGTGTTGGACGACAGATTGAGCTTGATGCCGATCTTGTCGCCGCGGTACCAGCGTACCATGCCGGTCAGGAAGCCCAGTTCCTCGCTCCTGATCGTCACTTCCTGCCCCGTCTTGGCGCCGATGTCGAAATAGAGCTGGAAACACATGCCTTCGTCCGAAAGGTCCTTGACGACGCCGTTGCTGGACCCGGTCTTGCAGGTGACCATGCCAGTGATCTTCGTCTGTGTGCGTGCTCCCGCACGCTCCGTGCTGTCCTTGTAGGCCATGTGATCCTCGAACCTGAATTGACAGGCCCGGATCGTCACACACGATCACTGAATATCGCGCTAAAAGAAAAGCCCGCATTTGAGCGATGTGCGCCAAATGCGGGCATATTCATGAGGCGCAACGCGGGCGTGTGACCCGCGCACTGTCAGGCTCAGCCGAAGACGCGCTTGAAAATCGTGTCGACGTGCTTGGTGTGGTAGCCAAGATCGAACTTCTCGCGGATGTCTTCCTCGGAAAGCGCCGCACGGACTTCCGTATCGGCCAGCAGTTCCTCAAGGAAGTCCTTGCCCTGTTCCCAGACCTTCATGGCGTTGCGCTGCACGAGGCGGTAGGCATCCTCACGCGATACCCCTGCCTGGGTCAGCGCCAGCAGCACGCGCTGCGAATGAACCAGACCGCGGAACTTGTTCATGTTCTTGATCATGTTCTCGGGGTAGACGAGCAACTTGTCGATCACGCCGGTCAGGCGGGCAAGCGCGAAGTCGAGCGTCACCGTCGCATCCGGTCCGATCATGCGCTCGACAGAGGAGTGCGAGATGTCGCGCTCGTGCCAGAGGGCAACGTTTTCCATTGCGGGTACCGAGAAGGCGCGGACCATGCGGGCGAGACCCGTCAGGTTCTCGGTCAGAACAGGGTTGCGCTTGTGCGGCATTGCCGACGAGCCCTTCTGGCCCGGCGAGAAATACTCTTCGGCTTCGAGCACTTCGGTGCGCTGCAGGTGACGGATTTCCGTCGCCAGGCGCTCGATCGACGAGGCGATGACGCCGAGGGTGGCGAAGTACATGGCATGACGGTCGCGCGGGATGACCTGTGTCGAAACCGGTTCCGGCTTCAGGCCAAGCGCCTTGGCGACATGTTCTTCCACGCGCGGATCGATGTTGGCGAAGGTGCCGACTGCGCCGGAGATCGCGCAGGTGGCGACTTCCTCACGTGCGGCCAGCAGGCGTTGCTTGCAGCGGTCGAACTCGGCATAGGCAAGCGCCAGCTTGACGCCGAACGTCGTCGGTTCGGCGTGGATACCGTGCGAACGGCCGATCGTCACCGTGTCCTTGTGTTCAAAAGCGCGGCGCTTCAGAGCTTCGAGCAGATGGTCGAGATCCGCGAGCAGCAGATCGGTCGCGCGGACGAGCTGGACGTTGAAGCAGGTGTCGAGCACGTCGGACGAGGTCATGCCCTGGTGGATGAAGCGGCTGTCCGGGCCGACGAATTCGGCAAGATGCGTCAGGAAGGCGATGACGTCATGCTTGGTGACGGCTTCGATCTCATCGATGCGCGCGACGTCGAAGGTGGCAGCGCCGCCCTTCTCCCAGATCGTGCGGGCCGCATCCTTCGGGATCACACCGATTTCGGCAAGCGCATCGCAGGCATGAGCCTCGATCTCGAACCAGATGCGGAACTTGGTTTCCGGCGACCAGATGGCCACCATTTCCGGACGGGAGTAGCGCGGGATCATGGGCTTTAGCTTTCGTCGTCAGTGGAGGATGGCCGTGCCTCTAGCAAAGATAGCCGTGAAGCTCAACGCGTTTGGCTCGTGCGCTCGCTCGCCAGCCACAGGCTGACGCCGACGAGTATAGCACCACCGAGGGGCAGATAGAGGCGAAGCCCCATCACCAGAAACTGGTAGAACGCGATGAGCGAGGTGAAGGCGAGCTGGAAAAACCAGGTCCTGGTGCCGGCAGGCGCGTGCCATTGGGCGTAAAACTGCCGGTAGTCGAGAGCATAGAGCATCGCCGTCATCGCGACGGTGCCTAGCGAAAGGAAGAAGAAGTAAGCCGCAAAACGCGTTTCCGGCCGACGCCCCAAGGCTGCAAGTCGAGCCAGGAACAGCGATGGCGCCCAGGCCAGAAGCGCCCCGAAGCCGAAGATCAGAAGCAGCTCGGACAGATGAAAGGTGAGAGCACGCTCGCGAAGCCAGAGGCCGCACCAGGCCGAAAACGCCATCGCGCCGCCCCAGAGTGGCGCGCCGATGACAAGCGCCCGCATCGTCGGAAGGGATTGGGCGAGCCGGCGCCGATGCAGGACACCTACCGGCGCCAGATCTGCTTTTGCCTCGACGCCGGCCACCGCGTCGTTCATTTCGCGATCCGAGTCGGGATCGCGATCCAGCGTCCATCGGTCGTGCCTTCGAAGCCGAGCGACTTGACGAGAACCATGATGACGTGGGTTTCGGAGCCATCGTCATTCCGATGGGTGACGGCGCCACCGACCTGATAGCCGGTGGGGCAGCGGCGGCTCTCGGGCAAACGGCTGTCCTCCTGCAGGACGTCGGTCGCCGGCTTGCCCGCCTTCATCGTCATCGACAGACGAAAGCCTTTGACCTCCTTCAGGAAGTCCTTGCAGATGCCTTCGGGCTCGAAGGTCTTCTCTTCGAGCGTCACCGAATAGGTCTCGCGGAACCCTTCGTCGGCCGCAAAGGAATAGTAGGTCAGCGCCAGCGGCTTGGCGTTCGCCTCGGTGATCGGATTGAAGGCGGCAAGCAGCCCGGGTGCATCAGCCAGGCGATAGGCGTCGATCAAGGGTGCCGCACGGCGGCGTGCCTCGTGACGCGCCTTGGAGAGCGGGCTGCCATCTTCGCGGCTGACGGCGCGCACCGGCGCACCGGGCAAGAAGCTGTCATTGCGCGTATCGATCACATAGATGGTCGAATAGGGAAAGCCGGAGCCATCCTGAACGCCGTATTCCTCGAAGGCGAAGACATTGCCGTCGGCCGAAAAGCCGATCGGCTGGAGCGCGGCATAGTCGCCCGCCAAGGCCGGCGCTGCGGCTGCCGCAGCGCCCAGCAAAAGCACGCCGGGCAGTGCCGCGCGCGGCGTCATCGATAGGCCTTCTCTGCCGGCGTGCGGATCGCCTCGATCGCCGTGCGATAGGCTTCGACGGAGCCGCCCTTGAAGATCGCCGAACCGGCGACGAGAACGTTGGCGCCGGCGCCGGTTGCGAAAGCCGCCGTGTCGGGCGTAATGCCGCCGTCGACTTCGATCTCGATCGGACGATCGCCGATCATCGCCTTGATGCGGCGAATCTTTTCCGCCGTAGCTTCGATGAACTTCTGTCCGCCAAAGCCCGGGTTCACGGTCATGACCAGGATGAGATCAACCTGATCGAGCACGTATTCGATGGCGCTTTCCGGCGTTGCCGGGTTGAGCGAGACACCGGCCTTCTTGCCGAGCGACCGGACGGTCTGCAGCGAACGGTGAAGGTGCGGACCGGCTTCGGCATGCACGGTGAGGATATCGCAGCCGGCTTTCGCAAAGGCTTCGAGGAACGGATCGGCGGGCGAAATCATCAGGTGGCAATCGAACGTCGCATCGGTGTAGCGGCGCAACGACTTGATCACGTCGGGGCCGAAGGTGATGTTCGGCACGAAGTGCCCGTCCATGACATCGAGATGGATCCAGTCGGCGCCGGCATCGACGACGTCGCGGACTTCCTGTCCGAGCTTGGAGAAATCGGCCGCCAGGATCGACGGAGCAATGCGGATAGGATGGGTCATGGCGCACTCCAGCGTGTTTTCCGCGCAATAGCACCGGCTGGCCGCGCAAACAACATGCTCGCGATCAAAGCTGCGTCACCTGAGCTGCGACCAACACGGCATGAGGTCGTTTTCGGCCGGGGCCGCGTCATGAACGCCACGGGCGATGGCGCGTGCCATCGTCGATGCCGCCACCGCGCCGAGATCGATGAAATCCTCTAGTGTGGGGGTCTTGCCGCTGGCGCCGGTGGCAAGCGCAAAGATGAGATCGCCATCGAGCGGCGTGTGCGCCGGCCAGAGCGCTCGGGAAAAACCGTCATGGGCGGCGATTGCCAGGCGCTTCGCTTCGGCCTTTGTAAGCACCGCATCCGTCGCGATGACGGCGATCGTCGTGTTGGCGGCTGCGGACTGCCGGTCCCGGAACTTGATGCGGATATCGGCGGCGTCAGCGGGCAGTGGATGCGGCAGGCCGAGCGCACCGAACTCGCCGTCAAGCTCGAAGGGTGCGGACCAGAAATGCCTACTATCACCAACGGTCGCCGAACCGAGCGCGTTGACCGCAACCAGCGCGCCGATGGTGATGCCGCTTGGCAGAACGGTCGATGCCGAGCCGAGGCCGCCCTTGAAGGCGGCGGTCAGAGCGCCGGTACCGGCGCCGGCGGTTCCGGTCGCGAACGACGGGCCGGCGCAACGAACCGCCTCGAAGCCGAGTTCGCGATAGGGCGGGTAACGTCCCCAATCCTTGTCGCCGCCGTTGATCAGGTCGAACAGGATGGCGGTGGGCACGATCGGTATCCGGTGCGGACCGACGGCAAAGCCGCGGCCCATTTCTCTTAGCGCGGCCTGGGCTCCGGACGCAGCATCGAGGCCAAAGGCCGAACCGCCGGAAAGCACCAGGGCGTCGACTGTCTGCACCGTATTGTGCGGGTCGAGCAGATCGGTTTCCCGCGTTCCGGGCGCGCCGCCCAGCACCTGAACCGCAGCGGTTGCCGGCGGATCGCAGACGATGGCGGTGACGCCGGACTTCAGTCGGTGGTCCTCGGCATTGCCGACCGTCAGGCCCGCGACGTCGGTAATCAGGTTCAGCGGTCCGGTGCGCATCATTGGGCGGTTCCTTCGGCGGGCACTGGCACGAAGCGGCCGCCTTGCCACTGCATCAGGCGATAGGGATTTTCGGCGCGCTCGTGCTGCGCGTTGAAGGCAATGGGGCCGAGCACGGTCGGGTAGGGTCCCTTGGCGAATGCGTCGAGAAGGGGCTTGTCGTCCTTTTCCGCCTGGTCCTTGGCTTGCTCGAGCAGGGAGACCGCCGCAAAGGCGGACAATACGTAGCCATCCGGTTCGGTTCCGGCGGCCCGCAAGGCGTCCGCGACCGGCTTGCCCTCGGGCGATTGCGATGCGTCCGGCAGGGTGACCGCGAAAACGCCATCGGCGAGCGGCACGGTGAGATCGGCGGCATTCAGCGCGTCTCCGCCGAGCAAGGTGAGGCTCGCGCCTTCGCCTTGCGCATCGCGCGCGATCACCGCCGTGTCCTGCCTGTCGCCACCGGTAAAGACATGGGTCGCGCCGCTCTTCACCAGTCGCCGCACCAGGTTGACCTGCTGCTCCTGGGCGGGCCGATAGGTGTCGGTGAAGACCGGTGTCAGCCCAATTTCGCCGAGGGCGGAGCGCACGCTTTCGACCAGTTCCCGGCTGTGGATGGTTCCATCGTCGATCAACGCGATCGGCTTGTCCTTCCAGCGCTGGACGATGGTGTCGACGATGCTGGCAGCCTCGGCGTTGCCGCTCGGCGCAAGACGGAAGAGCGGCCACTTCTTCTTCAGCGCATCTTCCATCAGGACATCGGAACGCACACTGAGGGTGATGGCGGGAAGGCCCGCTTCGGCAAGTGCCGGAAGTGTGGCGTCCAGGCTTTCGGTGCAGAGAAACCCGATCGCTGCCTCGGCGCCTGCCGCAAGCAGCGCCTTGGTCAGCGCTTCGTTGCCGGCCGTATCGCAAGTCTCTGGAATGACGACGATCTCACTGCCGCGATCGCCGGCCTGGAACGCGGCGCCATCGATGATCTGCTTGCCGAGAGGTGCAAACGGGCCTTCGACCGGCGCGACGACGGCCACCTTGATGCCGGCTGCCGCGGCGGGTGCGGCCTGTACCAGTCCGGCCACGACAAGGCTGGCGACGATCGATCGAAGCATCCATTTTCTCCGCTGCCGCATTTTCCCCGGATCAGGAGGGATCCTGACCCCGCGGCGAGCCCTTACGTTGCCTTTTCCGTGCCGGTCGCGACTGGCGCGCGGCACGGTAGTGGCCATATGTTTTAAGGATGTGCCCTACCGCGTCAAAGGAAAAGATGTGACTTCGGACGCGGATGGTTCTATCCGCGTCGCTGCCGTGTCGCAGATCTGCAAGATTCTCCTTGCAGCGGGTTTCATATTTCCCGGTACTGTCTATGTATGTGGCTGACTTCGCTCGGAGAAAGAATTGTTGGACAAGAGCCGGCTGGACCCCATCAGTTATCGCGACGCCATGAGTCGCCTGGCCGGTCACGTGCAGATCATCACCGTGGCCGATGGTGTCGAGCGGCGCGGTGTCACGGTCACCGCATCCTGCTCCGTGTCCGACAGTCCGCCGACGGTTCTGGCCTGCCTCAACGGCGCCAATCCGCGCAATGAGATCTTCACGCGCAGCGACAGTTTCGCGCTCAATCTGCTTGGCGATGAACATCGCGCCATGGCACACGCTTTTTCCGGCCGCGATCAACTCGACATGAATCTGCGCTTTGCCCTTGGCCAGTGGACCAAGCTGACGACAGGCTCTCCGATCTTCACCAACGCGATCGCTTCGTTCGATTGCCGGCTCATCGAGGTGAAGACGATCGCCACGCATCTGGTGCTGTTCGGCGAGGTCGTCGATGTCGCTATCGGGCCGGCGCGGCCGCCACTCATTTATGTGGACCGCGGATACCACTCGCTATAAGTTTTACGTGGCGAGATTTCGTGCCCATCGAGACATGAGAAGATCGCCGTAAGCCTTTGAGTTGGAAGAGTGAATTCATTCGCTTTTCAACATCAAGTTATCGATTCGAGCCGTGGCGGAGGAGACATGGCGACACAGGCGACCACAGCCCTGCCGCAGTCCATCGAGGAGACGATGGCGCTGCTGGAGGCGCATGACTATCTCGCGGGAACGGCGCTGGCGACGGTGCTGTTTCTGGCGCTCAGGATGAAGCGCCCGCTCTTTCTCGAGGGCGAAGCAGGCGTCGGCAAGACCGAGATCGCCAAGGTTCTGGCAAAGGCGCTCGATCGGCCTCTGATCCGGCTGCAATGTTATGAGGGCCTCGACGTCGCCTCGGCCGTCTACGAATGGAACTATCCGGCACAGATGCTGGAAATCCGCCTATCGGAAGCAGCCGGCAAGGTCGATCGAAAACGGATCGAAAGCGATATCTTTTCCGAACGCTTCCTGATCCGCCGCCCGGTCCTGCAGGCAATTTCTTCCAGCGCGGGCCGCGCGCCTGTCTTCCTGATCGACGAGCTTGACCGGACAGATGAGGCCTTCGAGGCGTTCCTGCTCGAAGTTTTGTCCGATTTTCAGGTCACGATACCGGAACTTGGAACAATCCGGGCGGACGAACCGCCAATCGTCATCATCACCACCAACCGCACCCGCGAAATCCATGACGCGCTCAAGCGACGCTGCCTCTATCATTGGGTCGATTATCCCAAGGCGGCGCAGGAGCTGGAAATCATCCGCCGCAAGGTACCCGGCTGCAACGCGACGCTGTCGCGCGAGGTCATCGCCTATGTGCAGCGGCTGCGGACAATCGACCTCTTCAAGAACCCCGGCGTCGCCGAAACGATCGACTGGGCAACGGCCCTGACGGAACTCGACCGGCTGGCGCTCGATCCGGAAACGATCGCCGATACGCTCGGAACATTGCTCAAGTATCAGGACGACATCGCCAGGATCGAGGGTGCCGAGGGGCGCAAGCTGCTCGCCGAAGTCAAGGCGGAACTGCTGGCGGCGGGCTGACCATGAAGGAGCGGGAGGAGCACAGGGATGGTGCCATTGTCCCGCCGCTTGGGGAAAGCGACGGCCGGCTTGCCGACAACATCGTCTTCTTCGCACGCGCCCTGCGTCGCGCCGGCATCAAGATCGGGCCCGGTGCCATCGCCGATGCCATCGATGCGGTGGCACTGATCGGAATCGGCGGCCGGGATGCGTTTTACGCCGCACTGCAATGCGTCTTCGTGAAGCGCCACGAGGACCAGCCGGTGTTCGACGAAGCCTTTCGGCTGTTCTGGCGCTCGCGCGGCCTCGTCGAGAAGATGATCGCGATGATGTCGCCGCTGGCGCCGGAGCGCGAAAGCGAGCGGCACCAGCGGCGTGCCGGCGAGACACGCGTCAGCGATGCGTTGCTTTCCGGGCACGAAGCGGATCGACCGCCACGTGAGGAACCCGAGATCGATATCGATGCGCGCTTCACGGTTTCGGGCCGCGAGCTGCTGCGTCGGGCCGATTTCGCGCAGATGAGTGCTGCCGAACTTGCCGAGGCGAAACGCGCCCTTGCCGCGCTGACGCTGCCGATGGACCGTGTCGTAACCCGTCGCTTCCGCCCATCGAAGAGGCAGATCCGCATCGACCCGCGCGCCACCGTGCGTGACGCGATGCGTTTCGGCGGGGAACTGATCCTGCCGCGGTTCCGGGAGCGGCGTGTGGTGCATCCACCGCTCGTCGTGCTTGCCGACATCTCGGGCTCGATGAGCCAGTACACCCGCATCTTTCTGCATTTCCTGCATGCGTTGACCGAGGAGCGGCGGCGCGTGCACACCTTCCTGTTCGGCACACGGCTGACCAATGTCTCCCGCCAGTTGCGCAATCGCGATCCGGATGCCGCGATCGACGACTGCGTGGCTGCGGTGAAGGACTGGTCCGGCGGTACGCGCATTGGCGAAACGCTGCATGAATTCAACAGACGCTGGTCGCGGCGCGTGCTCGGACAAGGCGCCATCGTGCTGATGATCACCGATGGCCTGGAGCGTGACGATGTGGGCGATCTTGAAATCGAAATCGATCGACTGCACCGGTCCTGCCGCCGGCTGATCTGGCTCAACCCGCTGCTGCGCTTCGACGGCTTCGAGGCGCGTGCGCGCGGCGTCAGAGCGATGCTGCCGCATGTTGACGAATTCCGGGCGGTGCACAATCTTGAATCGATTGGGGAACTGGTGAAGGCGCTTTCCGGGCAGGGTTCCCGGCAGGCTAACCCGCGGCGGTTCCTCAGATCTTGATCTGTCCGGCGGGAGGGTGGCAACATGCTGGAAGCTGCAAATGTTCTGGATCCGCTCGACATCGCCCAAGCCTGGATGAAGGAAGGGCGTAAGGTGGCGATTGCCACCGTGATCGAAACCTGGGGCTCGGCGCCGCGCCCCGTCGGCAGCCATCTGGTGATCGACGGCGACGGCAATTTTCAGGGCTCGGTTTCCGGCGGCTGCGTCGAAGGCGCCGTCATCACCGAAGCGGCAGATGTCATCGCTTCGGGCGCGCCAAGGATCCTCGATTTCGGCGTTGCGGACGAAACCGCCTGGCGCGTGGGACTTTCCTGCGGCGGCAGGATCCGGGTCCTTGTTGAACGGGTCGAAGGCTAGCGATGGAACGGAGGATTCTTGAAGCACTCAATGCGGCGCGTTCGGCGCGTCGGGCGGTTGTCACTGTCAGCGCTCTAGCCGGCAGCAGCAGCCAGGTCTATCTCGAGGGCGATGATTGTCCGGATGTCTGGCGCGGCCCGGTCGCGCGCGCCCTGCAATCCGGCAAGGCCGGGATCGTGGAGACGGAGCAGGGCTCTTTCTTCCTCAATGTCTACTTGCCGCCGCCACGCATTCTCGTCATCGGCGCCGTGCATATTTCACAGGCCTTGGCCCAGCTGGCGCCCGTTGCCGGTTTCGACATGACGATCATCGATCCGCGTACTGCCTTCGCAACGCCGGAACGTTTCGCAGGCGTCGAGCTCATCGCCGAATGGCCCGAGGATGCCCTGAAACAGAGGCCGCTCGACCGCTTCACCGCCGTGCTGGCCGTCACCCATGATCCGAAAATCGACGACGAACCAATCCGGGTCGCCCTTGCAGCCGGCTGTTTCTACGTCGGCGCGCTCGGCAGCCGGAAAACCCATGCGACACGGGTCGAACGGTTGCGACAGGCCGGTGTTTCCGATGTTGACATAGCCCGCATCCGCGCACCGATCGGCCTCGATATCGGTGCGGCGAGCCCGGCCGAGATCGCCGTCGCCATCCTGGCCGAAATCATCGAGGCGCTACGGCGCCGCGATACCAGCCATGTCAAAGGAGTGATTGCGTGAGGTTCGGGCCGGTCAAGACCAGCGAAGCGGAGGGCGCCATGCTGGCGCATGCGGTCAAGACGGATGAGATCCGGCTGCCGAAGGGTCACCGGCTTTCGCCCGCCGATATCGCCGCCTTGATCGCCTGCGGCACGCTGGAGGTGGTTGTTGCGCGCCTTGACCCCGGCGATCTCATGGAAGACGAGGCCGCAACGCGCATTGCGGCGGCAATTGCACCCGACCACCTGCGCTTCTCTCAGGCGGCAACCGGGCGTGTGAACGTCTACTCTCGGGTTGCCGGCCTCTTCGTCGCGAAGCGCGACACCGTCAACCGATTGAACCGCATCGATCCCGCCATCACGCTCGCCTGCCTTGCCGACCATGTGCCTGTGCAGGCCGGCGACATGGTCGCGACGATCAAGATCATTCCACTCGCCGTGGCCGGCCAACTCGTCGAGGAAGCACAGAAGCTGCTCCGGAGCCATGCCGCCTTCGAAGTAAAACCCTTTTCCGCGCGACGCGCAGCGCTAATAGCAACTCAGTTGCCGACACTGAAACCCCAGGTCATGGACAAGACGAAAACCATCCTGGCGGCTCGCCTGCGGCAATCGGGAAGCGAGCTTGTGACCGAGCGACGCGTCGCACACACGGAAGGCGCGGTCGCCGCGGCAATCGACGAACTCCAGGCCGACCATGACCTGCTGGTGGTCTTCGGTGCTTCCGCTGTCGCCGATCCGGATGATGTGATTCCCGCGGCGGTTCGTCGGGCAGGCGGCGTCGTCGATCATGTCGGCATGCCCGTCGATCCCGGCAATCTTCTCGTTCTTGGCCGTGTCGGCGAGATCCCCGTGATCGGGGCTCCCGGATGCGCCCGCAGCCCGCGCGAGAACGGATTCGACTGGATCCTCGACCGTATCCTCGCCGGCGAGTGGCCGAGCTTCGACGACATAACCGGCCTTGGCGTCGGTGGTTTGCTCGGCGAAATCCCGACCCGGCCGCAGCCGCGTGAAAAAGCAACGGCGTTGCCGTTAGGACCGGTCGAGATCGTCGTTCTGGCCGCCGGCCGCGCCAGCCGGATGGGACCGGACGGCGGGCACAAGCTGCTGGCGACCTTTGACGGCGTGCCGCTGGTTCGCCGCAGCGTCGAGGCAGCGATTGCTGCGGCCCCCGGCGGGGTTGTCGTGGTCACCGGCCACCGCGAGACCGATATCCGCGCTGCGTTGGAGGGTCTGCCCGCGAAGCTCGTCTCGAATCCAGACTACATGTCCGGAATGGCCTCATCTCTGACGATTGGACTTTCGGCCATCAACGAGCGATCCGCGGGCATGTTGGTCATGCTCGCCGACATGCCGGGCGTCAGCAGCGGCGATCTGCGCAGGTTGCTCGATCGTTTTGCGGCCGAAGGCGGCCGCGCCGTCATTCGGGCAACCGCCGATGGGCAACGCGGCAATCCGGTCATCCTGCCGCGGCAAACCTTTTCCGCTGTCCGTCTTTTGGTTGGAGACGTTGGCGCAAGGCACATCATCGAGAAGTGCGGACTGCCGGTCATCGATGTCGAGCTTGGTTCGGCGGCGCGGCTTGATCTCGACACGCCGGAGCAGATTGTGGCTGCCGGCGGTATCCTGGAGGAATGAACGCGTGGACAATGCTGCCATCGAGGAGATGTTCGAGACGCTGGGGCCGGTGACCATCAAGCGGATGTTCGGCGGCAAGGGGATCTATTGCCAGGGCATCATCTTCGCACTCGAGGTGGACGGAGAAATCCTCCTGAAGGGGGACGAGCAGACGGCGCCGACCTTCGAGGCGGCCGGCTCCCGGCAATGGGCCTATGATGGCAAGGGCAAGCCGGTGAAGATGCCCTATTGGAGCATACCGGACGACGCCTTTGACGACCCCGACGAGATGGCGCGCTGGGTGCGGCTTGCCTATGAAGCAGCGTTACGATCGAGAAAATAGAGGATAAACCCGCCGGCGGAGGCAATCCGCGACGACTGCGCCGCTGGAGGATCCCGCTCTCAAGTGGAATCACTGGAGGCGGAAAGATGCTCTATAATCAAAGTGCTAGAGCGTCCTTTGTGCCTTCGCTTGAACGCACGGCGCTCTTGTGTTCCAGCCTGCGCAACGCATCGACTGCGTCGGCCGTAAAACGTGACAGCGGCTGGGGCAGGGCATCGAGATCGAACCAGCCGAGAGCGGAAAGCTTGTCCGGCTCGGTGAGTTCAGGCTCGCCGATAAAGTCCCGGGTCACATAGATCATCGAGATCCAGTGCTGGCGGTCAGCCTCGATCACCTGTTCGCTGAGGCAGAGGAACTCGCTCGAACGGATCTGGAGGCCGCTTTCCTCTTCGGCCTCGCGCCGCGCTGCGGCTTCCGAGCGTTCCATATGATCGACCTTGCCGCCGACGATGTTCCAGTGCTCGGCTTCAGGCGCGTTAACGCGCTTGTAGAGCAGGATCTTGCCGTCGCGCACGATTGCAAGTCCGCAGCCGAGACCCGGAAAATCGATGCCCGGCAGGCCCATAGGTTTAATCAGGCCTTGCCGGCAATCAGCATGAAAGCGGGGATTTCGTCACCGAAGCCAACGGGCGTCGGGCCGTCATCATAGTCGCGGCGGTGACGGTTGCGGCGATCGCGATTGTCATCGTTGGCCGGGTTCGATGCGCGCACCGGACGATCGGCGCGGTTGTTCTGTCCCTGCTTGTTTTCTGCGCTGCGTGCCGGTTTCACCGATTCCGCCCTTTCCACGACTGTTGCAACTTCGGCCTCACTATCGACACGCACGGTATCGGATTTATGATCGGCGCGAGCCCTCGGGCCGCGATCCCCATCTTTTTTCCGGTCCTTGCGGCCATCGCGATCGCGACCGCGATCGCGGCGACCGCTGTCGTGGCTTTCCAACGGCTCGGGCAAATTGGAAAGGTCGCCGTTCAGCCATTCGACCTTCTGGCCGATCAGCTTCTCGATCGCATCGGAGAACTTCGTGTCGCGCTTGGTCACAAGCGTGAAGGAGGCGCCAGAGCGACCGGCACGGCCGGTGCGGCCGATCCGGTGAACATAGTCTTCCGCATGGATCGGAACGTCGAAGTTGAAGACATGGCTGACATCGGGGATGTCGAGGCCGCGGGCAGCAACATCGGATGCAACGAGCAGCGTGATATTGTTGTCCTTGAAGCCGGCAAGCATGGCCATGCGCGAGCGCTGGTCCATGTCACCATGCAGGGCGCCGACCGAGAAGCCATGACGCTCGAGCGACCGAAAGAGGTCGGCGACATCCTTCTTGCGGTTGCAGAAGATGATGGCGTTCTTCAGATCGTCCTGGGCGCGAATCAGATCGCGCAGCACCGCGCGCTTTTCGTAATCCTTGGCGTGCGCCGCGACGAAGCGCTGTGTCACCGTCTGTGCCGTGGAGGCCGGGCGGGCGACTTCGACGCGCTCCGGGTTCTGCAGGAAGCGATCGGCGAGCTTCTGGATTTCCGGCGGCATGGTCGCCGAGAAGAACAGAGTCTGACGCGTGAACGGGATCATCTTGGCGATGCGTTCGATGTCGGGAATGAAGCCCATGTCGAGCATGCGGTCGGCTTCGTCGATGACCAGGATCTCGACGCCGGTCATCAGCAGCTTGCCGCGCTCGAAGTGATCAAGCAGGCGGCCGGGCGTGCAGATCAGAACGTCTGCGCCGCGCTCGAGCTTGCGATCCTGCTCATCGAACGAAACGCCGCCGATCAGAAGCGCGATGTTGAGCTTGTGGTTCTTGCCGTACTTGTCGAAGTTCTCCGCGACCTGGGCGGCGAGTTCGCGCGTCGGCTCCAGGATGAGCGTGCGCGGCATGCGGGCGCGCGCGCGGCCCTTTTCCAGCAGCGTCAACATCGGCAGCACGAACGAAGCGGTCTTACCCGTTCCCGTCTGGGCGATGCCCAGAATGTCACGACGCTGCAGGGCCGGCGGAATGGCGCCAGCCTGGATCGGGGTCGGGATTGTGTAGCCCGCATCGGTGACAGCGGAGAGAACTTTTTGGCTCAGGCCAAGGTCAGCAAAATTGGTCAAAGGGAAATCTGTTTCCGTTCCGGTTCAATAGAACACTGATCGATCGATGGAAAACGCACGAGACGTGGCCGCGCTCATAAGCTGAACGTCGCTGAAAGTCAAGAAATCCAGCACGTTGAAGCAGCAAAAGGTAAATAGTGGCGAATCTGTCGCATTTCTTGTCAAGCCGCGCAAGACCTGGAGACAGCCAAACGACCCGTCAGTTCATGTAGGAGGCGAGCTTCCGGCTGGCATCGAGAAAGCGCATGGGATCCACCGCCTCGCCATTCAGGCGGATTTCATAATGAAGGTGCGGACCGGTGGAACGACCCGTATTGCCGGACTTGGCAATGACTTCACCTTCCGTCACCTGGTCGCCAACCTTCACCAGAACGGCGGAAAGGTGGGCGTATCGGCCCGACACGCCGTTTCCGTGGTCGATTTCGACCATGTTCCCGTAGCCGCCGGTCAGGCCGGCATTCGTCACGGTGCCGGGCGCGGCCGCGCGAATGCGCGTGCCGACCGTCGCGCGGAAGTCGATGCCGGCATGGAGCGCCAGGCGACCGAGGAACGGATCAAGACGGTTGCCGAATTCGCTGGTGATGTCGCTCGCCGGAGACGGGTTGCCGAACGGCAGCGCGCGGACCTGCGCCCGCGTCCGTTCCAGTTCCAGAAGAGCCGTATCGAGAGCCGCCAGCGACTGGCCGAACTCGTCATCATTCGCCGGTTCGACGAACGGGCCGCCAATGGCGCTATCGACAGAGTCAGACGTCGCGACGGGGACCATTGCTGCGACATCGCCGACCGGCAGGTCGACGCCGGTCCGACCGACGATCGAGCGAATCGCACCCGACGTCTTTGCAGCACCATCCGTCAGTTGCTTCAGTCGCGCCATTTGTTCGAGTTCGACGTCCTTCAGCGACAGCGTCACTTTGGAGAATATCCGGTCGGCACGGTCCGAGGTCGATTCGGCCGCATCGGGTGCGGCATAGGCGAGGGGAGCGGGACGAATTGCACCGGTGACCGACGCGCCGCTCAGGCCCATCAATTTCTCGATCGCCTTTACGCCGCCGCTGCTGGCGTCGGCCCGTTTCTCAAAGGCGAGGGGTTCAATCTCCGGGGTCCCGTTGCTTTCCGTCGTCAGGCCGGAACTTTCGGCCCTTTCGACCAGGGCGCCGAGCTTTCCGTTGCGCGAGGTCAGCGCCATCTGCTGGCGCAGCAGCTTCTCGACCTTTTCTTCGACCACCTGCTGGTCGAGCAGTTGCCGGCTGGTGACGCGATCGACCTGCGCTCTCAATGCCGTGATTCGATCCTCGTATTCGTGCTGCATTCGCGCCTGGCGGGCGATCGTGCCGCCGATGAGATCGTCGCGCAGGACCAGATAGGATGTGGCCGCGAGATAGCCGATGCTGCAGACGCCGGCGAAGGATACGGCGATTGCCGCCATCCAGGGACGAACCGTCATGTGGCGAACCTTGTCGCCACTTGCCAGTATCAGAACGTGATTTTCCTTACGTTTTCCGAAGGCACGATTTGCCGAACGTCCAGACACCCGTTCTCTCCCGTCATGTGCGCGTTGCCTCGCATCACCTGCGGATCATTACACTTCGTTAGGGTTAACAATTGGTAAGGATGATTGCGGTTGCGTGATGCGGCTATCGGTTGGTCGAGGCGGTCATCGAGCGATAAAAGGACGGCGTCAGGCCTGCCTCGGCGCGGGCAATGTCGTTGAACGGTGCCTTCAATGGTCCGCGAAAATTGGCGCGCACCAGCGCCTGGAAGGTCACCGCGGGATCCTTCTTCTCGCGGGCGCAGAGGAAACGGAACCATTTGGCACCGACGGCAACATGGCCTTTCTCGTCTTCGTAGATCACATCCAGAACGGCGGCGCTCTCGACGTCGCCGGTTTCGCGCATCTTGGCCTGAAGGGCCGGCGTCACATCGAGACCGCGCGCTTCGAGAATGAGCGGCACCACGGCAAGGCGGGCCGTCAGGTCGTTGCGGGTATCGTGCGCCGCTTGCCAGAGCCCGTCATGGGCAGGCATGTCGCCATAGTCTGCACCGAGATCGTTCAGCCGCTGCCGGACCAGCCGGAAGTGCTTGGCCTCCTCGAAGGCGACGCGCATCCAGCCGTCAAAGAAGGAATTGGGCACCGGCTCGGTCGCAAAGCGGGCGACGATATCGAGGGCCAGGTCGACGGCGTTCAACTCGATATGGGCGATCGAGTGCAGCAATGCGATGCGGCCCTTGAGGGAACCGAGCGACCGCCGCTTCACCTGCGTCGGCGGTGTCAGTACGGGCTTGTCCGGCCGCCCGGGGCGAACCGGAACGGGTCGGTCGAGCGGCGAGCGCAGCGACAGCGTGCGGCGCTGCCAGCGCCGTGCCGTTTCTTGCGCAAGCGCCGTCTTGACCTCGAGGTCGGCGGCGCGAATCGCTTCGACTGCGCCGCCCCGCAGGCTGTGAAACACGGGCAATTCGGTCATGGGTTTCCTCAGAGGGCCTTTGCGGCGGCCAGGACCTCCTGGGCGTGACCGTCGACCTTCACCTTTTCCCATACCCTGACGACGACGCCGTCGGCGCCGATCAGGAAGGTGCTGCGTTCGACGCCCATGTACTTGCGGCCGTACATCATTTTCTCAACCCAGACGCCGTAGGCAGTCACCACCGCCTTTTCCTCGTCGGCAGCGAGCGTCACTGTGAGGTTGTGCTTCTTGGCGAAGCGATCGTGCTTTTTCACCGAATCGGGGGAGAGGCCGATCAGCGTTATGCCGGCTGCGGCAAACTCTTCGGCAAGTTCGGAGAACGAGATCGCCTCCAGCGTGCAGGCCTGCGTATCGTCCTTCGGATAGAAAAACAGCACGACGGGGCGGCCGCGAAAGGCGGAAAGCGAGATCGTGCCGCCGCCATCGCGCGGCAGCGTGAAGTCGGGAGCGACATCTCCGGGAGCGGGTCTTGCCATGATTAAACCTTCCTTCTGCCAAGTTTTGCAGACAATCTGACGCTACTGCATGTGGCCCTTGATCGTTGCCGATCAATGCGAAATCTGCGGCAACTCAAAGTTCTACAGCGACTTCTGCGCGCCTCTTAAGGCACGCCGCGCTGTAGGGCATATCGAAATTCGTCGACTGCCGTCCAGCGCATTTGTGCTAGATTCGACAGGTTTCGGACGGCGTCAGCCGCTACGAAACGTTGCAGTCGCTCGCCCGCGCGATTCCCGTTGAGGGTGGTGGCTTTCCACAGCATGGTCCCGCGTCTCATGGTGACTCTGCACGACGACATGTGGTCTACAGGAAACGAGAACCAGCCGTCCGCAACGATTGAAAAGAAGGCGCGGCGAAAAAGCTCGTATCGAACGGAGGACGTCCGCGCTGATGAGTGAGATCCGCGGCGAAAAAGTCGGCTTTCGCAAGAAAGACATCGTCGCGCTGCATGCGTTGCCTTCGGCGCAGGCTCACGATCCCATGATCGTGCACGCACCACGCAAGCGCGCCCTGCTGCGTCTCTGTGCCAAGATTGCCCTGTCCATATCCCTGCTCGCCCTCATCATAGGGGCGATCCTCGTGACCGTGATCGAAAGCGGCATGATGGACAGCACGCTGAACGCGCGTGCCCGGACGGCCCTCAATGCTGCGCTCGGAGACGCCTACCGCGCCGACGTCGGCAGCACGGTCGTGCGCATGACGGCAAGCGGCGCGATTGCGCTCAAGGCCCGCGAGGTGGCGCTCAGCGAAGCGGCATCCGGCCAACCCGTCGCGAAGCTTCGCTCGATCTCGATCGCACTCGACCCATTGGCGCTGATGACCGGCCGCATCGCCGTCTCCAGCCTTGAAGCGGAAGGCGGCGATTTCGATACCGGGCTCCTTCCTCGGGGCGAGCCGCTCGATCTCACCAAGATCCGTATCGCCGATGTCGGCGATGCGCTCGAGGCCCTGTTCTCCCATGTCGACCGCATGTCGCAGATGGCGGCCGGGCGGGGCAGCCAGACCGTAACACTCTCCGACTTCAGTTTTTCCGTCGTCGGCGCCCGCAACCGCGTCGTTCCGGTCGTCGCCTCCGCACTCGAATTCAACCGGGATGCCAGCGGTTCGATGAGCGTCAAGGGCAGCGCCACCGTCGATGGTGTCGAGGTCGATATCACCGCCGACGCGCTTGGCCAGAGAGGGCACGTGACCGGCTTTGATGCGGCGATCACCAATCTGCCTCTCGCGCCGTTCTTCTACCACGGCAAGTCGGGTGCGGAGCAGGCCTTTGGCATCGACGCGACGGCAGGGCTGACGTTGAACGCGACGCGGGCAGTCGGGGAGGCGAAGCCGGATCTGCGCGTGGCAGTGCGCACCTCCAAGGGCACCTTCCATGCCGGCGGCCTCGTCTCGACGCTCAATCCGTCGCAAATGGACATCGCCTATGATTTCGGGCGCTCCGCGGTCGAGATCCTGCCATCGGTCGTCAAGATCGGCCGCTCGACCTTTCCGTTCACCGGCGCGGTCATCGACCTCGACAAACTTGCCGGCGCCACGGACAATGGCTTCGCGATCGATCTCCTCCTGAAGAACGCAAGCTCGGCCCCGGAAGACGTCACCGATCAGCCGCTGACCTTCGATGCCAAGGCAAGCGGCCGGTTCACCGCAGACACCCACCGGTTGATCTTCGATCAGCTCGCCGTGTCGAGCCCGCTTGGCTCGATGTATGGCTCGCTTTCGGTCGCCTTCGGCAAGACCTCGCCGCAGATCAGCTTTGCCGCCGTCAGCGACCGCATGGAGGCGACGGCCGTCAAGCAGTTGTGGCCGTGGTGGATCGCCAAGGGCGCTCGCCGTTGGGCGATCGGCAACCTCTTCGGCGGCATAGTCACCAATGCGCGCATCGAAGTGTCAGTTGCCGAAGGCCGGATTGCCAACAACGAAGGGGAGTTGAAGCTCAACGAACAGGAGCTCAACATCAACTTCGACATCGACGACACCCGCATCAACATAACCGGCGAGATACCGCCGCTGCGCGACACCTCCGGCAAGTTCAAGCTGAGCGGCCAGCGCATGACGGTTGAGATCGGGCAGGGCACCGCCTATTTCCCGTCGGGACGGTCCGTGGCGCTCAACGGCGGCGACTTCATCCTCCCCGATGTCTACACCAAGCCGCTGATGGCGGAGATGAAGATCGAGGTTGGAGGTGCTGCGGATGCGATTGCCGAACTCGTCACCTACAAACCGATCCAGGCACTGCAAAAGACGTCGCTGCTGCCGGAGGACTTCAGCGGTCCTCTCACCGCGCTTGTCGGTGCGCGCTTCGGCCTGATCTCGGACCAGCGCCCGCCCAAGCCGCTGTGGCAGGTGGAGATGCAACTGGACAAGGTCAGCGTCAACAGGGCGTTCTATGGCCGGCCGGTATCCGACCTCGTCGGAACGTTCCGGGTCGACAATCAGCAGGCCGTGCTCGATGCCGACGCGCAACTGGAGGGCGCCAAGGTCAGCATTGCGTTGACGGAACCGGTCGATAGCGATTCGAAGGTCAAGCGCTCGCGTGAGATTTCAGGCACCTTGGACCAGGGTGTCTGGCAGAAGCTGGCGCCGGGCCTGTCGAAGATCGTCTCCGGACCGATCAGTGCCGACGTGACGATTGGCGATCAGGATCGGGTAGAGGCGAAGATCGGGCTCGCAAAGGCCGCTCTGTCCTTGCCGTGGATCGGCTGGAGCAAAGGAGCCGGCATTCCGGCGGAGGCGCGTTTCACGGCGAGCAAGTCCAATGACACCGTCGTCATCTCCGATTTTGCCGTCGCCGGAGACGGTTTCGGTGCACGGGGTGATCTGCAGGTGGACGGTGGCGGACTGGTCTCCGCCCGCCTCGACAACGTCCGACTGGCCCAGGGCGACGACTTCAAGGTTTCGGTCGACCGCGGCAAGGGGGGCTATACGGCCACGCTCAGCGGCGCCGCTGCAGACATCAGGCCGATCCTCGCGCAGATGAAGGCGGGAAGCGACCAGGGCCAGGGCGGCGGCGACGACATCGCCATCAAGGCACAGCTCGATCGCGTCACTGGCTTCAACGGCGAATCCCTGTCGAATGTGAACCTGGTCTATGCCGAACGCGGCAGCCAGATCGAGGACGTCAATCTTTCGGCTGTCACCGGCAGCGGTCAGGCACTTGTCGCCCGGATCGCCAAGGCCGGCGCCGATAATACGCTTGAGCTGACCACAGGCGACGCCGGCGCGCTGGCACGCTTTGCCGATATCTACCAGAACATGCGCGGCGGCCTGCTCAATCTCAAACTGCGCGATCGTGGCGGGCGTTCCTGGCGCGGGAGCGTCGACATCCGCAAGTTCCAGCTCGTCGGCGAACAACGCCTGCAATCGATGGTGTCGACGCCAACAGGCGCCGACGGGCGAAGCCTCAACCAGGCCGTCCGCCGCGACATCGACGTGAGCTCGGCCCGCTTCGAGCGCGGTTTCGCCCAGCTCGCGCTCGACCGCGGCGCGATCCGCGTCGATGGCGGCGTGTTGCGCGGCACCGACGTCGGCGCGACCTTCCAGGGGACGGTGCGCGATAACAACGGCATCATGGATATGACCGGCACCTTCATGCCGGCCTATGGCTTGAACCGTATCTTTGGCGAACTGCCGCTGATCGGCGTTCTGCTCGGCAATGGCCGCGACCGCGGCCTGCTCGGCATCACTTTCAAGCTCAACGGTCCCTTCAATCAGCCGAAGTTGACGGTCAATCCCCTGTCGATCATCGCGCCGGGCGTCTTCCGCAGCATCTTCGAGTTCCAATGAAAAAGGCCGGCGCGAAGGCCGGCCTCAGTCATCTATTCGTTGTGGCTCGGCTTAGGCCGGGCGCACGAGGATGTGCTTCTTCTTGCCGAGCGACAGCTTGACGACATTATCGGCGGTGACGTCACCGGTGCCGATCAGACGACGCTCGTCGCTGACCGCCTCGTCGTTGATCCTGACGGCACCGCCTTGCACGTGGCGACGGGCTTCGCCGTTGGAGGCGGCGAGGCCGGCGCGCACGATCAGCGTCAAAAGCCCGAGGCCGGCTTCGAGCTCGGCGGTCGGGATTTCGACCGAAGGCAGGTTGTCGGCGAGCGCGCCTTCCTCGAAGGTCTTGCGCGCGGTTTCCGCCGCCTGCTCGGCGGCCGATCGGCCGTGCAGCATGGCGGTGATTTCCGTCGCCAGGATCTTCTTGACCTCGTTGATCTCCGATCCGCCGAGCTTTGACAACCGCTCGATCTCCGCCATCGGCAGCGTCGTATAGAGCTTCAGGAAGCGGGTGACGTCGGCGTCCTCGGTGTTGCGCCAGTACTGCCAGAAGTCATAGGCCGACAGCATATCCGGGTTGAGCCAGATCGCGCCGTTGACCGACTTGCCCATCTTGGCGCCCGACGCCGTCGTCAAAAGCGGCGAGGTCAGCGCGTAAAGCTGCGGCGTGCCCATGCGGTGGCCGAGGTCGATGCCGTTGATGATGTTGCCCCACTGGTCCGATCCGCCCATCTGCAGGCGGCAGCCGGTGCGCTTGTGCAGTTCCACGAAGTCGTAGGCCTGCAGGATCATGTAGTTGAACTCAAGGAACGACAGCGATTGCTCGCGATCGAGCCGCGTCTTGACGCTGTCGAAGGACAGCATGCGGTTGACCGAGAAGTGACGGCCGACGTCGCGCAGGAACTCGAGGTAGTTGATGCCGAGCAGCCAGTCGGCGTTGTTGATCATCAACGCGTCCTTGGGGCCGTCGCCATAGGTGAGATAGTTGGAGAAGACCGTCTTGATGCTGGCGATATTGGCTTCGATCGTCGCCGGCGTCATCAGTTGGCGCGCCTCGTCCTTGAAGGACGGATCGCCCACCATGCCGGTGCCACCGCCCATCAGCGAGATCGGCTGATGGCCGGTCGCCTGCATCCAGTGCAGCATCATGATCTGAATGAGACCGCCGGCATGCAGGCTCGGTGCGGTCGGGTCGAAGCCGATATAGGCCGTCACGATTTCCTTCCGGAACAGTTCATCCAGGCCAGATTCGTCGGAGATCTGGTGGATGAAACCACGCTCGCTGAGGGTGTGAAGGAAATCGGACTTGAAACCGGACATGATCTGTCTCTCTTGCGGGGAAGTTTTTGAACGAACGGGCGTTTAGCACTGTTTCCGCGCATAATCACTTCAAAAGTGATTCTGGAAATGTTGACGGCATGACACGGACAAGAACGGCAATCGGCCTGATGAGCGGCACGAGCATGGACGGCATCGACGTCGCCATGCTGAGGACCGACGGCGAAGACATCGTCGAGCGCGGCCTCTCCGCCGGCTTTGCCTATGACGCCCGCTTTCGCGACCGGCTGAAGCAGGGACTGGTCGACGCAAAGACGATCACGCAACGGGATCAAAGGCCCGGCGCGCTGTCGCAGCTTGAGCGCGACCTGACGCTGCGGCATGCCGAAGCAGTCAAAGCCTTCCTGCAGCAAAACGACCTGTCGCCGACGGCTATCGACGTGATCGGCTTCCACGGGCAGACCGTGCTACACCGTCCCGACGAGGCCCTGACGGTACAGATCGGCGACGGCCCGCTGCTTGCCGGCGAAACGGCTATTGACGTCGTCTACGACATGCGCGCCAACGACATGGTGCATGGCGGGCAGGGCGCGCCGCTGATCCCCGCCTATCACGCCGCTCTGGCGCGGGGTGCAGCCGGTCTCGCGGCGCCGGTCGTCTTCGTCAATATCGGCGGCATTTCCAACCTGACCTTCATCGGCGCGGGCGAAACGCTCGTTGCCTATGACAGCGGCCCGGGCAACGCGCTGATCGATCAATGGGTCGAGGCACATGCCGGCATTCCCTTTGACCAGGGCGGCATGATCGCGAGCGAAGGCGCCGTTCTTCCCGATCTCGCGGAGCGCTACCTCGCAAATCCCTTCTTCACCGCGAAGCAGCGCCGATCGCTCGACCGAAACGATTTTGCGCCGCCGGCGGGAAGCGACGCAGGTCTTGCCGACGGCGCCCGCACGCTTGCCCATGTGACCGCAGCGGCGATCCTCAAGTCGGCCGGACACCTGCCGCAGCGGCCATCGACCTACATCATCTGCGGCGGGGGCCGCCTCAATCCGGTGATCATGCGCGACCTCGCGGCGCTCGCCAAGGAAAAGGGTGCAGCGGTGCTGCCGGCGGAGGACGCCGGCTTTAACGGCGATTCCATGGAGGCCGAGGCCTGGGCCTATCTCGCCGTAAGATCGCTACAGGGCCTGCCGCTGACCTACCCGGGAACGACCGGGGTCGGGCGGCCTGTCACGGGCGGAAAACATGCCGCCAGACCTGCTCGCTGATAGGCCCGAAACGGCGTATGCTATCCACCGATTGGCCGATGCGAAGAACGGATTAATCAATTCTTCGCATCGGCCAATTAGGATCGGCCTCCGCGACCACCGGAGGTGGCGTAAGGCGGCTAGCCGCAGGACGAAGGTTTCGGGTTCTTCGATGGGTGGTGCGATCTCTCTGCTGGCTGTGAACTTTATCATTGCGCAGATTTTCACGGTTGCATTCCTCACCATTGCCGTAAAGAGCCGACAGCGCCGCGCGGCGCTGTGGTGCGCGGCCGGTTTTACCGTCGCCTCGCTTGCTGCCGTTTGCGAAGCGATCGTTCCCTTCTCGTCGACACCGCGGCTCTTTGCCATCGGCGCCTTCGCCTGCGTGCTCGGCGGCTTCTGTCTTCTGCGGTTCGGCCTCGGCCTGTTCTATCAGGTTCCGGTGCGTTGGCCGGTGCTTGCCGCGTGTTTCGTCGTGGGCGTTGCGCTCGACATGGCGATCTACGATCTGCCGCGCGGCACCTGGCAGCACGCCATTCCCTACCAGATGCCTTTCTTCCTGATCCAGGTATGGACCGCGTCCGTGGTGCTGCGCTCGGGGCGACGCTCGTTCTTCGACTGGCTGCTTTTCGGTCTTCTGGCGCTCTGCTCGCTCTATTATCTCGTGAAAATCTATGCCGCCGTAGCGGCCGGCTCGGGCGTCACCGCCCAGGACTATGTCTCGAGCCCATTCGCGCTCATTTCCCAGGCACTCGGCGCGATGCTGATCGTCGGGGCAGGGCTTGCCATGCTCGGCGTGATGGTGAAGGACATCGTCGACGATGTGCAGGCCCGTTCGGAAATCGACCTGCTTTCGGGACTCTACAATCGCCGTGGCTTCATGGATCGCGTCATGCCGCTCTTGCATGCGCGTGCGACCCAGACGCCGGGCACGCTTATCCTCGCCGACCTCGATCGCTTCAAGCTGGTCAACGACACCTATGGCCACCTCGCCGGCGACGAGGTGATCCGTCGTTTTGCGCGGGTGCTGATGGACGTCATGCCGAACCGCGCCGTGGCCGGCCGCCTTGGCGGCGAGGAATTCGCGGTGTTTCTGCCCTGCACGGACTTGTCAGAAGCGCGCGTCGTCGCGCACGGCATGCGCGCTGCCATCATGTCCCAGCAAATCGCCGGCCTGCCGGAAGCAGCGCGCGTGACGGCGAGCTTCGGTGTCACCGCCGTCGGCAGCGGCGAGGCCTTGGATCCCGTCATGCAGCGCGCCGACATGGCGCTCTACTCGGCCAAGGCAAACGGGCGCAATCGGGTCGAATGCACGGAGACGCCGACCACGGTCGTCAATCCGACCGTGCCGCAGTGGGTCGGTCGCCCCTAGGGGCCGCGGGCTCAAGCATAGATTGGACGGGCGTCCGCAAGCGCGCCGGATGTTTTGCCGATACCCTTCGCCTGCAGAAAGCGAAGAATGTCCTGAGTGAACTGGTCAGGATCCTGCAAGAGGGAGAAGTGACTGACTTCCGGTTGGATCAGCAAACCGGAGTTCGGAATGTTGTCGGCGATGAACAGTGTATCCGTTCGCTTGATGACTTCCTCGTGATCGCCATCCACGACCCAGACGGGAACCCGGATTCCCTGGAGATCGCGGTCCGTCATGTTTGGCTGTGAGGTCCACATCTTCAGCATCTGATCATAGAAGGCAGCGTATCCGCCGGGAGTGCGGGACAACCGCTCGTACTCGACGCGGGCCCGGGCCTCGTATGCGTTGAACATGGCGCTATTGGTTAGATCGAAGGTTCCGGACGGGTTGCTGTTTGCCCCGAAGGCGAATACGCCGCTGACCCGCTCGGGATGCAGCATCGCCAGCTTGAGGCCGCTAATGGCACCGTCGCTCCAGCCGACAATGGCACTTCTGGGTATGTTCAGCTGTTCCATCACCCCGACGACGTCGGAAACCATGAGGTCGTAACCGACAAGGTTGTCCCAGGTGCTGCGGCCGTGGCCGCGGCTGTCGAGAACGATGACTTGGTAGAACTTGGCGAGTTCAGGAACCTGGCGCCCCCAATAGTCGGAATTGGCCAGGCCTCCATGCAACATGATGATGGGCTCGCCTGTGCCGTAGACCGAGTACCAGATTTCCGCACCCGATACCGGTACGAACCCGTTCTGCGTGGCCGCTGGAAGCGCCGGAGTGTCCGGAAGGGTCTGCCATTTCGGTTCGCCAAATGAAACGCCCAACATTCCCGTCATCGCGATCCCCCAAAAAAGCGCCTGGCGTGACGCGCACGCCAGCACGGACAAACGGATCAACTCCAAATAACCCTGCCGTCCTTTAAACAGCTCAGACTTGCACCATACGCCGTTTGCGCGGCTCTGAAATCACCCCACCGGGTGAAGGACGACCGGACTTCGGAGTTAAATGAGGGTAACAGCGACGCGGCGCAGCGCTCAAACGTACGCAAAGCTCGCCGCAAACGAAAAGAGCCGTGCGGTCCGAAGAACGCACGGCTCTACTGCTCAATCTACCAAACGGTCAGCGAATGCGCTTGGCGGCCGGCTCCGGCGTCAGTTCGCCGTTCAGGCGACGGTCGAGATAGTCCTCGCATTCGCCCATCAGTCCGTCGACCTGACCATTGAAGAAGTGGTTGGCGCCGGGCACCGTGCGGTGGGTGATGAGAATGCCCTTCTGCGCCTTCAGCTTCTCGACGAGACCGTTCACGTCCTTCTCCGGCGCGACCTTGTCGGAATCTCCGTTGATGATCAGGCCGGAGGACGGGCAGGGCGCCAGGAACGAGAAGTCGTAGATGTTCGGCTGCGGTGCCACGGCCATGAAGCCTTCGATCTCCGGACGGCGCATCAGGAGCTGCATGCCGATCCAGGCGCCGAAGGAATAGCCGGCAACCCAGCAGCTCTTGGAATCCGGATGCAGGCTCTGCACCCAATCGAGCGCGGACGCCGCATCCGACAGTTCGCCGGCGCCGTGATCGAACTCACCCTGGCTGCGACCGATGCCACGGAAATTGAAACGGAGCGTGGTGAAGCCGCGCTTCTGGAACATATAGAAGAGCTGGTAGACGATCTGATTGTTCATCGTGCCGCCGAACTGCGGATGCGGGTGCAGGATGATGGCGATCGGGGCGCTCTTCTGCTTCGAAGGCTGATAACGGCCTTCGAGGCGGCCGGCGGGTCCGTTGAAAATGATTTCGGGCATTGGCTCTCCGGGAGTGTTCCTGGTTCGAATCTTGGGTTCAGATCGCGATCAGTCTTGACGAAAGCAGTCAGCTTTTCTAAAACCTAGTTTAGAACCGTTCAAAACTTCTGTGCGGGCATTCCGCCTTGTGCTTCGTCTCTTAAGGCAAGCGACGCGGAAAATTCAAGGAAAATGCATCGCCAGAGGTTGCCGGCTTGCGGCCTGTTGGTCTAGCGAAGGAAATCATGTCGGGTTCGCGCATCTACATGGACTGGAATGCCACGGCGCCGCTTCTGAGCGAAGCGCGCGAGGCCTGCCTGTTCGCGATCGACCTCGTCGGCAACCCTTCTTCCGTCCACGGCGAGGGCCGTGCGCTGCGCACGCTCATCGAAAATGCCCGCCGCGATGTGGCCGCCCTTTGCGGTGCGAAAGCTGCCAGCGTCATCTTTACCAGCGGGGCGACGGAAGCGGCCAATCTGGTGCTGACGCCCGATTTCCGCATGGGCCGCACACCGCTCAAGATCAGCCGGCTATACGCGTCGGCGATCGAACACCCTGCGATACGCGAAGGCGGACGCTTTGCGCGCGAAGCCGTTTGCGAAATCCCCGTGACCTCGGCGGGTGTCGTCGATCTTCAGGTGTTTCGCGAACTGCTCGCAGCGCATGACCGTGAACTTGGCTTGCCGATGGTCGCCGTCATGCTGGTCAACAACGAGACCGGCATCATTCAGCCAATTGCCGAGATTGCCGAAATCGTTCGCGCCAAAGGTGGTATACTTGTCGTCGACGCGGTGCAGGCCGCGGGCCGGCTGCCGCTGGCGATCGAAGAGCTGAACGCCGATTTTCTCATTCTCTCCTCGCACAAGATCGGTGGCCCGAAAGGCGCAGGCGCGCTGGTGGCGCGCGGCGAGGTGTTGATGCCCGCACCGCTGATCCGCGGCGGCGGGCAGGAGAAGGGGCATCGTTCCGGGACTGAAAATCCTGTGGCGATTGCCGGCTTTGCCGCCGCCGCCAGAAAGGTCGGCGAAGGCGTTGGCCAGCGGATGAGCGCCGTTGGAGCGTTGCGCGACAAGCTCGAAGGCGAGATGCTGAAAGCGGCAACGGATGTGGTCATACACGGCCGCGACGTTTCGCGCGTTGGCAACACGACATTCTTCACGCTCCCTGGCCTGAAAGCCGAGACGGGACAGATCGCCTTCGATCTCGAAGGCGTCGCGCTTTCGGCCGGATCGGCCTGTTCGTCCGGCAAGGTGGGACAGAGTCACGTGCTGACGGCGATGGGCTACGATCCGCGTCAGGGTGCGCTGCGGATCTCGATCGGCGAGGCGACGACCGCAGCTGACATCGAGCGTTGCGCCGCGGCCTTTGCAAAGGTAGCAGCAAGACGCCGGGCACCGGGGCAGGCCGCCTGACGCGGGCGACGGGACGAAATTGCGGAAAAGCAATTTTCCGCTTGGCAAACAGGGTGAAAAGCGCCTTTTAGCCATTACATAAGCGGTGCGCTCAGTCGCATCGTGTTGACAAGCTACCGGACCTTGGATCCGGAAAGATTGGAGAACGACATGCCTGCCGTGCAGGAGACCATTGATCAGGTCCGTCAGATCGACGTCGACCAGTACAAATACGGCTTCGAAACGACCATTGAAGTCGAGAAGGCCCCGAAGGGCCTGTCGGAAGACATCATCCGCTTCATTTCGGCCAAGAAGAACGAGCCGGAATGGATGCTCGAGTGGCGCCTTGGCGCCTATCGCCGCTGGCTGACACTCGAGGAGCCGACCTGGGCCCGCGTCAGCTATCCGAAGATCGACTTCAACGACATCTACTACTACGCAGCGCCGAAGGGCCTCACCGGTCCGACGTCGCTCGACGAAGTCGACCCCGAAATTCTCAAGGTCTACGAGAAGCTCGGCATTCCGCTGAAGGAACAGGAAATCCTCGCCGGCGTGCAGAAGTCGAGGATCGCCGTCGATGCCGTGTTCGACAGCGTCTCGGTCGTCACCACCTTCAAGGAAGAGCTGAAGAAGGCCGGCGTGATCTTCATGTCGATCTCCGAGGCGATCCGCGAACATCCCGAGCTGGTGCAGAAGTATCTCGGCTCCGTCGTTCCGACGACCGACAACTACTATGCGACGCTGAACTCCGCGGTCTTCACCGACGGTTCCTTCGTCTACGTGCCGAAGGGCGTTCGTTGCCCGATGGAACTTTCTACCTATTTCCGCATCAACGAGAAGAACACCGGCCAGTTCGAGCGTACGCTGATCATCGCCGAGGAGGGCGCCTACGTGTCCTATCTCGAAGGCTGCACGGCGCCGCAGCGCGACGAGAACCAGCTTCACGCTGCCGTCGTCGAGCTCGTCGCCCTCGATGAGGCAGAGATCAAGTACTCGACGGTACAGAACTGGTATCCGGGCGACAAGGAAGGCTTGGGCGGCATCTACAACTTCGTCACCAAGCGTGGCGATTGCCGTGGCAAGAACTCCAAGATCTCCTGGACGCAGGTAGAAACCGGTTCGGCGATCACCTGGAAGTATCCATCCTGCATCCTGCGCGGCGACGGTTCGCGCGGCGAGTTCTATTCGATCGCGGTCTCGAACGGCCACCAGCAGATCGACTCGGGCACCAAGATGATCCACCTCGGCAAGAACACGTCGAGCCGCATCGTCTCCAAGGGCATCGCTGCCGGCGTTTCGGAAAACACCTATCGCGGCCAGGTCTCGGCCCACCGCAAGGCCGAGAACGCCCGCAACTTCACCCAGTGCGATTCGCTTTTGATCGGCGATAAGTGCGGCGCGCACACCGTGCCCTATATCGAGGCGAAGAACTCGACGGCGCAGTTCGAGCATGAAGCCACGACGTCCAAGATCTCCGAGGACCAGCTGTTCTACTGCCTGCAGCGCGGCATCCCGACCGAAGCGGCGATCGCGCTGATCGTCAACGGCTTCGTCAAGGAAGTCATCCAGGAACTGCCGATGGAATTCGCCGTCGAAGCGCAGAAGCTGATTGGCATCTCGCTGGAAGGCTCCGTCGGCTAAGGCGCTGAACTGAATATTGAATGGCGCGCACGTCGTGTTTGCGCGCGAACAAACGTTCGTTTCCCAAGAGGACGATAGAAATGCTTGAAATCAAGAACCTGCATGCCCGCATCGCCGAAGATGGCACCGAAATCATCCGTGGCCTGAACCTCACGGTGAAGGCAGGCGAAGTTGCTGCCATCATGGGCCCGAACGGCTCCGGCAAGTCGACGCTCTCCTACATCCTCTCGGGCCGTGAAGACTACGAAGTCACCGAAGGCGACATCCTCTACAACGGCGAGAGCATCCTGGAGCTCGACGCTTCCGAGCGTGCGGCCAAGGGCATCTTCCTCGCCTTCCAGTATCCGGTCGAAATCCCCGGCGTCGCCACGATGCAGTTCCTGAAGGTGGCAATGAACGAGCAGCGCAAGTATCGCGGCGAAGACGAACTGACGACGCCGGAA
Source organism: Sinorhizobium sp. NFACC03 (assembly GCF_900103435.1). Classification (NCBI taxonomy): domain Bacteria; kingdom Pseudomonadati; phylum Pseudomonadota; class Alphaproteobacteria; order Hyphomicrobiales; family Rhizobiaceae; genus Sinorhizobium; species Sinorhizobium sp. NFACC03. The sequence goes on from NZ_FMXF01000005.1 coordinate 243,486, forward strand.
TTCATGCGCCGCGTCAAGGAAGCTGCAGCCGAGCTGAAGATCGCTCCGGAAATGCTGCGTCGCCCGCTGAACGTCGGCTTCTCCGGCGGTGAGAAGAAGCGCGCCGAAATCCTGCAGATGTCGCTGCTCCAGCCGAAGCTGTGCGTGCTCGACGAGACAGACTCGGGCCTCGACATCGACGCGCTGAAGATCGTTGCAGACGGCGTCAACGCGCTGCGCTCGCCGGACCGCGCCGTCGTCGTCATCACCCACTACCAGCGCCTGCTCGATTATATCGTTCCGGACACGGTGCACGTCCTCTACAAGGGCCAGGTGATCAAGTCGGGCGACAAGATGCTGGCGCACGAACTCGAAGCCAACGGCTACGCCGACATCATCGATGCCGCGGCCTGACGCCTGTTGAAGGAGTGTTCGAATGAATATGCAACAGGCAATCAAGATGACGGCCGCCGAGACGGCGCTCGTCGATGCCTATACCGCGCAGATCGGCGATCTGCCGGGCGACGGATCGGTGCTTTCGGTTCGTGACACGCTGGTGCACGAACTGAAGACGGCTGGCCTGCCGACCCGCCGCGTCGAATCCTGGCACTATACCGACCTGCGCACCCTGCTGCGCGCAGTGCCGGCCGCCGACCCGACGGCCTTTGCCGATCGCGTCGATGCGCTGGTTCCGGGCTCGACCGTACTCTCCGTCCGCAACGGCCAGGCTGAGGTCAAGGGTAGCCTGCCTGATGGCGTGACCGTCCGTTCCTATGTCGACAGCCTGCTCGACGGTTCGGCGGCCGCCGGCCTCGCCGTTCTCGGTTTCGACGACGCGATCGGCCGCATCAATGGCGGTCTTGTTCGCGGCGGTCTCGAAATCGACGTGGCTGCTGAAACTGCTCTGGAAGATCCGCTGGAAATCCAGCTGGTGCAGAGCCTCGGCCAGGCGCATACGCGCTTCCCGGTCGCCTTCGGCGCCGACACCAAGGCAACCGTGATCGAGCGGCATCTTTCGACCGATGCCGGCGAGAGCTTTGTCTCGTCTGTCAGCGACGTGACGCTTGCGGAAGGTGCAGACATCATCTGGATCATCCTGCAGCAGCAGGGCATTTCCGATACCCATCTCGGCCAGCTCCGCTTCGACCTCGGCAAGAACGCCAAGCTGCATCTCTTCGTCATCAATGCCGGCGGCAAGCTGGTGCGCCAGGAGATCCACGGCAAGACGAGCGGCGAGGGCGCGGATTTCAAGCTGCGCGGCATCAACCTGCTCGGTGGTGAAAGCCACACGGACGTGACCTTCACGCTCGGCCACAACGTGCCGCACACGACCTCGACGGAGGTCATCCGCAACGTCGTGTTCGACCGCGCCAAGGGCGTCTTCCAGGGCAAGATCCTGGTCGCCAAGGACGCCCAGAAGACCGACGCGAAGATGGCGTGCAACACGCTGCTCTTGTCCGACGATGCCGACCTGTCGGCGAAACCGGAACTGGAGATCTTCGCGGACGACGTCCAGTGCGGTCACGGTGCGACGGTTACCGACATCGACCACACCCAGCTCTTCTACATGCTGGCGCGCGGCATTCCGGAGAACAAGGCGCGGGCGATGCTCGTCAATGCCTTCGTCGCCGAGATCGTCGAAGAGCTGGAAGAGCACGAAGCGCTGGTCGAGGCACTCGAAGACGTCATCTCGACCTGGCTCGACAAGCACGCCTAAGGCTATTGCGTAATTCCTTAATTCGGAAGCGATTTAGGGATAGAATTATGCAGCAGTTCAACATGTTGCAGCGACCTTAGCGCGTCTGGAATGACGCGCGGCGCTGTGGCGAAATTGGATTGAAAGACATGGAACACTCCGTACCGGTGCCTGCCTACGACGTCGAAGCGATCCGCAAGGATTTCCCGATCCTATCGCGAACCGTTTATGGCAAGCCGCTTGTCTATCTCGACAACGGCGCATCGGCGCAGAAACCACAGGTCGTGATCGACGCGGTGGCCCATGCCTATTCCAACGAATATGCCAACGTCCATCGCGGCCTGCATTTCCTGTCGAATGCCGCGACGGAAGCCTATGAGGCGGCGCGCGATAAGGTGCGCCGCTTCCTGAACGCCCCTTCGCCCGACAACATCATCTTCACCAAATCCTCGACCGAAGCGATCAACACGGTCGCCTATGGCTACGGCATGCCGAAGCTCGGCGAGGGTGACGAGATCGTGCTGTCGATCATGGAGCACCACTCCAACATCGTTCCCTGGCACTTCATCCGTGAGCGTCAGGGCGCCAAGCTTGTCTGGGCGCCGGTGGACGAGAACGGCGCGTTCCACGTCGAAGACTTCGTCAAATGCCTGACGGACCGCACCAAGCTCATCGCCATCACCCATATGTCGAATGCGCTGGGTACGGTGGTTCCGGTCAAGGAGATCTGCCGCATCGCTCGCGAACGCGGCATCCCGGTTCTGGTCGACGGCAGCCAGGGCGCCGTGCACATGCCGGTCGATGTCCAGGACATCGATTGCGACTGGTACGTGATGACCGGCCATAAGCTCTACGGACCCTCCGGCATCGGCGTGCTCTACGGCAAGATGGACCGCCTTAAGGAGATGCGGCCGTTCCTCGGCGGCGGCGAGATGATCGAGGTGGTGACCGAAGATTACGTCACCTACAACGATCCGCCGCACCGCTTCGAGGCCGGCACGCCGCCGATCGTGCAGGCGATCGGGCTTGGCTATGCGCTCGACTACATGGAAAAGCTCGGCCGCGCAGCGATCCAGGCGCATGAGGCGGACCTGACAGCCTATGCGCGCGAGCGTCTTTCGGCGGTCAATTCGCTTCGTGTTTTTGGCGACGCGCCCGATAAGGGCAGCATCTTTGCCATCGAGATCGCCGGCATCCATTCCCACGACGTCTCGATGGTCATCGATCGTGCCGGGGTCGCAGTTCGTGCCGGCACGCATTGCGCCCAGCCGCTCTTGAAACGCTTCGGTGTTACCTCCACATGCCGTGCATCTTTCGGCCTTTATAATACCAGGGCCGAGGTGGACGCACTGGTGGACGCGCTGGAGCATGCACGCAAGTTTTTCGCCTAAGAAGTTGGTAAAAGGTTCAAAGAGTTCTCGTAGTCTTTTGAACCAAAAGAGAAAGTCCAGGAGGCCGATATGAGCCTTGATGCAACGGAAGAAAAGGTCGATGTTCGCGAGGGCATCGTGCATTCGGCGATCCCGGCCGAGGAACTGGCGCGCCTCAGCGACGATATCATCGCCGCACTGAAGACTGTCTACGATCCGGAAATCCCGGCCGACATCTTTGAGCTTGGCCTCATCTACAAGATCGACATCGAAGACGACCGGATGGTCAAGATCGACATGACGCTGACCGCACCGGGCTGCCCGGTTGCCGGCGAGATGCCGGGCTGGGTCGAGAATGCCGTCGGCGCCGTCGAGGGCGTGTCGGGCGTCGAAGTCTCGATGACCTTCGATCCGCCGTGGACACCGGACCGCATGTCCGAGGAGGCGCAGGTCGCGGTCGGCTGGTACTGAGCCGAGACCTGCATATTGATCCGTTAAGGCACGGATACTACATTTGATTCTGTAAGGCGCCGGGCCTTTACCCCGGTGACGACAAGGAGAATGAGCCCATGGGCTTTGCCGTAATGAGCCTGACCGATTCGGCCGCCGACCGCGTCCGTTCGATCGTCGAAGGCGCCGGTGCCGATGCCAAGGGCATTCGCGTCGGCATCAAGAAGGGTGGCTGCGCCGGCATGGAGTATGCCGTCGACCTGGTGACCGAGCCCAACCCCAAGGACGACCTGATCGAACATCAGGGCGCCAGGGTCTGGGTGGCGCCCGAAGCCGTGCTCTACCTGCTTGGCACGCAGATGGATTTCGAAGTCACGACGCTGCGCTCCGGATTTACCTTCAACAATCCGAACCAGACGTCCGCCTGTGGCTGTGGCGAATCGGTCGAACTGAAGCCCGCCGACCTCGCGGCTCTGGCCGCACAGGGCGATGCGGTGGTGCGCGCCAACTAAATTTCCTCCATTCTTTCAAACGGATAGGTTGGCCCGGTTTTCGCCGGGCCATTTTTCTGCTGAGATGCTTAACATGGAACGGGGGATTGGGCATGGCGGCGTTCAATGAGGATCTCGTCTTCAAGGCGCTCTACGAGACGTTTCCCGATCCGGTGATCATCATCGACGCCGAGCGCGTCATCCGCTCCGCAAACAATGCCGCCCTGCGCCAGTTCGGCTATCCCGCCGAAGAATTCATCGATCGCTCGGTGCGGCTGATCTACGCCAACGACGCGGAATACGAGAAGCGCCTGCGGAACCGCGCGGCACGCGTGGACGAGACCGCGGCCCGGACGTCGAACTATCTCTATGTCAGGTGCGACGGATCGACCTTTTCGGGCCACCTCCGCACGACGCCGCTGCTCGACGACCAGGGCGAGGAGGTGGCGCTCATCGGCATCATCCGCGACGTTTCGGATCTGACGGAGGCTGTGGGCGAGCGGCAGAAGGCTTCCGATATGCTCAACGCAGCGCTGGAAGCGATGCCAGAGGGCTTTGCCATTTTCGACCGGCAAGAGCGGCTGGTCGTTTATAACAGGGCGTATCAGGCAATCTGTGGGCCGGCCGGCGCGGCGCTGAAGCCCGGCATCACGGCCGAGGAGATCCTGCTTCTGGCGCGACAGGGCGGCCATTATCCCGATGCCTTGCCGGGCACCCGCGAGGGCGACGAGTGGATCGCTTCGCGCCTGCGCGATTTCCGTCACCCCGATGGTCGACCCAGGATATACCGCTATGCCGATGATCGTTGGCTGCGCGTGGAGAATATCAAGGCGAAGGACGGTAACACCGTCGTCGCACGCGTCGACGTCACCGATCTCAAACGCGCCGAGCTCGCGCTCGAGCGCCAGAGGCAGGAACTCGAGCACAAGAACGAGGCCCTCGATCAATTCACCGCGACGGTCTCCCATGACCTCAAAGCGCCGCTCAGACACATCTCCATGTTCTCCGAAATGATCGAGGACGATCTGGCGGCAGGAAGCCAGGCTGAACTCGCCGAGAATGCGCGTCATCTGCGCGACAGCGTGAAACGCATGAACCGGGTGATCGACAGCCTGCTCGACTATGCGCAGATCGCGCACCGGATCACCCATTGGACGGAGGTGCGGCTCGCAGACATTGTTGCCGAGACGCTGACCATACTTGCCAGCGACGTACAGGACGCGCAGGCAACCTTCGAGGTTGGCGACCTGCCGGAAGTGGAAGGGGACCCGGAGCTTCTGCGCCGCCTGGTCCAGAACCTGATCGGCAATGCGATCAAGTATCGGCATGCCGACCGCCAACCGGTGATCCGCATTCACGGCGGCGTCGCCGATCAGATTGTTGAGCTGGTGGTTGAAGACAATGGCATCGGCATCGACCCGCGCTTTTCGACGCGGATCTTCGAAGTGTTCCAGCGGCTGCACAAGGACGAGACCGTCTATGGCGGCACGGGAATCGGTCTGGCACTTGCCAAGCGCATAGCCGAAAGCCACGACGGGTCGATCCGACTTGACACCACCTTCCGCGAAGGCGCACGTTTCATCGTGCTTCTTCCGAGGCGGCTACGGAAGGCAAACTAGGGCGGAACAGGTGGTCTCGACGCCAAAGCGACTGCTCTTGGTGGAGGACGACGCGCACGACGCGCGCTTCGTCATGCGTGCCTTCGCACAGGTCGACGAGACCATCGATCTGGTGCTGGCGGCGGATGCGGACGACGCGATCGCCCGGCTTGCCCGCACCCATTTCGACTATGTGCTTCTGGATATCAAAATGCCCGGCAGCGACGGTATCGAGCTTCTTCGGCGCATCCGCAGGGGGCAGGCGACCGTCCTGATCCCGGTCATCGTGCTGACGTCATCCAGCAATCCGACCGACGTGCTCCATTGCTACCGCGCCGGCGCCAATGCCTATGTCGCCAAACCTGCTTCGGTCGCCGGCTACAGGCACTTTGCCGAGGCCTTCGTCCGCTTCTGGATTGAAAACACCATCCTGCCTCCCGGAATGACCACGCGTCGGTAAGTGCGCGCCAAAAAACGCGGGCGGACGAACGCGTCACGTCCTGGTGTCGATCCTTGTAGATTTCGGGAATCAATCTGGATGAGGGCACGCGCTGCGCGCTGCCACGGGCGCCGGACGGCGCTGAGGAAACCGGCGGAGCGAGCGCCCCGCCGGCTTTTTTGACGTTACTCTGCCGCTTCCGCGTAGCTTTCCAGCGGCGGGCAGGTGCAGACGAGGTTGCGATCGCCAAACACGTTGTCGACGCGGTTGACCGGCGACCAGTACTTGTCGACCCGGAAGGCGCCCGGCGGGTAGCAGGCCTGTTCGCGCGAGTAGGGACGATCCCATTCGCCGACCAGGTCTTCGACCGTGTGCGGTGCGTTCTTGAGCGGGTTGTTGACCTTGTCCATCCGGCCTTCCTCGATCGCACGGGCTTCCTCGCGGATTGCCAGCATCGCATCGCAGAAGCGGTCGATCTCGGCCTTGGTCTCCGATTCCGTCGGCTCGATCATCAGCGTGCCGGCAACCGGCCAGCTCATGGTCGGCGCATGGAAACCGCAGTCGATCAGCCGCTTGGCAACGTCGTCGACGGTGACGCCGGCGCTTTCGACCAGCGGGCGGGTGTCGATGATGCACTCATGCGCCACGCGGCCCTTCGACGACTTGTAGAGCACCTCATAGGCACCCTTCAGGCGGGCAGCGATGTAGTTGGCGTTGAGGATCGCCACCTTCGTCGCCTGGGTCAGGCCCTCGCCGCCCATCATCAGGCAGTAGCTCCAGGAGATCGGCAGGATCGAAGCCGAGCCGAAGGGAGCCGCCGAGACCGCACCCTCATGTCCGTCCGTTTCCGGATGGCCGGGGAGGTACGGGGCCAAGTGCGCCTTGACGCCGATCGGGCCCATGCCGGGACCGCCGCCGCCATGCGGGATGCAGAAGGTCTTGTGCAAGTTGAGGTGGCTGACGTCGGAACCGATGTCGCCGGGGCGGGCAAGGCCGACCATGGCGTTCATGTTGGCGCCGTCCAAGTAGACCTGGCCGCCGTGCTTGTGCACGATCTCGCAGACCTCACGCACGTTCTCCTCGAACACGCCATGGGTCGACGGATAGGTGATCATGCAGCACGAGAGGTTTTCCGCGTACTGCTCGGCTTTCGCACGGAAATCGTCCATGTCGATGTCGCCGTTTTCACTCACCTTGATGACGACGACCTTCATGCCGGCCATCTGCGCGGAGGCCGGGTTGGTGCCGTGCGCCGAGGTCGGGATCAGGCAGACGTCGCGATGGCCGTTGCCGTTGGCGATGTGATAGGCGCGGATCGTCAACAGACCGGCATACTCACCTTGCGCGCCCGAGTTCGGCTGCATCGAGATCGCGTCGTAGCCGGTGACGGCGCAGAGCTTTTCCGACAGGTCCTCGATCATGTGCTGGTAGCCAGCCGCCTGCTCCTTCGGCACGAAGGGATGGATCTCGGAGAATTCCGGCCAGGTGATCGGCAGCATTTCCGCGGTCGCGTTGAGCTTCATCGTGCACGAGCCGAGCGGAATCATCGCCCGGTCGAGCGCGAGGTCGCGGTCCGACAGACGGCGGATGTAGCGCGTCATCTCGCTTTCTGCGCGGTTCATGTGGAAGATCGGGTGCATCAGGTACTCGCTTGTGCGCAGCAGCGGCTGCGGCAGGCGGTAACCCGGCTCGAACTGTTCAACCTTGAAGTCGCCGCCGAAGGCGCGCCAGACGGCTTCCAGCGTGACCGGGCGCGAGCGCTCGTCAAGGCTGATGCCGATCTTGGTCTCGCCGATCTTGCGCAGGTTCACTTCCTCGGCGACCGCGGTCTTGAGGATGATGCCCTGCAGCTTGCCGACTTCGACGGTGATCGTGTCGAAGAACACATCGGGCTCTACGGTATAGCCGAGTTTTTCAAGGCCCATGGCGAGACGCACGGTCTTCTGGTGAACGCTCTGGGCGATCGCCTTGATGCCCTTCGGTCCATGGAACACCGCGTACATCGAGGCCATGACGGCGAGCAGCACCTGGGCGGTGCAGATGTTCGACGTCGCTTTCTCGCGGCGGATGTGCTGTTCGCGGGTCTGCAGAGACAGGCGATAGGCGCGGTTGCCGCGCGCATCGACCGATACGCCGACGAGGCGGCCGGGCATGGAGCGCTTGTGCGCGTCCTTGACCGCCATATAGGCCGCATGCGGACCACCGTAGCCGACCGGCACGCCGAAGCGCTGGGTACAGCCGATAGCGATATCGGCGCCCATCTCTCCGGGCGACTTCAACAGCGCCAGCGCCAGCGGATCGGCGGCGACGGTGGCGATCGCGCCGGTCTGGTGCAGACGGGCGATCAGGCCGGTGAAATCGTTCACGTGGCCATAGGTGCCCGGATACTGGAAGATCGCGCCGAAGACGTCGACCGGATCGAGATCGGTGAAGGGATTGCCGATGACGATCTGCCAGCCGAGCGGCTCGGCGCGGGTCTTCAGGAGAGCGATCGTCTGAGGGTGGCAGTTCTCGTCGACGAAGAAGGTCTTGGCCTTCGACTTCGAGACGCGCTCGGCCATCGCCATGGCTTCGGCGGCAGCCGTGGCCTCGTCAAGCAGAGAGGCGTTGGCAACGTCGAGGCCGGTCAGGTCGCAGACCATGGTCTGGTAGTTGAGCAGCGCCTCGAGGCGGCCCTGGCTGATTTCCGGCTGGTAGGGCGTGTAGGCCGTGTACCAGGCCGGGTTTTCCAGGATGTTGCGCTGGATCACCGGCGGCGTGATGGTGCCGTAATAGCCCTGACCGATCAGCGAGACGAGCTTCTGGTTGCGATTGGCCGTTTCGCGCATCTTGTCGAGCGCTTCGCGCTCGGTCATCGGCGCGCCCCAGGCAAGCGGCGTCTTTTGCCGGATCGACGGCGGCACGGTGTCGTCGATGAGCGCGTCGAGCGACGGGTAACCGACGACCTTCAGCATCTCATCCATTTCCGCCGGCGACGGGCCGATATGACGCCGGTTGGCGAAGTCATACGGCTTGTAGTCGGTAAAGGTGAAGTCCTTGGGCATGCTCATCAGGCGACGAGCTCCTTGTAGGCCGCTTCGTCGAGAAGGGCGTCGGCTGCGTTCGGATCGGCGAGTTTCAGCTTGAAGAACCAGGCAGCGCCCTGCGGATCGCTGTTGACCAGCGACGGGTCGTCAACGATCGCCTGGTTCACTTCGACGATTTCGCCATCAAGTGGACAATAGACGTCGGATGCTGCCTTGACGGATTCGACGGTTGCCGCCGTGTCACCCTTGGCGAAAGTGGAGCCGGTTTCCGGTAGTTCCACAAAGACGAGGTCGCCGAGCTGGCCGGCTGCGTGTTCGGTGATGCCGACCGTTGCGACGCCAGCTTCGACCTTCAGCCACTCGTGTTCGTCGGTGAACTTCAACATTTGCGCTTTCTCCTGATCAGCGTTTGTAGGTTTGTTTGACAAAGGGCAGGGCGGCGACCGCTATGGGCAGGTACTTGCCGCGCACTTCCGCAAAGAGGGTGGTGCCGATTTCGATGTGGCCGGCATCGACGTAGCCCATGGCGACGGGGCCATCGACGGAGGGGCCGAAACCACCCGACGTCACCTGGCCGACAGGCGTCTTGCCCTCGGCATCGGCGAACAGATTTGCGCCGCCGCGCACGGGCGCGCGTCCCTCAGGCTTCAACCCGACGCGACGGCGCGAAGCGCCTTCGGCAAGCTGGCCGAGAATGCGATCGGCACCGGGGAAGCCGCCCTCACGGGCACCGCCGGCCCGCCGGGCCTTCTGCATCGCCCATTCGATGGCGCCCTCGACCGGTGTGGTCGTGGTGTCGATATCGTTGCCATAGAGACAAAGGCCCGCTTCGAGACGCAACGAATCACGCGCGCCGAGGCCGATCGGCTTGACATCAGGATGTTCGAGCAGGCGCTGTGTGACATCCACTGCGGATGCGACGGGAATGGAGATTTCGAAACCGTCTTCGCCGGTGTAGCCGGAGCGGGAAATGATGCAGGCAACATCATGCAGATCGGCTTCGGCGACGTCCATGAAGCGCATGGCCGAGACATCGGCCCACAATTCGCCCAGCACGGCTTCGGCATGAGGACCCTGCAGCGCGATCAGCGCGCGGTCGTCGAGCATGGTGACTTCGCAGGTGTCGGCAAGCCCCTTTTTCAGATGCTCGAAATCCGCATCCTTGCAGGCGGCGTTGACGACGAGGAACAGGTGGTCGCCACGGTTGGCGATCATCAGGTCGTCGAGGATGCCGCCTTCGGCATTGGTGAAGATCGCATAACGCTGCCGGCCTTCGCCAAGGCCGAGCACATCGACCGGCACCAGCTTTTCAAGCGCAAGCGCTGCGTCTTCGATCTTGCCGGACTTCGGCCGGACAATGACCTGGCCCATATGCGAAACGTCGAAGAGACCGGCGGCAACACGGGTGTGCTGGTGCTCCTTCATCACGCCATCGGGGTACTGCACCGGCATGTCGTAACCGGCAAAGGGCACCATGCGCGCGCCGAGTGAAAGGTGCAGCGCATGCAGCGGCGTATGTTTCAAATGGGGATTCTGTTCCAAATCCGGCCTCCAGGTCTGGCGCTCCCGCGCCGGCTCACACTTCCGGCGTCAATCGCCGTCGATTCGAGCCCCCTCTGTCCCTTTGCCTGAGATTGTTATCCCTTCGGCGAGCGTTGAAACGCTTCTCTCCAGAGTCCTACCGGCACCTTGCTGGTCCTTTGGCCTGAGAGTTTCCGGGGCGGTTGCTCCTTCGGCACCGGTTTGAACCGGCTTCTCCCAACAAGATCGTCTCCAGATAACGGCGAAGGCGGGAGCTTGGCAAGGGGGCGGTGTCGCGGTGAAACACATTTTTGTCGCACGACCAAAAGACGCAGCCAAGGCGGGTGCGGCAATTCTGTCTTTGCATTCTTCTCCGGTTGAGGATAACCCAAGTGAAATACCGGGGATGACCATGACAGGGCGCGAAGGCAAATTCGGGATAGCAGTGCGGCTGATCGCCGTATTCGCGCTCGTGTTTCTGACCTTTGCCCACAAGCCGCTCATCGCCAAAACGCTGACGCCGGACGAGATCGCCGCCTATCAGCTGCCTGACGGTTCGATCGCCGAAATCTGCTTCGGCATGAACGGCGTCGACCACCAGAGCGGCAAGGGCCAATCCATGGCCCCGGTTTGCGAAGCCTGCCGGCTCTCGGGTTCGATCCTCCTGCCAGTTCCGCCGACCGAGAGCGTTCGCGCCGATGCCGGCGAATGGCAGCTATCGCCGGTTCTCGCTGAGAACGCCACGCCCCATCAGCATCTGCGCCTGCTGCCGCATTCGCGCGGGCCGCCTGTGCGTTCGTAATCCTCCTCTCGCATTCCCATTACAATTCGCCGCCCTCAAGCGGTTTGGACCACCGGAAACCGGGCAAAGGCCCGCGCGTGGTCAGGAGATTACGACATGAACACGACCAGACTGGCTTCGCTTTCGCTCGGCCTTACCCTTGCCGCAAGCGGCATTGCCCACGCGCACGCCACCTTCGAAAACGACACGGCGCCGATGGAGAGCACCTTCAAGGCGGTGCTGCAGGTGCCACACGGCTGCGACGGCAAGCCGACGACGGAAGTGCAGATCAAGCTGCCCGAAGGCTTCGTCTTCGCCAAGCCGCAGCCGAAGCCCGGCTGGGAGCTCGAGGTGATCAAGGGCGATTACCAGAAAACCTATGACAATCATGGCGAGAAGGTCTCGTCCGGCCCGGTGGAAATCCGCTGGAAGGGCGGCAACCTCTCGGACGACTACTACGACACCTTTGTCGTACGCGGCAAACTCTCGGGCTTCGACAAGGAAACCGTGCTTGCGTTCCCGACCACGCAGCTTTGCGGAACCGAAGGCAAGGTCGTCTGGGATCAGGTTGCTGCCGAAGGCCAGAACGCGCATGACCTGAAGAGCCCGGCGCCGACCGTGACGGTAACCATGGCCGACGCTGCCGATCCTCATGCCGGCCATGGCGGGCACATGGCTGCTGCCGACGGGGCAGCGAAACTTGGCGACCTCGAGATATCAGGCGGCTCGGTTAAGGCCATGTTGCCGGGCGCCAAGGTCGGCGGCGGCTTCCTGACGATCAGGAATGGCGGGGCAGGCGAGGATCGGCTAGTGGCCGTCGAAAGCCCCGCGGCTGCTCGCGTCGAGATCCACGAGATGAAAATGGAAAACGACGTGATGAAGATGCGCAAGCTCGATGACGGCGTTGCAGTACCGGCCGGTGAAACGGTCGAGCTCAAGGCCGGCGGCCTGCATCTGATGTTCATGGACGTGAAGACGCCGTTCAAGGAAGGTGAAGCCGTTCCCGTCACGCTCGTCTTCGAAAAGGCTGGCAAGGTCGATGCGACTTTCCCGGTGGGCTCGGCCAAGGGCGGCGCGGCGGCCGGCGGACACAAGCATCACTGATTGAGAGATTGCGACGCCTCAGGCGGCGTCGCTTTCATCCTCTTGGCCGGCCGGTTCATCCTGCCGGTCTTCGTTTTCGCGGCTCTCGGCTCCGTCGTCGTCATCGCGCATGAATTCGAGATAGCGGCGCAGCGCTTCGGCTTCCGAGCGTTCCGGCAACCGGCCATCGGCGCTCATGAGCATGAAGGAGAGGGGCAGGGCGCCCTTGGTCTTTGGGATCGAGACCGGCGTCAGCGTGGGCTCCTCGGCGCGCCGGATCGAAAGCAGCGTGATCGCTTCGTCGGTCGGACCGTCACCCCGCACGCGTGCAGACGGCTTCAGCGCTTCCGCTGCATAGGCCGCTGTCGTCGCGGATACTGTGACGACCTGTGTCACGTCTTTCCTGCCTTCCCGTCGTTCAATCCTTTCTTGTCGCTCAACTCCACTTGCAGGCGTGTAAAAACCGGCACCTGCCTTTTAATAAAATCCTAACGACGGCCAGATTCGTGGCACTTGCGGTGAACGAATCCCGAAGCGCGAACCTGTACTTGCGATATCACTAAAGTTCGCGCACACTCGCCCAGATAGAAACGGGGAGGCTTCAAATGACCGAGCGAAGCGTGTTGGAAACCAGGATTCGGGCCCTCTACCTTGCCCGCAACGTCAACGACCTCGACACCATGATGGCGCAACTCGATCCGGACTTCAGCTTCCGCATCGTCGGAAACGGCAGGCTCGGCACGATGGCGCTCGGGGTCAACACGCCGGAAACGGTGCGCAGCAGTTTCCAGGCCCTCGTTGAGAACTGGGACCTGAGCGAGATGGAGATGGTTGGCGCTTACGCTGACGGCGATACTATCGTCGTCCACCGCGCCGGCGTCGTTTGCTTCATTCCATCGCAAACCCGTCAACGGACCGAAATCATCGACAAGTTCACGTTCCGTGACGGGTGGATCGTCGATCTGACGGAGTTCGTTGACACCTTGTTCGTCGCCGAAACGATCGGGCTACTGGACGCGCGGGACAGAGACTATTCGTCCTCAACTCTGGACAGGATGAGCCTTTGAACTTCCGGTTCCTGGGATCGGATGGCGTTCATCAACACGGCGAGGCGGCTGCGCAGGCCGTGGATCTGGTCGAGCAGCCGCATGGCGACATCAACGCCGTCGTCGTTGACGCCCATTGGACCTGTCAGATCCTGGATCAGACGGGCGCGGGCGAGGTCGGCGTCTTCGAAAAGCCAGCCTGCTTCCGCCTCGCGCGGCATCAGCCAACGCTGTTCGATCCAGATGCGCAAGACCTTCACCTCGATGTCGAGGTGTTCGCAGAATTCGCGGTCGTTCATGCTTGCCCTCCCATGCCTTTGCGCGGGTCTTCCGCCTTTCCGTCTGCCCAGCTTTCAACGAAGGCGGATAGCGCCGGATCGGGGGTCTGCGGCAGCACGATCTTCAGGCTGACATAGGCATCGCCATGGCCGCCGCCGGACTTGTGCAGGCCCTTGCCCTTCAAACGCAATGTCTTACCGGTGTTGGAGTGCGGCGGGATCGTGACATTGACCGCCCCGTCGATCGTCGGAACCCGGATCTTGCCGCCGAGCACCGCTTCACTCAGTGAGATCGGCACCTCGTAGCGAACGTCGTCACCATCGGTTGCAAAAAGAGGATGCGGCCTGACGCGGATATCGATCAGCGCGTCGCCGGCCGGCGCACCGTTGAACCCGGGTTCGCCCTTGCCACGCAGCCGCAGCGTCTGGCCGTCGCGCGTGCCGGGCGGGATGGTGAGATCGAGCGCCGGTCCGCCGCCCGGCAGGCTGATCTCGGTCTTGGTGCCGTTGGCCGCGTCGAGAAAGCCGATCTCCATGGAAAAGTGCTGATCACGGCCGCGCTGGCGTTGCTGCTGGCCGCCGCTGCGACGGGAAAAGAAACTCGAGAAAATATCGTCCGCATCCGCGAAATCCGAAAAGCCATGTGCGCTCTCGTAGCGTCCCGCCGTATCTCCAGACGAGGCATAGTCGCGGTAGTAGTGGCGGGTTGCAGTCTCCGCACCCGTCTCGTCAATTTCGCCGCGATCGTATTTGCCGCGTTTCTCCTCGTCACTGAGGAGGGCGTAGGCCGCCGAAACAGCCTTGAAGCGGTCCTCCGCTCCTTTGTCTCCAGGATTCAGATCCGGGTGCAATTTCTTGGCGAGCTTGCGATAGGCGCTCTGGATGTCCTTTTGTGTCGCTTCGCGGCTGACGCCGAGCGTTTCGTATGGGCTCGTCATGCGGTCTCCCTCAGGCGGCATCGATTGAGGTCGCATCGCCGACGCTCTGCGTGCGTTGCGATCATGCGTCTTCAATCACTCGCCTAAGAGCATAGGGCGGATTTTCGCGCGCGACAGGGGCGGCGCACCATGCGTGACGCATTGTCGCCGGCGCGGCCGGTTGCGGCTCTGCACCTTCGACCATTTCGCGAATTCGCGATCTCTGATACAATCAACGCCGGAAAGTTTTCTTTGGGTGCAACGTTGCCTCGAAGCTCGGGGAGGTCGAAATGTCCGTCCGCCTGCAACTCGCCATCATGCTCGGCCTGATGATCAATGCCATCCTGTTCGGGATCGGCATCGTAACGGTTTTGTCGATCCCGGTTCTCGCCGACAACGCCAAGTATTCGATCCCGGCGCTGGTGGTTGCCTGCTTTGTCACGACGCCGTTCGTCGCCTGGTTCATGGCGCCGCGGCTTCGCCTCAGATACTGGCAGGAGCGGGAGCAGGGTAACAAGCAGCAGCCGATCTAGCCCGTGCTCATCGTTCATTGATCAAGATTCACGTCTATCCATGGAAATCCCGGATGCACGAACGGCCAAGTGGTCGCCGGCAAAAATTACATCTTCAACGATCAAGCGTTTTGTTATACCACCGACCAGATGCCCCTTGTCCTGTAGGCTAATCCTTATATATCCACTAGACTCAAGGACATAGCCGCTGTTAAGGCCCGAAAGGAACCGACTTCATGAGAACGATCGTATTGCTGTTCGCACTCGTCACTCTGGCCGCTTGCTCGCAGACCGGCGGCGGTGGCACGCACTATGTTGGCGGTGACGGCGATTACTACCAGGGCATCGTCGCCCCCCGGTAACAGCGGTCGTTTTCCATCGATCACTTGGCTGCCGCGAGCGCGCCTTCGCCAGAGGGAAAAGGCTCGGCTAGTCTGGTGGGCCAGCGGCCGTCGGGCCCAAAGTGACAGGCTTTGGCCGCCCCCGCATCGCGCTTGATGTCGTCCCGAGCAAGGAGTGCGGTGCGAGGCGAAGCGGTCATGCTCGGCGATGGGTCCATGTCCAACGGCCATCCTCCTGACAATCCAGCACGGCTTCGTAGAGATCACGCGCGTCGCCTTCTTCGCCATTGTTGATGCAGGTAATCGCGTTCTTGGAGAGCAGGTTCAGCACCTTCCGAAACGTTTCATGACCGAGGGTTGCTTCAAGCCGGTCAAGAAAGACATATCGCGGTCTGGCGAGAAGCACCTTGGCGACAGCCAAGAGCTGTTGCTCACCCAGGGACATCTCCCGGTCCTGTTCCTTCTCCAGCCCGAGCGCGTCGTGAACGAGGCCGTCGAGACCAACGCTGCGCACGACCTCGAGCATTTGACTGTCGGAGGCATCGCCCGGGTTATCCGGAGGCAGAAGAATTTGCCGAAGCGACCCCGGCGGCAGATAGGGGCGCTGCGGAAGAAACATCAGGTCGTTCGGGCGCAGAATCCGCCCGGCGCCGGCGATCGGAATTCCGGCGGTTGCCCTGAAGAGCGCTGCACCTGCAGCCCCATGCGATCCCGATATCAACACCGGTGTTCCCGGCGGGATCGTTACCGACAGATCATGTAGCAATGCGTGGCCGCCAGCCGAGCCCAACGTCACGTGGTCGAAGGCCAAATTGCCATCTTGCTTGACCAGTTCGATGCCGGTCCCACCACCCCTTGTTCGGCTCTTTTCAATGGCTTCGAGCAGGGAACTCAGCCGGGAAACCACTGCGGCGAAATTTGAGATCGAATTGAATTGCCGAACGATCAAGGAGAACGCGCCCACGAGCATAGCAAAGGCCGCGCCGGATTGCGTGATCACTCCGAATTCGATTTCCCCCCGCATGAAAGCCGGAGCAATGATCAAGTCCGGGATGATCTGAATCATCCAATTGTAGCCGCTCGTAAAATAGGCCAGGTTCCGGTTGACCGCGGTAATGGTGAGGATGTTGGCGATCAGATCATCGAGGCGCTGCATCAATCGCGTTTTTTGCTGGCCTTCAACGCTGGCCACCATCACCGATTCAGCGTTTTCGCGCACATGCATGAGGCTGGACCTGAAGCTCGCTTCCTTGTCGAGTCGCTCATAGTTCAGGCCGATGAGAGGGCGCCCCAAAACGATCGTCATGTAGGAGCCGCAAGCCGCATATAGCACGGCTACGACAAACAGCAGGGGACTTATGGACCAAAGCACGCCTGAGAACGTCACCACCGTCAGTGTACTGCTGAACAACATGATGATGTAGGAGAGGGTGGTGACCGTGAATGCCTGGATGTCTTCGGATATCCGCTGGTCCGGGTGGCTCAGCGTCCCTGAGACCTCCAGGCGATAGTAGGCCTCATTCTCCAGATAGAGATCGACGGCGCGTCTCGTCAGGAACCCGCGCCAAAGCAGCGCCAACCGTTCTTCGACAAAGCGCGCGATGACGCCGACAACGGTGAGGACGGCAAAGACGCAGACGTAAAAGACCGCTTGCCGAACGAACTCATCCATCTGGCGCTCGGCGATCGCAGTCATGAAATTGCGGCCGACGTAATTGTTCACCACGTTGAGGCCATTCAAGCCGAAGAGCAGAGCCATGAGCCCGGCAAACATCCACCTGGCCCTGCCGCCGACTTCGGATGTCAGGAAAAATCGGACAGCTCTTGCGAAACGAAATGCGGTCGTTCTGATCGGTACTGGCTGGCTGTCCATCTGAGTACCTTTTGTTGGTTTGGCCCTCAGAGCCAGCCGCCGGAAAAACCTGCACGCCTCAATCCCACCACCACAGGCGCGCACCGGCGCATGATGTTCCACAGCAAGCCTGTTCGGTAGTTCTCGATCATCAGGACGACCGGGCCCTGGTCGATGCCGAAGTGGTAGGGGCTGACCCACCAACCGGCTTCGGTTCCTTCCACCGGAAAGCTTCGGTTGAACGATGGCTTGAAGCCGTAAAGCCTGGTCATGCCGAGCTTCATGCGGGCGCAGTTCCAGATTGTCGGGATGACGATCTCCGGCGCGAACGGCAGCGAGGCGACGACGGCCCAGGGCGACACGGTTCCGTCATCCGGGCCGAAGGGCGCGCCGCGGGCGAGATAATCGAAAAACTCCCTTTCGCTGCCGTTCACGGTACGCTTGGTCCAACCCGGCCCGTCGCTCGCCGTGAAGCCCCAGCAATGCTCGCCGTAGCCGACGAAATTCTGCGGATTGCGGATGGCATATTCCTGCTGGACGAATGTCGCGTGCCGGCTGTTCTGGAAATAGTCGCTGTTGTGCTCGCGCATGAACTCGTCACGGATCCCACGGAAATCGATCCACATATGCGAGAGCTGGTGCGTGAAGAGAGGGCCCGAATAGAGCAGCTCGCGACCATAAAGGTTCCGCCAGTCGTAGCTTTCGGTATAGGCGGCGTAAGCTTCGGCCGGCAGCGGATGGGTCGGCGAGCCGAGGCCGAGTATGTAGAGAAGCAGGCCCTCGTCGTAGCCGCGCCAGCGATAGGGAATGAAGCCGTTCTCCGGCCGCCAGCCATGGGTCAGCGTAAGTCCGTGATCGCAGGCCCAGTTCCAGTCGGCACGCTCATAGAGCGCATTTGCCGACCGGCGAATTTCGATTTCATCCGGCGTATCGCCATCAAAATAGGCGGCCACCGTCAGTGCACCAGCGAAAAGGAAGGCGGAGTCGATCGTCGACAATTCGCATTCCCAAACGCGCCGGCCGGTCTCAATGTCCAGGAAGTGATAGAAGAAGCCCTTGTAGCCGGAAGCATCCGGCTCCGGCCCTTGCGGGCATTGCAGGAGAAACTGCAGCCGTCGACGCGCGATCTTTGCGGCGAACTTGCGAATGACGATGCCCCGCTCGATAAGCACGGGGATCGTCGCCAGCGCCATGCCGATCGCCGCAATACTTGCGGGTGCATCTTCCTGTGTCTTGTCGCGCACCAGGCCGTTGTCGGGATTGGTGCAATGCAGATAGTACAGCAGCGTCGTGAACTGCAGCCGAGCAAGATCCTGCTCGGTCGGCATCCGGTTCAATTCGGGGTCTGTCGACAACAATCCCGGCATGGCTAGGCCACCACGAGGCGGACGTCGTGATCTCGTCCGTCGTCCACGAGTGGAACACTTCGGTCAGCGACCTTCCTGCCATCAAGGCTCAGCGAATAGTGCTTCTGTCCTCGTTTGGAATCTCGGCTCACCTTGATACGGTATGTTGATCTCCCATGCCGAAAATCAACATCGTATGTCGACCACCCGGTGGGAATGCACGGCTCGACAAAAAGCCGGGGCCCCTGACGGCGAATGCCGAGAATGGCCTCAAGACCAACGCGGTACAGCCAGCCCGCCGATCCCGTATACCAGGTCCAGCCACCGCGGCCGGTGTGAGGAGCGGCGCCATAGACGTCGGCGCTGACAACATATGGCTCGACCATGTAGCGGTCGGTGTCTTTGGGTGACAGGGCATGGTTGATGGGATTGAGCATGCTCCAGAGCTGAAACGCCCGATCGCCATCCCCCAGCAATGCTGTCGCCAGCGCCACCCACGTGGCCGCGTGGGTGTACTGGCCGCCATTCTCCCGAATTCCGGGCACATAGCCCTTTATGTAGCCGGGCTGCAGCGCGCCCTTGTCGAACGGCGGATCGAAAAGCTGTATCAAGCCGCTGTCGGTACGAACGAGCCGCTCCCAAACCGCGCGCATTGCCTGCGCGGCGCGCTCGGCATCTGCAGCACCCGAGATAACTGCCCAGGCCTGCGGGATCGCGTCGATCTGACACTCGTCGTTCGACTGGGACCCGAGGGGAGTGCCATCGTCGAAGTAGGCACGGCGATACCAGGCGCCATCCCAGGCGTGGGTCTCCAGGGATATGCGCAGGGTCTCGGCGCGCTCCTTGCACCATTTGGCCCGTTCGTCATCTGCCATCGCCGATGCGATGGCGGCAAAGGATCCAAGGACGGTCAGAAAGAACCATCCGTTCCATACGCTCTCGCCTTTGCCTTCCGCGCCGACCCGGTTCATGCCGTCGTTCCAATCGCCCGTTCCCATAAGCGGAAGCCCGTGGCTGCCTAGCCGCAAACCTCGGTCAAGTGCCCGACAGCAGTGCTCATAGACGGTCCCGCTCTCCTGGCTGGCCGGAGGCACCTCGTAGCGCTCCTCCTCCTCGCCCTCTAGAGGCGGCGAGACGATGAAAGGAACCTGTTCGCTGAGGAGCCCGTAGTCTCCGGAGACCGATACATAGTGATGGACGACGTAGGGCAGAAAGTAGAGGTCATCCGTCATGCGTGTGCGCACGCCGGCACCCGATGGCGGATGCCACCAATGTTGAACGTCTCCCTCGGCAAACTGGCGCGAGGCAGCGCGAAGGATGTGCGTTCGCGCTTCATCGGGCGCGCAATGGACGAGGGCTGCGACGTCCTGGAGCTGGTCGCGAAATCCATAGGCGCCGCCGGATTGGTAGAACCCTGTTCGCGCCCAGATACGGCAAGCCAACACCTGATAGAGCAACCAGCGGTTCATCATGAGGTTGAAGGCCGTATCTGGCGTTCGGACCGTGACGGCGTTCAGCAAATGATCCCACTGTTGTGAAACGGCTGCCAGCGCGTTCCTGGCGCCCCTCGGTTCGGCATGTTCGCGGACGAGCCTGCGCATTTCCTCGCGGCTTTCGGCCTGCCCGAGCACGAATACCAGCTCGACGGTCACCGCCGGCGGGATTGAAACGCTGACCATGAGGGCTGCGCAGGGGTCGAGCAGAGAACCGGTTTGTCCCCCGAGATCGAAGCCTTCCAATCCCACCGGCTGAGCGATGAAACCGTTTCTGCCGAGGAACGCGCGCCGATCGCATGTGAACGATCGGACAGGCGCGCTTGAGGCGGCGAATGCGAGCGTTCCGGAAAAATCACCCTCCCAGACGTTCCGGGCAACGATAGCACCGCTCTCGCTGTCAAATTCGCATTCGACCCGGGAGCATGCGCTTTCGCGCAGTGTGCCGAGGACCCATTCAACGAAGTAGGTGGCGGTAAGGCGGCGAAGTCGTTTTCCGTCGTTGCGAATAGCAAGGCGGACAACCTTGATCGCTCCCGAGGCCGGCACGTGGACAGTCATTTCATGATGCAATGGTCCGCGACTGCTTTCGTAGCACGTGTAACCTTGGCCATGCCTCGTTCTCGTCGTCGATGTTTGGCCGAGAGGCAAAGGCGTCGGCGTCCATAGCTCCGCCGTCTGCTCATCGCGCAAGTAGATAACTTCACTCGGCGGGTCCGAGACCGGGTCGTTAGACCAGGGCGTGAGCCTATTCAGTTGGCTGTTGCCCGCCCAAGTGTACCCAAGACCGCTGTCGCTTGTCAGGCAGCCAAACGCGCTATTGGCAAGGACGTTACACCACGGCGTTGGCGTCGCATCCGCTCCGATCACATATTCGCGCCCGTCTTTGGTAAACCCTCCACGGCCATTCCAAAAAAGCAGGCCATCTCGTGGTGCCTCGTGACGCCTTTCGTGCGCGGCGGAAACATTCGTCCTGGTCTCCTTCAGCGTCGGAAAAGTGGTGGCCGATCTCGCCGAAAGTTGATCTGAAAGGGATCCTTGACTGCAGCAAAGGATGAGGCGCGCGGCGGCCGTGATCGCATTTTCTGCACTGGCCGAAACACTGGCCCTCGGTGGGAAATGAATACCCCCGGCTTTGCCCAGGGTTTGCTCCACATGGGCTGTCGCCTTGGCGCTCAACTGCAAGCTTTCGCTCGCTTCCTCTTCATCAAGGACCGCGAGATCGAAGGGAAATCCGCGACTGGCAAGGAATGCGTGGGCATTGATGACATTGTCGACGAGAGCGTCCTCGTCGGTTTTGTCGATACGCAGCAGGAGAATTGGGATGGCTCCCGATAGTCCCGCCGATCCCAAGTCGTCGCGGTTCAGCCGCCTCGTGTCGGGCGCGCTGCCTTCCCTTAAGCCGGCAACAGTAAATGCCAGATGTGCTACGAGCCGATTGTAGACGGCCAACTCTTGAGGAGAGGGTGACTGGGGCGGGCCTTCATTGTTTTTCTCGGCGTCCACCAACGCTTGACGCGCGGCGTCGATATTGGCGAAGCGTCTTGCTATTGCGGCAGCGTCTACATCACTATCGGCTGCGCCCGTTACGAATGCGATCAGTTCCATCCCGGAGGGTTCCAGATCGACTGTCCGGCGCAGGCTGAAGATAGGGTCGAGCACGGGGCCTGTCGTCCCTGATAAACGGCTCCCCGGCACCAGGGCGTCAGGGTTTGAGGCCGTCCGCCGCCGGCCAAGAAATCTGTAGCGGTCCGTTTCATATTCCACCACATGGCCCTGGCGGCTTGACGCAGACACGTGTACCGCCCAGACGGGGCGCTCCGATGCACTGCGCGGCCGGCGCCGTGCGAACAAAGCGGTTGTTTCGGTATCGAACCAGGTTTCGATGAAAAGCTTGGCAAATGCCGGATGTGCGCTATCGGCGCTTCGACCATTCAGGCAGACTTCGGAATAGCTTGTCAGCTCAAGCTTTCTCGCTTTCTCACCCTTATTGCAGAGTTTCAGCAAATGCACCTCGGCATCGCAATCCAGTGCGACCGCCACTTCCCATCGAAGATCGATGTCTCCGAGCAAACAGCGATACTCGGCACGATCGCCGTGAAACGTGTGTTCGTAGATCGCATCCGGATGGCAGATCGGCTGCCGGCCAATCGTCCAGACCTCGCCGCTCTCAAGGTCGCGGATGTAGCAGAACTGGCCCCAGCAATCGCGTGTGCCGTCCTCTCGCCACCGCGTGATATCGAGGCCGCGCCAGGATTCATACCCGGCACCGGCCTCGGTCAGAAGCACGTTGTAGTGCCCATTCGAAAGCAGGATCGTGTCAGGAGGCACGCCTGCCGGACGTGTCGCACTGACGTCAACCTTGCCAGCTGGCCGGACCATCAGACCGATCCTTCATTGCGGGCTACACATTGTCACCCTCGGTCGACGTCCTCGGCTTCGCCTGTTGCGCACCCGGAACGCCCCATTTCCAACCGCTGATCGACGGCATGTCGTCACCATGCTTCTCGATATATTCGCGATGCTCGATCAGCTTGGCTTGAATTGCCTGCTTGAAATAGGCGGCGCGCGCGCCGAGCTGGGGCAGGCGGTCGATGACATCGCCGGCGAGATGGAACCGATCGAGCTCGTTGAGCACCACCATGTCGAACGGCGTCGTCGTCGTACCTTCCTCCTTGTAGCCACGAACATGCAGGTTGCCGTGGTTGGTGCGGCGGTAGGTGAGGCGATGGATCAGCCACGGATAGCCGTGGAAGGCGAAGATGATCGGCTTGTCCCTGGTGAAGATACCATCGAAGTCACGGTCCGTGAGGCCGTGGGGATGTTCTTCTGCCGGTTGCAGTTTCATCAGGTTGACGACATTGACGACACGCACTTTCACTTCCGGAAGATGCTCGCGCAGCAATTGCACCGCGGCCAGCGTTTCGAGCGTCGGAACGTCGCCGCAGCAGGCCATGACGACATCCGGTTCGCTGTCGGCATCGTTGCTCGCCCAATCCCAGATGCTGACGCCCATGCTGCAATGGCGCACGGCCTGTTCCATTGTCAGCCATTGCGGCCCGGGTTGCTTCCCGGCGACGACGACGTTGACGTAGTTGCGGCTGCGCAGGCAATGGTCGGTGACAGACAGCAGCGTGTTGGCATCCGGCGGCAGGTAGACGCGGATGACGTCAGCCTTCTTGTTGACGACGTGATCGAT